>JBBQEF010000026.1:0-28856 GCA_038320445.1 Mycobacteriales bacterium
GTCGGTGGTTGTGGCGGTGGGGGAACGCCCGGTCCCATCCCGAACCCGGAAGCTAAGCCCACCAGCGCCGATGGTACTGCACTCGTCAGGGTGTGGGAGAGTAGGTCGCCGCCGACATCAAACATCAGGGGTGGATCCCCGTCGAAAGACGGGGATCCACCCTTTTTTGTCGTCCTCAGGGGCACGTTGTCCACATCGCCCGCCGGCCATCCACAGTTCCGAACGGCCCCTGTCGTGGCGGGGCCGAGGTGGGCACGCTGGTTCTCGGAAGCCGAAACCGAGGACGAGGAGCACACGATGTTCGAGACGACCGTGACCGTGGTGGGTCGGTTGGTCACACCGCTGAAACAGGTCTGGTTCGCCGATGGCTCGCTGAAGGTGAGCGGCCGGATGGCGTGCACGGAGCGCCGTTTCGACCGCGCCGCCGGGCAGTGGACCGACGGGCAGACGCTGTTCGTCACCGTGGTGTGCAAGCGTGGGCTCGCGGAGAACGCCTTCTCGTCGCTGCGGTCGGGTGATCCGGTGATGGCCCATGGGCGGCTCTACACCCGGGAGTACGAGAAGGACGGGGTCCAGAACACGCTCACCGAGCTCGAGGCCTGGTCGCTCGGCCCCGACCTGCAGCGGTGCACCGCCGTTCTCACCAAGAAGGCGCGCGCCGCAGCGCTTGCCGCCGCAGGCTCCGAGGACGGCCGCAGGGAGGCCGATGGCGTTGCGGACGAGATCCCGTGGGACGCCGGCGAACCCGTCGGGCGCGAGGAGGGGGAGCCGGGCGTGGCCGAGAGCGAGGCACCCGGGCAGCGCACGGCGCCGCCGGACGATCCGTGGAGCGATCCACGGCCCGCCGGGGTCCGTACCGGAGAGGCGGCCGTCGGGGTCTGAACGGCACGCAACTACCATCAGGGCGTGGCAGAGTTCATCTACAGCATGCTGAAGGTCCGCAAGGCCCACGGCGACAAGGTCATCCTCGACAATGTGACGCTGAACTTCCTGCCGGGCGCGAAGATCGGCGTCGTCGGTCCGAACGGGGCCGGTAAGTCGAGCGTCCTCAAGATCATGGCGGGGCTGGATCAGCCCAACAACGGCGAGGCGTACCTCAAGCCCGGTGCGACGGTCGGCATCCTGATGCAGGAGCCGTCGCTCAACGAGGAGAAGACCGTCCTCGGCAACGTCGAGGAGGGGTTGGGCGAGATCAAGCAGCAGCTCGACCGTTACAACGCGATCGCCGAGCAGATGGCCACCGACTACTCCGACGAGTTGATGGAGGAGATGGGCCAGCTCCAGGAGATCCTCGACCACAACGACGCGTGGGAGCTCGATTCCCAGCTCGACCAGGCCATGGACGCGTTGCGGTGCCCGCCGCCCGATTCCCCGGTCACCACCCTCTCGGGGGGCGAGCGGCGTCGGGTGGCGCTGTGCAAGCTCCTGCTGAGCAAGCCCGATCTGCTGCTCCTCGACGAGCCGACCAACCACCTGGACGCCGAGAGCGTGTTGTGGCTGGAGCAGCACCTCGCCAGCTATGCCGGCGCTGTACTGGCCGTCACGCACGACCGGTACTTCCTCGACAACGTCGCGGAGTGGATCCTCGAGATCGATCGTGGGCACACCTACCCCTACGAAGGCAACTACTCCACCTATCTGGAGAAGAAGGCCGCGCGCCTCGCGGTGCAGGGGCGCAAGGACATCAAGCTGCAGAAGCGGCTCACCGACGAGCTGGCCTGGGTGCGGTCCGGAGCGAAGGCGCGGCAGGCGAAGAGCCGCGCCCGGCTGCAGCGCTACGAGGAGATGGCCGCCGAGGCGGAGTCGCACCGCAAGCTGGACTTCGAGGAGATCCAGATCCCGGCGGGCCCGAGGCTCGGCAGCATCGTGGTGGAGATCGACCATCTCGACAAGGGCTTCGACGGGCGGGTGCTGATCAAGGACCTGTCGTTCACGCTGCCGCGCAACGGCATCGTGGGCGTGATCGGGCCCAACGGCGTCGGCAAGACCACGCTGTTCAAGACGATCGTCGGTCTCGAAGAGCCGGACTCCGGCTCCGTGAAGATCGGCGAGACGGTGCAGCTGTCCTACGTCGACCAGAACCGATCCGGGCTCGACCCGAAGAAGAACGTGTGGGAAACCGTGTCCGACGGCCTCGACTACATCAAGGTCGGGCAGACCGAGATGCCCTCGCGCGCCTACGTCGCGGCGTTCGGGTTCAAGGGGCCCGATCAGCAGAAGCCGGCAGGCGTCCTCTCCGGCGGCGAGCGCAACCGGCTGAACCTGGCCATGACGCTCAAGCAGGGCGGCAACCTGATCCTGCTCGACGAGCCCACCAACGACCTGGACGTCGAGACGCTGGGATCCTTGGAGAACGCCCTGGAGCAGTTCCCCGGCTGCGCTGTCGTGATCTCCCACGACAGGTGGTTCCTCGACCGCGTGGTCACCCACATCCTCGCGTGGGAGGGCAGCGACGACACTCCGGCGTCGTGGTTCTGGTTCGAGGGCAACTTCGAGGCCTACGAGAAGAACAAGATCGAGCGCCTCGGGGTGGAGGCCGCCCGCCCGCACCGAGTCACGCATCGTAAGCTCACTCGTGACTGAGAGTAAGATGTGGTACTCGTGATCATCGTTGGCTGCGCAGGGGATGCCCTGAACGTCTGGAGGTCGGGTGGCGTTGACGCGAGCGGTGAGCGGTGATGACGGCGTAGGAGTGCTCGGGGCGGCGGCTGCTCTGCGGTGGTCGCGCCCGGACCTCACGGCGGCGATCGCCGACCACGTCCTGGAGATCGCCCGGTCGGATGGCGATGACGCCGCCTGGCTGCAGGCTGCGGGCTGGGCGGTCCACGCCAGGTCGGCCACGGGGGACGGGCGCGAGTGCGCGTCCGACATCCTCGACGGCCTCGCCGGGCGGGGTTCCCACCTGCTCGAGCACCCGGCGGCCGACCGGCTCCGGGTGGAGCTCGCGGTGCTCGCGGCGGGCGCCGGCCGATCGTCGACCGCACGCACCCTGCTCACGCCGGTCACGGTCGCGGACACCGCGCCGGAGCTGAAGGCCGATGCGCTGTGCGCGCTCGCCCGCTGCGCGATGCAGGACCGCCCGCCGTCGGTGCCCGGGCTCATCCGGCGTGTGGAGGCCACCTGGGCGCTGGTCGGCGGTCGGGGTGGTGCCGTCGGATCAGCGGTCGCGTCGTTGGTGGCCGCTGCCGCCGAGCGGCGGGCCGGGCGCGGCACCGCGGCTGTCGAGCACGCCGCTGCCGGCCTCGTCTGTCTCGACCGCGCCCGCGGTCACCGGTCGGACAGCCCGTCACTGCACGTCGAGGCGGGGCTCGTCGCGGAGTGGATCTCGGGTCTGCTCGAGACCGGCCGGTTCGTGGAAGCCAGGGAGAGGTGTTCCCCCCTCGAACCACGGCTTCGGGAGACGGCACACCCCAGCCGCCAGCTCGCCCTGCTGCACCTCACCGTGGCCCGCGCGGTCGCCGGCACCGACACCGAGGCGGCAGCCGGGGCGCTGGAGCAGGCGGCCCGTGACGCGGCCGGGAGCGACGTACCGGATCTGCAGTCGGTGTGCTGGTCGACGCTCGCCGCGCTGCAGGAGAAGTCGGATCGCACCGGCAGCGCCCTCGAGTCCATGACGCTCGGGCTCGACGCCCGGCAACGCGACGCACGGCGGGGCACCCGGTTCCGTGCCGCGCTCGATGCCGTCGTCCCCCCGGCCTACGACGATGCCGGCCACTCGGTCGCGGAAGGGGCTCCCGCCGGTGACTCGGGTCATCGCCACGCGGAGAGCCGCAACGGCGCGGACAACGGCCGTCGCGAGCGCGGTGGAGCCCCGACGACCGCGGGGCCGCACGGTCGCGAACGTCACGGACCCCTCCGCCCGCCGGTGCAGGACGGTGCGGCCACGGCCGGCGGGCCGTGGAACGACTGGAGTGCAGCGATCGCGCGTGATCGCTCGGCCTGGAACGGCTCGGGCGACGGCTGGGGTCCCGAGCCGGTCGAGACCCCGGCCGACGCGCCCTCACACGGACGGGCCGGCAACGGCCGCGGTCGGTTCGGGAGATCCGTGCCGGCCACCGGCAACGCGGCGGATCTCGGCTCACGGCCGGCCGGCCCACCGGATTCCGGGCCGACCACATCCCTCCCGGAACCGGGAGAGAACGGCACCGGGCGGCGTCGCGCGACCACAGCAGCCGGGTCCGACGGGAACGGCGTGGGCCCCGACAGCGCGCTGCGGCACGGTGACGGTGGCGGCCGCGCGCCGGAGGAACAGCCCGGGAGCCCCACCGGATCCGACAACCCGTGGAAGGGATGGACCGACGAGTCGCCGATCGGCCGCTTCCTCGTCGAGTCCCGGCAGCGGGCGGACGACCGGGAACAGCGGGGCCGTCAGGAAGTGCTCCAGGACCCGTTACCAGTCGTCGGGATCGAACCGGACCCCCTTGCTCCGCCCGAGCCCGCGCCGCCGCACCGGGCCGCGAACCCGTGGTCGACGGGATCCTGGTCGGCGGTGGGCTGGAGCCGGGCGCGCCGGTCGGCGGGGTGGGTCCCGGCCGACGCCACCCCGCACCGTGGCGCCGGGGGCGGCCGCCGTCGTCGCGCCGAACCCGACGACAGAGCGGCCGAGGCCGTGGTGCCGGAGCCGCACCTCGACGATCTCCCCGCTGATCCCGGTACCGACTCCGGGAGCTGGCGCAAGGACGCGACGGCCGAGCTCGACCGAGCCTGGTCGGAGCCGCCGGCGCCGGCCCAGGGCCGGTCCGGCGCCGACGGCTGCGTGGTGGTCATCGACCTCGCCCGGGACGGGCGGCGTTTCGCCGGTCGGCGGGCGGGCGCGGTCGTCCGGGCCGTGGCCGACCAGCTGAGCGGTCGCATCCCGTCCGGCGGACGGATGCGCCATGACGACGCCGATGCACTGTCGATCGTGCTGCCGGGGTGGAGCCGGTCCCGGTCCACCGAGTGGATGCATCGCACCCTGCCGGGGGTCTTCGAGCTCGTCGTCACGGCCGACGCGCTCCCCGGCACCCGGCTCCGGGCGGCCGTCCACGATGTCGACGGTCCGGTCGGCGCGCAGCTGCTGCACCGGCTGGACGTCGGCGCTGCGGCGACTGCCGACACCGACAGGCCGGGCAACGCGCCGCTGCGGGAGGAGCGGCCGGCCGCGTCCAGGGGCGATGGCCGGCACGGCCGGTCGAGCGGCACCCCCTTCCGCGCCGACGCTGCCGGGCCCCCGCCTGCAGGCGGCAGGCGGCGCAAGCGGGAGCAGGACACCCCGGCCGCGGCCGAGCCCGCCCCCGTGGACGCGGCGGACTCGACCGACGGACTGGGTCTCGCCGACCTCCTCGCGGGCGCCCTCGCCGCCTACCGGAGCATCTGACGAGGTAAGGACGGGTGGCCCGTACGGCCGCCCGGCGGCGTTAGGGTCTTCGTGTGCTGGATCCCGACCTGACCGCGCTCACCGCCCTCTACGCCCGGCACGCCCCGGATCTGGACGGCGTGCCGGCCGATCAGCTCCCGATGCTGGAGGCGGCCGCCCAGGGGCACCTGGAAGTGGCCGGGCAGCGCACTGCGGGCGAGCCTGTCGTCCGCGTCCGCGAGGGGGCGAGAGGTCCGGTCGTCGAGGTCGTCACCGACGACATGCCGTTCCTGGTGGGGGCGCTGCTCGCGGCCGTCGGCAAGGCGGGTGGCGAGGTGCGGCGGGTGCTGCACCCGATCGTCATCGTCCGGCGTGCCCCGGACGGCAAGCTGGCCGAGATCCTGACCTCGGCCGATCCGGACTCGCCGCCCGCCGAAGCGCAGGCCGAGTCCTGGATCCACCTCGACCTGGCCCCGATGTCCGATGCGCCCGCCGAGTTGGAGCGCTCGATCGGTGCCGTCCTCAGCGCGGTGCGGGAAGTCGTCGAGGACGCGGAGGCGATGGAACAGCGCGCTCGTGACCTGGCCGGCGAGCTGCCCACCGCACCGGTCGGGCCCGAGCGGATCCGCCCCGCCGACGTCGCCTCCCTGCTGCGCTGGCTCGCCGACGGCCACTTCACGTTTCTCGGCTACCGGCACTACGTGGCCGATCCCGACGGCCTGCGGGCCGAGCCCGAGTCGGGCCTCGGGGTGTTGCGCAGCGGCTCCGAGATCGCCGCCACGTTCACGCCGCACCCCGCCGACGGCGACCGGCCGCACGGCGTGCTCGTGATCACCCGCGCCAACGCGCCGAGCCCGCTGCGCCCCGTGCACCCGTACTACCTGGCCGTCGGCACCGTCGACGCCGCAGGTCGGCTCACCGGCGAGCACCGGTTCCTCGGGACGCTGACCGTGCCCGCGCTGTACGAGAGCGTGCTCGACATCCCCGTCATCGAGCGCCGGGTGCGCGACGCGATCCACCGGGCCGGGTTCCCGCTGGAGTCCTACTCGGGCCAGCAGATGCTCGAGGTGATCTCCGGGCTGCCGCGCGAGGAGCTGTTCAGCGCGAGCGAGGAGCGCCTGCACGACACCGCGGTCGGCGTGCTCGCGGCAGGTGAGCAGCGGGCCGTGCGGCTGTTCCTGCGGCCCGACCCGTACCGGCGGTTCCTGTCCTGCCTGGTCTACCTGCCGCGCGACCGCTACACGACGTCGTCGCGGCTGGCGATGTCCGCGGTGCTCCAGCGCCGCCTCGGCGGCACCTCGGTCGACTACACCGCGCGCGTGTCGGAGTCGCGGCTCGCGCTCGTCCACTTCACCGTCTACTCCGAGCCGGACGCGGTGGGCTACACGGGCGTCGACGTCGCGGGCCTGCAGGACGAGCTGACGGCGGCCGTCCGCACCTGGGACGACCGGCTGCTGTCGGCTCCCGGCGCCGACACCCAGGAGGTCGCCGCGCAGCTGCCGGGCATCCCCGCCGAGTACAAGGCCGTCGTCCGCCCCGAGGAGGCCGTCGAGGACATCCGCAGGATCGTCGCCCTGACCACGCCCGGTGACTTCGCGGTCCACACGCGTGCGGCGCTGGACGGCGGCCCGGCGGACCAGCGGTTCACGCTGTACCTCGCCGGAGCACCTGCCACCCTCACCTCCGTGCTGCCGCACCTGCAACAGCTCGGGGTGGACGTGCTCGACGAGCGTCCCTCGGAGTTCGTCCGGGCCGACGGGATGCGGGCGTTCGTCTACGACTTCGGCCTGCGTCTCGACGAGCCGACGAGGGCGGCGGTCGTCCAGCACACGGCGGCCGACGTCGAGGCCGGCTTCTGCGAGGCGTTCAGTGCGGCCTGGCGCGGCGACGCGGAGACCGACCGGTTCTCGGCGCTCGTCCTGCGGGCCGGCCTGACCTGGCGGGAGGTGGCGGCGCTGCGCGCCTACGCGCGCTACGCCCGCCAGCTCGGCAGCCCGTACGGCCCGCAGTACATGGCGGACACGCTGCTCGGCCAGCCGGACGTCGCCCGCGGGCTGATCGCCCTGTTCCGCGCCCGCTTCGACCCGGCCCTCGACGACCGGGCCGCCGCCGAGGACGCCGCACTGGCCGACCTGCGGACCCGCATCGACGCCGTCACAGGCCTGGACGCCGACCGGATCCTGCGCGGCTTCCTCGCGATGATCACCGCGACGTTGCGCACCAACTGGTTCCGCGAGCGCGCGTTCTTCTCGTTCAAGCTCGATCCGTCGCAGGTGCCGGACATGCCGGCGCCGCGTCCCAAGTTCGAGATCTTCGTGTACTCGCCGCGGATCGAGGGTGTGCACCTCCGGTTCGGGGCCGTCGCGCGGGGCGGGCTGCGCTGGTCGGACCGGCCGCAGGACTTCCGCACGGAGATACTCGGGCTGGTCAAAGCGCAGGCGGTGAAGAACGCCGTGATCGTCCCGGTGGGCGCGAAGGGCGGGTTCGTCGTGCGTGCCGCGCGGCCCGACCCGGCCGAGGTCGAGTTCTGCTACCGCACGTTCATCTCCGGGCTGCTCGACGTCACCGACAACCTCGTGGACGGGGTCACCGTCGCGCCGCCCGACGTCGTGCGCCACGACGGCGACGACTCGTATCTCGTGGTCGCGGCCGACAAGGGCACCGCGAAGTTCTCCGACACCGCCAACGACGTCGCCGCGTCCTACGGCTTCTGGCTCGGCGACGCGTTCGCGTCGGGAGGCTCCGTCGGCTACGACCACAAGGCCATGGGCATCACGGCCAAGGGCGCGTGGGAGAGCGTCAAGCGGCACTTCCGTGAGCTCGGCATCGACACGCAGACCCACGAGTTCACGGTCGTCGGGGTCGGTGACATGTCCGGTGACGTCTTCGGCAACGGGATGCTGCTCTCGCGCCACATCCGGCTGCTCGCGGCCTTCGACCACCGGCACGTGTTCGTCGACCCGACGCCGGACGCGGCCGTGAGCTTCGCGGAGCGCGAGCGGGTGTTCGCCCTGCCCCGTTCGTCGTGGGACGACTACTCGCGGGAGCTGATCAGCGCCGGCGGCGGGGTGTGGCCGCGCACCGCGAAGTCGGTCCCGGTGGGCCCGGAGATGCGGGCGGCACTCGGGCTGGCCGACGACGTGGCCACGCTCAGCCCGCCCGACCTGATCGCCGCGATCCTGCGCGCGCCCGCCGACCTGCTGTGGAACGGCGGGATCGGCACGTACGTCAAGGCGTCCACCGAGTCGCACGCGGACGCCGGCGACAAGACCAACGACGCGGTGCGGGCCGACGGGCGCGACCTGCGCGTCAAGGTCGTGGGCGAAGGCGGCAACCTGGGGCTCACCCAGCGCGGGCGCATCGAGTTCGCGCGTGTCGGCAAGATCAACACGGACGCGATCGACAACTCCGCGGGTGTCGACTGCTCCGACCACGAGGTCAACATCAAGATCCTGCTGGACCGGCTCGTCGCGGCGGGAGATCTGGAGCGCGCAGCTCGCAACGCCGTCCTCGTCGAGATGACCGACGAGGTCGGGGAGCTCGTGCTCGCCGACAACCGCGACCAGAACAACGTGCTGGGCATCGCCCGGGCACACGCCGCCGACATGGCAGGAGTGCACGGCCGCCTGACGGCCGACCTGGTGGTGCGCCACGGTCTCGACCGCGAGCTGGACGTGCTGCCGAGCGTCGAGGGCTTCGCGGCGCTGGACGCGGCGAACGAGGGTCTCACCAGCCCCGAGCTGTCCACGCTGCTCGCCCACACGAAGCTCGATCTCACCGCGCAGGTGCTGGCCACGGACCTGCCCGACGCCGCCGCGTTCGCGGGCCGGCTGGCCGGCTACTTCCCGCAGGCCATGCGCGAGCGGTTCCCCGCCGCGATCGCCAGGCACCCGCTGCGCCGCGAGATCGTCACCACGCTGCTGGTCAACGAGATGGTCGACGGCGCCGGCATCACCTACGCGTTCCGGCTCGGCGAGGAGCTGTCCGCGACCGTCACCGACGCCGTGCGGGCCTACGCCGTCACCACCGTGGTGTTCGACCTGCCCGCGCTCTGGGAGGAGCTGCGCGATCCGGCCGTGCCCACCGCCGTGTCGGACGCGATCGCGCTGGAGTCGCGGCGGCTGCTGGACCGCGCGTCGCGCTGGTTCCTCACCACCCGGCCGCAGCCCCTGGCGGTGGGAGCGACGGTGGCGAGGTTCGCCGAGGGCGTGCGCGAGCTCCGGTCGCAGCTGCCGGAGCTGCTGCGCGGTCGTGAGCGCGAGCTGGTGCTGGGCCGCTGCTCCGAGTTCCGCGCGGCGGGATTCGAGGACCAGACCGCCGAGCGGTGCGCAGCGCTGATGTACGGCTACGGCCTGCTCGACGTCATCGAGCTGACGGAGCTGGCCGAGCGCGACCGTGAACCCCGCGACCCCTCCGAGGTGGCTGCGCTCTACTACGCGATGTCCGAGCACCTGGGCATCGACCTGGCCCTGACCTCGGTGTCGGCACTGGAGCGCGGCGATCGCTGGCACGCGCTGGCCCGTCTCGCCCTGCGCGACGACCTGTACGGCTCGCTGCGCGCCATCACCCTCGACGCGCTGCGGGAATCGGCACCGGAGACGCCGGTGGAGACCGCGATCGAGCAGTGGGAGCAGGCCAACGCGTCGCGACTGGTGCGGGCGAGGGCGGCGTTGCACGAGGTGGGCACGGCCGGCCAGCTCGACCTGGCCACCCTGTCGGTGGTGTCGCGCCAGCTCCGAGGCCTGGCCCGCTGATCCCTGCGCGGCTCGCGCGCACCTACGCCCCGACTCGCGGGTGGGGGCAGGGTGAGAGGGTGGCAGGTGTGAGCCGCTTCGTCACGCAGGTGCCCCTGCGCTGGACCGATCAGGACGCCTACCGGCACCTCAACCACGCGCGTGCCGTGACGCTGCTGGAGGAGGCCCGGATCGACCTGTTCTTCGACGCCGCCGCCGCCTCCGGCGTGGACGGGTTCGCCTCCGGGCTCCTGGTGGTCGAGCTCGGCGTCCGCTACCGGCGTCAGGTCGCCCACCGGTCGGCGCCGCTGTGCGTCGAGCTGTGGGTGGACCAGGTGCGCGCCGCGTCGTTCCGGATCTCCTACGCCCTGCACGACGGGCCGGCCGAGACCGATCCGGTGGCGATCGAGGCGACGACCGCGATGGCCCTGTTCGACCTCGGCGTGCAGCGGCCGCGCCGGGTCACCGCCGACGAGCGCGCGTTCCTGGAGAAGTGGGCATGACCGCGCTCCGCGTGCCCGATCCCGGCGAGCGTGGCGACCTCGGCTCGTTCATCGGGCGGGTGGTGCGGCTCGACCAGGCGGCCACCGTCCGGCTCCGCGCCGCCGACGGCACGGTGACGGCGTGGGCCACCACCCCGTTCGAGGTGTTGGCCACCCGCACGGTGCACGGCACGCTCGACCCGGCCGACGTCACGACCCCGGCGCCCGCACTGCTCACGGCGTTGAGCGTCGAGCGGAGCGAGACGGTCGACCCCGGGACGGGCGGGCTCTGGCCCGGCCCGCTCCCACCGGCCGAGGGCTGGGAGCCGGTCGACGACGTTCCGGCCGCCGAGCTGGAGGGGCTCACCGAGCGTGGCCTGGCCGTCGCCCGGGAGAACGCAGGCCCGATGGGCCCGCCCGCGTCGCTGCTGGACCAGACGGTGCTGACCGTCACCGACGCGTCCGGTGGCACGGCGGCGGTGAAGGTGCCGCTGCGATGCCTCTTCGCGCTGTCCGGGATGGGCTTCCTGGGCAGCGGGGCCGCCGACGACACCGTGCGGGTCTCGGCCACCGGCTCGTGGATGCGCTTGGACGCCCGCTACGGCGCGGTCGTCCGCCGGCGCCTCACGGCCCTGCCGCTGCTGCTGGCCTGACCCGGGTCGCACGGGCGGCGGAGCCGCTG
Source organism: Mycobacteriales bacterium (assembly GCA_038320445.1). GTDB lineage: Bacteria > Actinomycetota > Actinomycetes > Mycobacteriales > Pseudonocardiaceae > Pseudonocardia. The sequence continues at coordinate 11,233 of JBBQEF010000026.1, forward strand.
CGCCTACGCCAGCCAGACCGCCGTGTCGGGCGGGAGCATGCCGTCGTCGAGGGGGCCGCTGCTCAGCAGCAGGTCGCCGGGCGGGAGCACCACCGGCTCCTCGGACGTGTTGAGCGCGCACACCAGCGTCGAGCCCGAGCGGCGGAACGCGAGGCAGCCGTCCGGGGCCCCGAACCACTCGAGCTCGGTGCCGGTGAAGCCCGGGTGGCTGGCACGCAGCTCCAGGGCGCGCCGCACCAGCGACAGCGTGGAGCCGGTGTCCTCCAGCTGTTCGGCGACGGTGAGCGTCCCGTAGTCGGGGGGCATCGGCAGCCAGGGCTGCCCGGTGGTGAACCCGTAGCCCGGCCGGCCACCTTCCCACGGCAGCGGGACGCGGAAGGCGTCGCGGCCGCGCACGGTGCGCCCGGACCGTTCCCACACCGGGTCCTGCAGCGCGTCGTCGGGAAGGGGAGCGTCGGGCAGGCCGAGCTCGTCGCCGTTGTAGAGGACGACGGTGCCGGGCAGCGCGATCGTGACCAGCGCCATCGCCCTGGCCCGGTCCGTGCCGGGCGGGCCGTAGCGGGAGGCGGGCCGGGAGATGTCGTGTCCGGAGATCGCCCACGTGGGGACGGCTCCCACCCGCTCGACGGCCGCCATGGAGTCCTGCACCGCCTCCCTCACCGCGGCCGCGTCGAACGGGGCCCGCATGAGCCGGACGTCGAACGCGAGGTGCAGCTCGTCGGGGCGCAGGTAGCGGGCGAAGCGCTCGTCGTCCTGGACGGGCACGTCGCCGACCACGATCCGGTCGGGGTACTCCTCGATCACGGCGCGGATCCGGCGGTGCAGGTCGTGCACGCCGTCGTCGTCGAACCGCGGGTCGCCGCCGGGGGTCGCGCCGGCGTCGGGCAGGCCGTCGGGCTTGCTCATGCCGTGCGCGACCGCGATGCGGAAGCCGTCGGCGCCGCGGTCCAGCCAGAACCGCAGCGTCGTCTCCAGATCGGCCCAGACCTCCGGATTCGCCCAGTTGAGGTCGGGTTGCTCGGCGGCGAAGAGGTGCAGGTACCACTCGCCGTCCGGGAGGCGGGTCCAGGCGGGCCCGCCGAACATGCTCGTCCAGTCGTTGGGCGGCTCGGCGCCGTGGTCACCCCGACCGGCCCGGAAGTGGTAGCGGGCCCGCTCGGGGCTCCCCGGCTCCGCAGCGACGGCGGCGCGGAACCACGCATGCTCGGCCGAGGTGTGGTTGGGCACGAGACCGATGACGATCCGCAGGCCGTGCTCGTGGGCGTCGTCGACGAGGCCGTCGAACACGGTGAGGTCGCCGAAGGCGGGCTCGATGGCCCGCGGGTCGGCCACGTCGTAGCCGTGGTCGGCCATCGGTGAGGGGTAGCAGGGAGTCAGCCAGAGCGCGTCGACACCCAACAGCTCCAGGTAGCCGAGGTGGGCGCGGATGCCGTCGAGGTCGCCGACGCCGTCACCGTCGGAATCGGAGAAGCTGCGGACGTAGACCTGGTAGACCGCCGCCCCCCGCCACCACTGCACGCGGGCATCCTGCCTCACCTCGCCCGGGCGTCAGAAGGTGGAGTTGACCATGCTGGCCGCGGCGTACTGGAGGTACTGCCACAGCTGTGCGTGGTGCGCCTCGTCGAGACCGGCCTCGTCGACGGCCACGCGCATGGCCGCCAGCCAGGCGTCGCGCTCGATCGGGCCGACCTTGAACGGGGCGTGCCGCATGCGCAGGCGCGGGTGTCCGCGCTGGTCGGAGTAGGTGCGTGGGCCGCCCCAGTACTGCTCGAGGAACATCCGGAGCCGGTCCTCGGCCGGGCCGAGATCCTCCTCGGGGTAGAGCGGCCGCAGCACCTCGTCCTGCGCCACCCGCTCGTAGAAGCGGGAGACGATCTTGTCGAAGACGGGCGCGCCGCCGACCTCGGCGTAGAAGTTCGCGGGATCGGTCACGCCCCCATCATCGCCTACGGCAGCGACGGCTCGTTCCTCGCCAGGTCGGAGGTGGGCTGCTGGCCGGGACGGGGTATGCCGGCCTCGTCGAAGGCGGTGGTGATGGCGACGTACAGCGCCCGTTGTATGCGGGCCTCCTTGCCCGGGGCGACCCGCACGGTCAACCTCAGCGTGACGCCCTCGGACCCGATCTTCTCCACACCGCCCACGTCGACCGGTTCGAGGACGTCGTCGGCGACGTCCTCACTGGTGAGCCGCTCGGTGGCGGTCGTACCGGCGATCCTGATGGCCTTCGCGATGTCGGCGTGGTGCGCGACGGCCAGGTCGACCACGGCCTTCGCGAAGCCCTGGCTCCTGTTGCCCACGCGCTGGATCTCCCCGTTGCGGACGTACCAGACGGTGCCGTCGTCGCCGCGCAGTGTGGTGATACGCAGGCCGACCGACTCGACGACACCGATCGCCGATCCGCCGACGTCGACGCTGTCGCCCACACCGAACTGGTCCTCCAGCAGCATGAGCATGCCGGAGATGAAGTCCCGTACCAGGTTCTGCGCGCCGAACGCCACGGCCACTCCCACGATGCCGGCGGAGGCGAGGATCGGGGCGAGGTTCAGGCCGAAGGCGCCCAACACCATGATCGCGGCGACGGTCAGGATCACCGCGGAGCTGATGGACCGCAGGACCGAGCCGATCGTGCGGGCCCGCTGGGCACGGCGCAGCGTGGGGGGCGGGGCGTTCTCGGTCCGGGGGGTGCGGGTGATCAGGCGCGACACCCCGGAGGTCATGGCCCCGTCGATGATGCGCCGGATCAGCCGGTGCGCGGCCCACCGCGCGATCAACGCGAGCACGACGATGAAGACGATCTGGATCGTGACGGAGACGATCGTGTCGGCGGAGCGTGCGAGGAAGTCGCTGTCGGTGATCCGGTAGAACGTGGCGCACCACGATCCGGCGTCGGCGACGCACACCGGCTGGCCCGGGAAGAGGCTCTCCATCACTGCTCAGATCTCCAGTCCGGTGTGCGCGGCCAGGAACGCCAGCTGGTCCGCCGCGAGGTCGACGGTGCGGGAGACCGACCGGGCGCCGTGCCCGACGTCGGTCTCGCGGCGCAGCAGGATCGGACGGGTGTCGGGATCACCCGCGGTGGCGTGCTGCAGGGCGGCGCACATCTTGCGTGCGTGGAGGGGATCGACCCGGGTGTCGGAGTCGAACACCGTGAACAGCACCGCCGGGTAGGTGGTGCCCTCCACCACGTGGTGGTACGGGGAGTAGGACAGCAACCATCCCAGCTCGGTCGCGTCGGCGGCCGTGCCGTACTCGTCGTTCCAGGTGCGGCCGAGCGAGAACTCCTCGTACCGCACCATGTCCAGCAGCGGGGCCGAGCAGACGACGGCGCGGTACAGCTCGGGCCGCTGGGTGAGCGCCGCGCCGACGAGCAGCCCGCCGTTGGAACCGCCCTGGATCGACAGCTGCTCGGCCGTGGTCGTGCCCTCGTCGATCAGGGCCTGTGCGGCGGCGTGGAGGTCGTCGAACACGTTCTGCTTGTGGCCCCGGTTGCCGGCGAGGTGCCAGGCGTCACCCTCCTCGCCGCCGCCGCGCAGCGACACCACCACGTAGACGCCACCCGCCTGCACCCAGGCCAGCGCGGACGCGGTGTAGCCGGGCTCGCGCGAGATGCCGAAGCCCCCGTACCCGGTGACGAGCGTCGGACGGGGCCCGCGCTGTGGCCCGGAGAGGACGAACATCCGGACGGTCGTCCCGTCGGCGGAGGTGAACTCGCGTTGCTCGCTGCGGAGGGCGGGCACGTCGACGACGCCGGGCGCGGTGGCCTCGAGCACGGTGCTGCCCGACTCGAACCGGTGCACCTGCGGCGGGGTGACGAAGTCGGTCCAGCCGATCCACAGCTTCCCGGCCTGCTCGGGGGTGTCGCGATCGGCGATCGAGAGCCCGGCCAGCGAACCGGGGCCGGGCAGCGCCACGGTGCCGCGTGGTGCTCCGTCGGCCACCGCGTGCAGCGCCAGCTCGGCCACCGCGTGGCGGCTGCGGGCGACGACGAGCAACGGCTCCGCGCCGGGTTGCTCCAGCCTGCGGACGCCCTCCAGCACCGATTCCGGGTCCTCGGCCACCAGCTCACGCCAGTGCTCGCGGCCGGGCGCGGTCGGCTCGGTGACCATCAGACGCCAGCGCGGGGCGCCGTCGGTGGTGATCACGTACATCAGCCCGTCCCGGTCGATCCACGCGCGGGCCTGCACGTCGTCGGCCTGGGTGAGAACGGGCACCAGCGCGGCATCGCCGTCGAGATCGGCGATCCAGACGCTGTCGCGGCGCGCCGTGCCGACGTTGCCCGTGACGACCAGCCAGCGGCCGTCGCGGGAGACCTGCACGCCGTAGTAGGTGTGGTCGTCGTAGAGGCCGGGGCCGTCGACCAGCTCGTCCGCGCCGGTGTCGATGCGGTGGCGCCACACGCGGCGGTGGAAGGACTGCTCGCCGTCGGGCGCCTCGTCCTCGTCGACCATCCGGACGTAGAAGTACTCCGCCCCGCCGGGGATCCAGGCCACCGACGAGTACCGGCAGCGGTCGATCGGCGGTTCCGCGGCCTCGCCCGTGGTGACGTCCATGACGTGGAGCACCGAGTGCTCGTCCCCGCCTGCCGAGACCTGGTAGGCGAGCCGCCGTCCTTCCAGGTCCGGCACCCAGGCGTCGAGGGTGGTGAGGCCGGACGGGTCGAGCGCCGTCGGGTCCAGCAGCACGCGCTCGGCGCCGTCCGGCTCCGTGACGAGCACCACGGCGTGCTCCTGGCCGGGCTCGCGGCGCACCTGGAACCGGCGGCCGGCGCGCCACAGCGGGACCGAGATCGAGCCTGCCCCCAGCAGAGCCCGGAGCCGTTGGGCCAGCACCTCCCGGCCGGGGAGGGCGGCCAGGCGGGTGGCGGTCAGCTCGTCCTGGGCCGCGGACCAGCGTGCGGTGCGGGGATCGGCCGGATCCTCCAGCCACCGGTACGGATCGGCGACGGAATGGCCGTGCAGCTCCTCGACGAGATCGAGCCGCAGCGTTCCCGGATAGTCGTCTTCCACGCGCTCCGACGCTAGCCGACGCGCCCCGGCCCCCCGCCCCGCCCCCGGCCCCGCGCTGAGCACAGGCAGTCGGTCGCCGAGTAGACCATCCGGACGACCGTCTCGGCGTGATCGCGGTCAGGGCGTCCTACGCGGTGCGGTGGGCCACGTGGGCGGGGAGCGGGGTGCCGGTGGGGAGGGTCGGGTCGGGGTCGGGCTCGCCGAAGGCCGGCCGCACGGGCAGGACCCCGGCCCACCTCCCACCCGCGGCGATGTCCCCGGCGTCGTCGGCGGGCGGACCCGTGCGGACCTTCACGCTCGCCTCGGCCAGGTCGAGCGCGAACACGGCCGTGGCGGCGAGCTCGCGGGCGTCGGGTTCACGGGCGTGCTCCCAGGAACCGGGGGCGAGCTGCTCGACGACGGCCCGCAGCGCGGCCCACCGCTCGTCCGGGTCGGTGACGCGCCGCGCGGTGCCGTGCACGACGGCGCTGCGGTAGTTCATCGAGTGGCTGAACGTCGCGCGGGCGTAGACGATCCCGTCGACGTGGGTGACGGTCAGGCAGACCGGCGCGCCGTCGAGGATGCCCAGGTAGCCGGCGCCCGTGGAGCCGTGCACGTAGACGGTGTCGTCGATGCGGCCGTAGCCGGTGGGGAGCACGACCGGTGCCCCGTCGCGGACCAGGCCGAGATGGCACACCAGCCCGGCGTCGAGCACGGCGTGGAGATCGGCACGGTCGGTGCGGCCGCGCTCGCGGTGGCGGGTGATGGTGCTGCGGGAGGTGAGGCTCACCGGCCCAGGATGGGCGAGGAAGTGGCATCGTGACAGGGCCACTTCTCGACGGATGTGAGAGGCCACTCGTGGATCTGCCGCCGTTCCCGCTGGATCGCGACACCGAGCGCTCCCTCGCGACCCAGCTCGCCGACGCGCTGCGCGGAGCCGCCGCCGGCGGGACCTTCCGGGCGGGGGACCGGTTGCCCTCGACGCGGGCCCTCGCCGTCACGCTGGACGTCAGCCGTACGGTCACCGCGGCCGCCTACGACCAGCTGCTCGCCGAGGGCTGGGTGGAGGGCCGCCGCGGGAGCGGGACGTACGTGGTGGGTGTACCCGCGGGGACCGCAGGCGCCCGGCCGGGGTCGGCACCCGCCGCGGCGGCGCCTGCGGTCGAGATCGACCTGCGGGCGGGGGTGCCGTGTGTCGAGGTGCTCGACGGGGCCGCGTGGCGCCGGGCCTGGCGGGGCGCCGCCGACGACCCGCCGGACGTCACGCCGGAGCCGGTCGGCCTGCTCGCCTTCCGGACCGCCGTCGTCGAGCACCTGCTGCGCCACCGCGGGCTGCCTGCCGACCCGGCTGCCGTTCTCGCCACCGCGGGGAGCAGCAGTGCCGTCGGCGAGATCGCCCGGACACTGGCGCCGGGCTCGCGGGTGGCCGTCGAGGAACCCGGCTACCAACGCGCGGTGGCGGCGCTGCGGGCCGCGGGGCTCGTGCCCGTACCGGTGCCCGTCGACGGCTCCGGCCTCGTCGTCTCCGCCCTGCCCCGCGGGCCGGCCGCCGTGTACTGCACGCCGGCCCACCAGTTCCCGCTCGGCCCGCGGCTCTCGGCCGCCCGGCGCGTGGAGCTGGTCGAACGCGCCCGCGCCGAGGGCTTCCTCGTGATCGAGGACGACTACGACGGCGAGCTGCGCTACGACGTGGCGCCGCTGCCGCTGCTCGCCTCCCTCGGCCCGGACGTGGTCGCCCACCTGGGCACGGCGAGCAAGCTGCTCACGCCGACGCTCGGCGCGGGCTGGCTCGTGGCCCCGCCCGCTGTCCGCGCGGCCGTGCTCGACCTCCGCGACCGCACGGGCTCCCGGCCCGCCCGAGCCGGCCAGCGCGTCTTCACGGCGCTGGCCGCGCACGGCGACCTGGCCCGGCACCTGCGCCGGCAGCGACGCGAGCTCGCGGCCCGACGCGCCGCCGTCACCGCTGCGGTGACGGCGGCCGGGCACACGGTGGCGGGGGACGCGGCGGGCGCCCACGTGGTGGTCCCGCTGCCCGATGCGGCGACCGAGCGCAGGGTCGTCGCCGCTGCGGGTGCCTGCGGTGTCGGGTTGGACGGCCTGGCCCGCCACCACGACGGTCTGCCGGCCGTGCACGGCATCCTGCTCGGCTACGCGGGCCCGACCCGGGTGGAGCTGGAGCGGGCGCTGCCGGTGGTGGGCCAGGTCCTGGCGGCGCAGCGCTGACGGCGCCGTGTGCACACCGCGCGCGTCGCGTCCGGGCCGGACGCTACACCGCGAGGAAGGCCGTGACCGCCGCGCGGATGCCCTGCTCGTCGAGGCCGTGCAGCGCGTCGTGGAGCTCACGGGTGCCGTAGCGGCGCAGCTCGTCAGGACCGACGCCGAGCCCCAGCACGCGGTGGCGCACCCCGTTCAGCGCTCGCGACACCGCAGGTGTGGACGTGTCGCGCAGGTAGGGCTCCACCAGCACGACGTCCGGCGTGTCCAGCGTGGCGCGCAGGGTCGCGCCGTCGAACGGGCGCACCGTGGCGGCGTAGAGGACGGTGACGTCGAGGTCGGCGGTCGCGGCGAGCGTCCGGTCGGCCATCGGGCCGACGGCCACCACCGTGCCGCGCGACCCGCGTCGCAGCACCTGCATCCGGCCGTCGGGTCCGGCGAGCGGCGCCGCGTTGCTCTGCCCGCTCATGCGCACGTAGACGCGGTCGTCGCCGTGGGTCGCCGCGCGCAGCACCGTCTCCAGCTCGTCGGCGTGTCCCGGCACGTGCACCGTCCAGCCCGACAGCGTGTCGAGCAGTGCCACGTCCCGCGGGCCGAAGTGGGTCTCGCCACCCTCCGGCCAGTCGTAGGATCCGCCTGCGCTGACCAGCACGGCACCGACGTCCTGGTGCCCGAGGTCGAGCTTGACCTGCTCGAACGGCCGCTCGACGAGGAACGGCGCGAACGTGTGCACGATCGGCCGGAGCCCGGTCAGCGCGAGGCCGCCCGCAACGCTGACGAGCAGCTGCTCGCGGATGCCGACGTTGACGACGCGGTCGGCCGCGGGCCCGATGTCCGAGAGATCGAGACGGCCCGCGCCGATCTCGGCGAGCACGGCCACCAGCCGTTCGTCGCCGGCGACGAGATCGGGGAGCAGGTCGTAGAAGCGTTCCCGCTGGTCCACCGTGGTCATCAGGACTCCTTCGGCTCGACGTGGGCGATCACTGCGTGCGGGCTGTCGCCGCTCGCGGCGAACGCGCGCTCGAGGGCGTCGTGGTCGCGCCCGTCCACGTCGAGGGTCGACCAGCCCTCCACGGAGAAGCGGCGGGCGATCCCGCCGGGCCAGCCCAGCGACGCCGACGAGTTGTCGATCACGACGGCGGTCAGCCGGTGCAGCCGCGCCCGCCCGGCGTACTGGATCGCCTCGGCGTTGCTGCCCTCCTCCAGCTCGGCGTCACCCAGCAGCACGACGGTCCGGGCGTCGACACCGGTGAGGCGCAGCCCCAGCGCGGTGCCGACGGCGAGTCCGAGCCCGTGGCCGAGCGAGCCGGACCCGATCTCGATACCGGGCACGCGGGTGCGGTCCGGGTGGTGGCCGAGGACGGAATCGGGGCCGCCGAAGTCCTGCAGCTCGGCGGGGGAGAGGAGGCCCTTCGCGGCGAGCACGGCGTAGTACGCGATCGGTCCGTGGCCCTTGGAGAGCAGGAAGCGGTCGCGGGCGGGGTCGGCCGGGTCGGTGCGCAGCACACGGTCGTACAGCACCCAGAGCACGTCGAGGGTGGACGTGGCGCTGGCGCCGTGCTTCTCGTCGCCCGTCATGAGGGTCATCAGCCCGGGCAGGTCGTGGTAGCCGAGCGTGGTCGAAGTGGTCATGACCCCAGCGTGCGACCTGAACCTGGCTTCAGGTCAAGCGCTCCAGTACCGGCAGTGCCGCCGCCAGCGCGGCCAGGTCCCCCTCGCCGAGATCGCCGATGCGATCGGCCAGCAGGCTCACCCCCAGCTCGCCCACCGAGTGCAGTGCGGCGGCGCCCGACGGGCTGAGGCTGATCCGGGTGGCGCGGTGGTCGTCCGGATCGGTGGTGCGCAGGACGAGGCCGCGCTCGGCCAGGCAGTCGACCAGCCGCGATGTCGTCGGCGCGCTGATGCCCGCCTTCTCGGCCAGCGCGCCGACCCGGAGCGGGCCGCACCGGTCCAGTACCGACATCGCGGCGAGCCGGCTCGGCGTGATGCCGTCGCCGTGCGTGCTCGCCTCCCGCGTGAGCCGCCCGGCCGCGATCCGCAGCCGTCCCGCGATGTCGGCGACGGCGGGGTCGGGGGTCTGCTCGAGTGCCGACGCGGTGTCGGCGCCGATCGTCACGGACGTGGCGGTGGGCTCGCGCCCCGGCAGGCCGGCCGTGACCGTCGTCGGTCCCAGCGGCAGCCCGAGCAGCTGGAACGCGCCGTCGGACGCGGTGCGCGCGGTGCCGACCACGCGGCCCGTGGCGTCGGTGGCCATGACCACCGCTCCCGACAGCGGGCCGCGGCCGGAGCCGACCGTGCCGGTGATCCCGCCGTGCCCGTCGAGGGCGAAGTCGTGCACGGCGCCCCTGCCGTTCAGCGTGACGGCGGCGACGTCGGGCCGGAATCCCCGTGAGCTCGCGACGACCGTGTACGTGCCCGGCTGGAGCCCGCGCAGCGCGTAGCGTCCGCCGGGCTCCGCCGCGACGCGCCCGACCTGCCGCCCGTGCTGGTCGGTGAGGGTGACCACGCCGTCGACCACCGCGGATCCGGACGTCGTGCGCACGGCGCCGAACAGCTCACCGGAGTCGGGCGTGTCGTCGCGGACGATCTCGCTCGGGCCGGACCCGGCCTCGCCCGCGACGGCGGCCGGCTCGCTGCCGACGGACTCGTGCGAGGCGGATCCCCGCTTGCTCCCCGCGAACCACGACGCGACGGCGGCGACGAGGCAGGCGGCGACGGCGAACCAGAACGCGGCAGTGAGGCCGTCGGCGAACGGGCCGGAGATCAGGTTCGGGAAGAAGCTGCGGCCGGTGAGGAAGGAGGCCTGGTCGGCGGGCAGCGTGGTGAGCACGTTCCCGAGCAACTGCTGGATCGGGTTGAAGCCGAGGAACGCGGCGAAGAGCACCCCGACCGGCGGCAGGTCGGCGATCCGGGCGGCGTCCACGGCCGGCACACCGTGCTGGAGCAGGCCCGACTCCATCACCGACGGCAGGTTCCGCGACAGCCCGGCGATCATCAGGCTGAAGAAGAACCCGATGGACAGCACCATCGCGGAGTTCTGGAACGTCGCGGTCATGCCCGCACCGGCCCCGCGCGCGTCGGGGGGCAGGCTGTTCATGACGTCGGCGCGGTTGGGCGAGGAGAACAGGCCCATGCCGATGCCGTTGAGCAGCAGGATCGCCGCGAACGCCCCGTAGCCGAAGTTGATCGGCAGGATCTCCAGCAGGACGAAGCTGACGGCCGACAGGACCATGCCGACGGTGGAGAACCAGCGGGCGCCGAACCTGTCCGACAGCACGCCCGACAGCGGCGCCGCGACGAGGAAACCGACGGTCAGCGGCAGCATGTAGATGCCCGCCCACAGCGGTGTCTCCTCGAACGAGTAGCCGTGCTGCGGCAGCCAGATGCCCTGCAGCCAGATGATCAGGACGAACTGCAGCCCGCCGCGGCCGAGGGAGGCGAGCAGGTTGGCCACGTTGCCGAGGGTGAAGCTGCGGCTGCGGAACAGCGAGAGCGTGAACAGCGGGTTCGCGACGCGGGTCTCGATGATCCCGAACGCGACCAGTACGGCGATGCCGCCGATGATGCAGCTTCCCACGAGCGGGCTGCCCCAGCCCATGACGCTGTCACCGTAGGGCTGGATGCCGTAGGTGATGCCGACGAGCAGCGCGACGAGGCCGACGGCGAACGTGATGTTGCCCCACCAGTCCATCTTCGCGGGCCGCCGCTCGCCGGTGTCACGCAGCTTGATGAAGCCCCAGATCGTGCCGAAGATGCCGAACGGCACGGACACGAGGAAGACGAGGTGCCAGTTCACCGGGCCGAGCAGGCCACCGATGACGAGGCCGAGGAACGAGCCCGCGATGGCCGCCACGCCGTTGATGCCCAGCGCGGTGCCGCGCTGGTGCACGGGGAAGGCGTCGGTGAGGATCGCCGAGGAGTTGGCCATGATGAACGCGCCGCCGATGCCCTGCACCACACGCCAGCCGATGAGCCACAGCGCGGCCGCGTCGCCCTGCTGCCAGGTGACGGCGAGCAGGATCGACGCGACGGTGAAGATCACGAAGCCCAGGTTGTACATGCGGGCCCGGCCGTACATGTCGCCCAGGCGCCCGAAACCCACCACCAGAACGGCGGTGACGACCAGGAACCCCATGATCATCCACAGCAGGTAGCTGGTGTTGCCGGGGCCGAGGGGGTCGATGCCGATGCCCCGGAAGATGTCGGGCAGCGCGATGAGCACGATCGAGGAGTTGATCGTGGCCATCAGCAGGCCGAGCGTGGTGTTGGACAGAGCGATCCACTTGTAGTTCGGCCCGGGCGCGTCCCGCACCGTCGCCCGCTCGGCGATCGCCATGGTGTGGCTCCCCTCGGTACTTAGTTGCCTTATGCTAACCACCTGGGGCGAGGGAGGGAAGCAGGGCTGTCAGCTCTGGTGCGGGTAGCCCGAGCTCCGGGGGGCCACGAAGGTCTCCTTGATCGTGCGCGGGCTCACCCAGCGCATCAGGTTGTAGATCGAGCCGGCCTTGTCGTTCGTGCCGCTCGCACGGCCGCCGCCGAAGGGCTGCTGGCCGACGACGGCGCCGCTCGGCTTGTCGTTGACGTAGAAGTTGCCCGCCGCGAACCGCAGCCCCGCCGAGGCCCGCGCCACCGCCGCGCGGTCGCGGGCGATGATCGAGCCGGTGAGGGCGTAGGGCGTGCCGCGGTCGACCTGCTTGAGCACGGCGTCGAAGTCGCCGTCGTCGTAGACGTGCACGGCGAGCAGCGGGCCGAAGTACTCCGTCGAGAACACGGCGTGGGTGGGGTCGGAGCCGACCGCGATCGTCGGGCGGACGAAGTAGCCGACCTCGTCCGACGCCGTGCCGCCCGCGATCACCTCCAGCTCGGAGCGCGCCATCGACTGCGCGGCGGTGACCTTGTCGTAGGAGCGGCGGTCGATCACCGCGCCCAGGAAGTTGCCGAAGTCGGCCACGTCGCCCATGGCCAGCGCGTCGGTCTCGGCGGCCAGGTCGTCGCGCAGCCGCGTCCACACCGACCTCGGGACGAACGCGCGCGACGCCGCCGAGCACTTCTGCCCCTGGTAGTCGAACGCGCCGCGCACCAAGGCCGTCCGCAGCACGTCGACGTCGGCCGAGGGATGCGCGAGCACGAAGTCCTTGCCGCCGGTCTCGCCGACCAGCCGCGGGTACGTGGCGTAGGTGCCGATGTTCGCGCCGACCTGTCCCCACAGGTGCGCGAATGTGGCCGAGCTGCCAGTGAAGTGGATGCCGGCGAGCGCCGGATCGGCGAGGCGCACCTCGGAGACGTCGCGGCCGTCGCCGGTCAGCAGGTTGATCACGCCCGGCGGGAGGCCCGCCTCCTCGAGCAACTGCAGCGTGAGGTGCGCGGCGAGGCCCTGGGTGGGGGAGGGCTTCCAGATCACCGTGTTGCCCATGAGCGCGGGGGCGGTGGGGAGGTTGCCGGCGATCGCGGTGAAGTTGAACGGGGTGATCGCGTAGACGAAGCCCTCCAGCGGGCGGTAGTCCAGGCGGTTCCAGACCCCGGCGCTGCTGAGGGGCTGTTCGGCGTAGATCTGGCGGGCGAAGGCCACGTTTAAGCGCCAGAAGTCGGCCAGCTCGCAGGCGGCGTCTATCTCGGCCTGGTAGCAGGTCTTGGACTGGCCGAGCATCGTCGCGGCGTTGAGCCGGTGGCGCCACGGGCCGCTGAGCAGGTCGGCCGCGCGGAGCAGGACGGCGGCTCGCTCGTCGAACGGGAGGTCGCGCCACGCGGGTGCCGCGCGCAGTGAGGACTCGACCGCGGCCTTGGCGTCCCCGTGGCCCGCGTTCGCGGTGACACCCAGGACGTGCGCGTGGTCGTGGGGGGCGACCACGTCGATGCGGGTGCCGCTCGCCAGGTGCCGGGCGCCGTCGATGGTCACCGTGAGCTCGTGCTGCTGCCCGCCCAGCTCGGCGAGCGCGGCCTGCAGCCCGGCGCGTTCCGCAGAGCCGGGGGCGTAGTCGAGGACGGGCTCGTTGCGCGGGGCGGGCGTGCTGGTGACGGCGTCCATGGGCCGAGCGTAGGAACTGACGCCTGGTCGGGATTCATCCCCGACGACGACGATGTCAGCATGACCTTGTCGGATCAGACAACCGTTGCTCGCCGGCTCGCTGCGCTGACGACCTTCAGCGGCGGACGGCTGCCAGCAGCTGGAGGTGGTGCATCAGCCGGGCCCGCGGGTCGGCCAGGTCCAGGCCGCCGATCGCGACCGCACGCCGCACCCGGTACCGCAGCGTGTTCGGGTGCACCGTCAGCCGGTCGGCGGCCGCGCGGACGTCGCCCATCGCGTCCAGCCAGGCCACCACCGACCCGACCAGCTCCGTGCCGTGATCCCGGTCGTAGTCGACGAGCCGCGCGACGGCCGGGTCGCGCAGGTCGGGGCTCGCCTCCAGCAGCCCGAGGGTCTGGTTGAGCAGCACCTCCGCGCGCAGGTCGGCGAACACCGCGACGCCCGCACCCGGCGGCATCGCGTCGAGCACGCGGTCGGCCTCACGGCGGGAGGTCGCGACGGCCGCCAGCCCGGTGACGGCCGAGCCGACGCCGGCCTGCACGCGCGCGCCCGTCCGGCTCACGATCCGTTCCGCCACCTCGGCGCACACGGCCAGCAGCCCCGGTTCGGGGCGGTCGTGGGGCACGTCGGGCAGCACGGCGTAGACCCGCGTGCCGTGGGCGGCGGTGAGCGCGGCGCGCCGGTACCCGGCCGCGTGGACCGAGACGACGTCGGTGAGCTCGGCGACGCCCAGCTCGTACGCAGCACCCGCCTCCCGCACGGCGAACGCGACGACCAGCGTCGGCGCCTGCACGTCCAGTCCGAAGGTGCCCGCCACCAGCTCCGCGTTCGCAGGCCCGTCGAGCAACCCGGTGACGAGGTCGTGGCTCCAGCGGGCCCCTGATGATCGTCCGCGCTGCCGGACGATGTGCCCGGCCGCGACCCGCGCCGCGCCGAGCAGCACGTCCTCGGCGCGGTCGGAGAACGGCGCCGCTCCCTCCTGCACCCAGATCGTGCCGAGCGCACGCTGGCCGGCGTGGATCCCGATCGCCAGCCGTCGCCGGATGCCCAGCTCGGGCCGCTCGTCGACGTGGACCACGTCCTCGCCCGCGCGCAGCCGGTCGAACACACCCCACTCGCGCAGCAGGCGCAGGTGGTCGCTCGGCCCCTGCCAACCCAGGATCGACAGTCGCCGCAGCTCGTCGACCTGGGCGGCGTCGCTGTCGGAGCGCGAGTACGCGAGCACGCGGCTCGCGGTGTCCTCGATGCTCACGATGCCACCGGTGAGCAGGGCGACCGTCTGGGCCAGCGAGAACAGGTCGCCCGGGCCGTCGGTGTCGGGGAGGCCGCCCTCGTCGAGCACCGCGCGGGCCAGCGACTCGAGCCGCTCCCAGCGCACGTCGGGGCGCACGGCCAGCAGCGCCACGCCCGCCTCCGCCGCGGCGGCGCGCAGCGGCTCGGGCGTGTCACCGGTCTTGACGGCCACCGCGGCCGCCCCCTGTCCCGCGACCGTGCGCACCGTCGCGACGGCGGCGCGGCCGCGGGCGCCGATCACGAGCACGAGGTGGCCCGGGTGCTCGTCGGGTTCGTCGTCGGGATCGACGATGGCGAGCCCCGTGATCGGGACGTCGAGGCCTGCGGGAGCCACGAGCACCTCCACGAGCGGCTCGCCGACGGCCGTGAGGAGGTGGCGCAGCGTGGTGTCCACGAACGACGACTCTGGTCCATCGTTGGCCGTTCGGACAAGCTCGGCTACGGGAAGCGGACCTACCGTTGACCCATGCTGAGGTCGACGCTGCACGCCGCCGCCCGGTCCCGCACCGTCCGGGCCGCGGTCGAGTCCGGGCCGTTCGACGCGCTCGTGGGCCGGTTCGTCGCGGGTGCCGACGACGACGCCGTGCTCGCCACCGCGCGCGTGCTGGCCACCGACCGTCTCGTGACCGTCGACCACCTGGGTGAGGACACCGCCGACCGCCGGTTGGCGGATGCGACCGTCGACGCCTACGTGGGCCTGCTCGGCCGGATCGGCGACGAGGGTCTCGCCGCGCGCGTCGAGGTGTCGGTGAAGCTCTCCGCGCTCGGCCAGCGCCTCCCGGCCGATGGCGACAGGATCGCGCTCGACGCCGCACGGCAGGTGTGCGAGGCCGCGGCCGCCGCGGGCACCACGGTCACCGTCGACATGGAGGACCACACCCTGACCGATCGCACGCTGCAGGCCGTCCGCGATCTCCGCGTCGACTTCCCGTGGGTCGGTGCGGTGCTGCAGTCCCACCTGCGCCGCACGGAGGCCGACTGTCGCGATCTCGCCGGGCCCGGATCGCGGGTGCGGTTGTGCAAGGGCGCCTACGACGAACCGTCGGCCGTCGCGTTCCGGCAGCGCACGGAGGTGGACCTGTCCTTCGTCCGCTGCCTGACGGTGCTGATGGCCGGCGAGGGGCTGCCGATGGTGGCGACGCACGACCCGCGGCTGATCGCGATCGCCCGCGACCTGGGCCGGGGGCGCGCCTATGAGCTGCAGATGCTCCACGGTGTCCGCCCGGACGCGCAGGTGGCGCTCGCCGCGGAGGGAGAGGCCGTCCGCGTCTACCTGCCCTACGGCACTGAGTGGTTCGGCTACTTCATGCGGCGGCTCGGCGAGCGGCCGGCGAACCTGGCGTTCTTCGCCCGCTCCCTGCTGACGCGGAGCTGAGCGGGCTCGGTCAGGTGGTCGAACTCACCCGTTGCGGGCGCGACGGCTGCGGCGACGCGGGCGTCCCTGTCAGGCGTTGCCGTAGACCCGCACCGGCTCCACCAGCACCGCGACACGGCCCTCCTCGCGCATGACGCGGTCGTAGGCGTCCCAGTCGTCGTGGGTACCGCCGGCCGCGGCGAACACAGCGCGCAGGAGCAGGCGCAGCTCCTCGGTGTCGGCGTCGGCGGGCCCGATCAGCTCGCTCGGCCCGTCGACGCCGGCCCACCGCCACCCGGACCGCCACAGGATCGAGGTGGCCGGCCGGGCGCGGAGGTTGCGCAGCTTCACCGGCCCGTAGGTGACGTAGCCGACCACCGCCGTCCCGGTGACGGGGTGATCGAGCACACCGGCGTTGACCAGCGAGGTGTGAGGGGTGCCGTCGGCACGGACGACGGCGACGGTCGCCAACCCGGAGTCCTGCGTGACGATGCGGCGGACGGCGTCGATGTTCACGGGCCGAGTGTGGCACCGACGAGGGTCACGCGAGCCCGGACCGTGCACGGTGGTGGCGCCGGGAGCCGGCCCGTGCGCCGTTCGGCCCAGCGGAACGTCACAGGTCGGCATCGGTGCCAGCGGGACCGGTCCGGAGGCGTCATCCTTCGCGCCTCCCCATCCCTCACCCGAAGGACGTGTCCCATGGTCGCCATCGTCGCGGCTGTTCTGTTCGGCCTCGCACTGCTGTTCCAGCTCATCGGGTTCGGTGGGGTCTCGGTGATCACCGCGGCGACGCTCACCACGGCCGGCCTGCTCTGCGTCGCCCTGCACCTCGCCGGGATCGGCACGCGCCGCTCGGTGCACCGCTGACGGAGCCCCGGGCCTGGTCCGGGGCGTGAGCTGATCGTCCAGCCGGAATCCGCTGGCGATCAGCTCCGGAGGTGCGTCAGTGCCTCGTCCACGTCGACCACGTCGGCGTACTTGGCGTCCAGGTCGGCCAGGTTGTGCTCGTGCAGGGCGGGCGTACGGTCGGCGCAGGCCTCCCGGACGACTTGCGGACGGAAGCCGTGGCCGAGAGCGTCGGTCGCCGTGGCCCGCACGCAACCCGACGTGGACACGCCCGCGATCACGACGGTGTCGACGCCCGCGGTGTGCAGGGTCGCCGCCAGCGAGGTGCCGAAGAACGCCGACGCGTACTGCTTGGCCACCACGGGCTCGCCCGCGACCGGCTTCAGGGTCAGCTCGCCCCAGCCGCCGTCGGCGTCCTCGGCGAAGGCGGCGAGGGCAGGCACCTTCCGCACGAACAGTCCGCCGTCGGCGAGACCGGTGGTGTAGCGCACCACCGTCCAGATCACCGGCCGCCCGGCCGCCCGCGCCGCGTCCACGAGTGACGCGGTGGCGGCGACGGCCGGGCCGGGCGCGGGCAGGGCGAACGGCCCGTGCGGCTCGGTGTAGGCACGCACCAGATCGACGACGACGAGCGCAGGCGACGCGCCCCACCCGACCCGCCCCGAGAACGCTGCCCCGTGCGGCCCGTTCACGCCCGCCCCGACGAGGTCGTGCGCGGGAAACGTCGCCCTGGCGACGGTTTCCGCGCACGGGTGTCGCTCACGTCCACACCGGACGTTTCGGCGCCGGGAGGCCCGTCTCCCTCTCGCAGTTGGCCAGGATCTCCGCCATCGGCGGGCCCATGTCGAACACCGGGAGCTCTGCGGGGCGGTTGTCCCGCATCTCGGCGCGCAGCGCTGCCGTCGCG
>JBBQEF010000027.1:0-28737 GCA_038320445.1 Mycobacteriales bacterium
GCGTAGATCAGGCCCTCGGGGCGGGTGAGCGCGGCCAGCGCGGCGAGCAGGCCGCAGGCCACCGCGGGCCCGACCGCGACGAGCCGGCCGCGGGCCTCCGACCGCACCAGCACCGTGGCCAGCCCGACGATCGCGAGCGCGAACAGAGAGTTCTCCAGCCCCGACACGCACCAGATCACGAACGACGGGATCGCCGCGCAGATCGCGCCGGCGGCGATCGTGACGACCGCCGGGCGGCGGCACACGGCCGACGCCGTGGCGTAGAAGCACGCGAACATGCCCGCGACCAGCACGATCGCCAGGCCCTTGGGGTAGGCGACGTAGTCCGGCACGCCGAACACCGTGCCGTGGTCGAACAGCCCCAGCCAGCGGCCCAGCACCAGCAGGCCGAGCCACGCGGGGTCGGAGAATCCCTCGACCGGTGGCAGGCCGGGCTGCAGCACCGGCCCGGCGCCGGTGGCGACCGAGCGGGCGTAGGAGAACGTGATGCCGGCGTCGTCGACCTCCCACCGGCCGTAGACCGACGCGTGCCAGGCCACGAGGGCGGTCGGCACGAGGACCGCCGGGACGGCCGCCCAGGACCGTCGCGGGCGGGGCGCTGGCGAGTCCGCCAGCTCCGGCCCGGCGGGCGCGGTGAGCGTGTCCGTCACGGCTCCAGTCTGCCAGCCCCCGCGCCGTGATCATCGGTTCGGTGCGCCGACGGCCGGATGTGGCCGGGCCTGCGCCAAGCCGACGATCATGGCCGGCGGCGCGGATCAGTCCTCGGCCGACTCCGTGCCGCCCAGCGTGCGGCCGTCGGTGAAGTAGGGGGCGATGCGGTTGTCGAACATCGTCAGGGCCGAGCCGATGGCCATGTGCATGTCGAGGTACTTGTACGTGCCCAGCCGCCCGCCGAACAGGACGTTCGCGTTGGCGGTCTCCTTGCGGGCCAGCTCCCGGTAGCGGACGAGCTTCGCGCGGTCCTCGGGCGTGCCCACCGGGTAGTAGGGCTCGTCGCCCGGCTCGGCGAAGCGGGAGAACTCGCGGACGATGACCGTCTTGTCCTTCGGGTAGGCCCGCTCGGGGTGGAAGTGGCGGAACTCGTGGATGCGCGTGAAGGGCACGTCCTCGTCGTTGTAGTTCATGACGGGGGTGCCCTGGAAGTCGCCGGTGCCGGTCAGCACTTCCTGCTCGAAGTCCAGGGTGCGCCAGGACAGCTCGCCCTCGGAGTGGTCGAAGTAGCGGTCCAGCGGCCCGGTGTAGACGGTCGGGGTGCCCGCGGGGATCTCCGACCGCACGTCGAAGTAGTCGACATCGGTGCGGATCTCGATGTTCGGGTGGTCGGCCATGCGCTGGAGCCACGCGGTGTAGCCCTCGCGGGGCAGTCCCTCGAACGTGTCGTTGAAGTACCGGTTGTCGAACGTGTAGCGGACGGGCAGCCGGGAGATGATCGACGCGTCGAGCTGCGTGGGGTCGGTCTGCCACTGCTTGGCCGTGTAGCCCTTGACGAACGCCTCGTAGAGCGGGCGCCCGACCAGCGAGATGCCCTTCTCCTCCAGGTTCTTCGCGTCGTGCGTGTCGATCTCACCGGCCTGCTCGGCGATGAGCGCACGCGCCTCGTCCGGGGTGTGGGAGCGGCCGAAGAACTGGTTGATCAGCGCCAGGTTCATCGGGAACGTGTAGACCTGCTCGCCGACGCGGGCGAACACGCGGTGCTGGTAGCCGGTGAACTCCGTGAAGCGGTTGCAGTACTCCCACACCCGTTCGTTGGACGTGTGGAACAGGTGCGCGCCGTAGCGGTGGATCTCGATGCCGGTCTCCGGCTCGGCCTCCGAGTACGCGTTGCCGCCGATGTGCGAGCGGCGCTCGAGCACGAGGACGCGCTTGTCCAGCTCGGCGGCGGCCCGCTCGGCGATGGTCAGACCGAAGAAGCCCGATCCGACGACTACGAGATCTGGCACTGTGTCGCTGTCGTATCCCGTGTATCCCACGGTGCCCGAGGGTAACGGCGGCGCCGACCCACCGCCGCGACCGCCCCGGCCAGCACCACCGCGACCGCACAGACCGCGAGCAGGTAGGCCGCGAGCCAGGTGTGTTTGGCGATCTCGAAGTACCCGTCGCCGAGCACGGCCACCACCACGAGCCCGACCGAGGAGACGGCCGCGACACCGGCGACGCGGCCGAGCGCGGTGGCGGTGTCGCCGCGCCGGCGCGTCGCGATCGCGGTGGCGACGCCCGCCAGCGCCACCCCGGCCGGGAGCCACGGGGCCGGGAGCCACGCCAGCAGCTGGGCGCGGTCGGCGCCCTGCTCCCCCACCGTGGTCCCCAGCGTGGGGGCGACCGTGGCCGGGGTCCACGGGTCCGCGGGCAGGTAGTCGAGGCCGGCGCCGAGCGTCGACGCCATCCCGGTGCCCAGCGCCGCCAGCGCCGCGTCGGGGTGGGTGAGCAGCAGGCGGTAGGCGGTGGCGCGGACCTCGCCGGGCCGGGCCGCGACGACCTCCGAGCCGGGATAGCCGTTCGCCGCCTCCGGGAAGTACGCGCGACCGGCGAACGGTGCCGCGGCGGCCGGCAGGCCCAGCGGAGCGAGCGCGGACTCCCCGACCTCGGGCAGGACGACGGTGAACACCAGGTCGTGGGCGTTGACGACCTCGTAGTTGCGCTGCTGCCAGGCGACCGCGGCGGAGATCGGCCCGGCGGCGAGTACCGCGGCTGCGACCGCGCACGCCGGCCCGGCGATGCGGCCCCGGCGGCCGGTCCCCAGCGTCGTCGAGGCGCAGACGACCACGGCCACCAGCAGCAGCGGCGCGTACGACGTCTTGGCCGTGGCCGCCAGCACCCCGCCGCCCGCGGTCAGGAGGAGGCCGATCGCGCGCTGCGGGCGGTCGGCGCGGGTGGTGACGGCCAGCACGCCGACGCCCAGCATCAGCACGCACGTGCCGAGAAGCCCGGCGGGCTCGCCGTAGGTCGAGACGAAGAAGCGGGAGAACGTCAGGCCCGCCAGCGGGACCAGGGCCGGGAGCAGGACGAGCGGGCCCGCTCGACGCGCCGGCCTGGCGCCGGACGGCGAAGCCGCCCACGCGGCGAGGGCCGTGGCGACGGCGAGCGCGACGGCGTAGAGGAGGCCGAGGCGCGACAGCGACCACGACGGGCCTGCGCCCAGCGTGGCCGCCTCCAGGATCGGCAGCGCCGAGGAGGCGATCGGGTCGGGGCAGGCGGGGTGGCCCGTGGCGAAGTCGAGGACGACACCGCCCTGCCAGTTGGCGCGGCCCCCGGGGGTCAGCGGGGCGAGCCCGGCGCCGCAGTAGAGCCGCAGGCCGTCGCCGTTGTCGCCGGCGCCCGAGGGGGCCGACGGCAGCCCGAGGGACACGACGACCAGCAGCAGAGCAGCGACACCGCTGCCGGCCGCGACCGCCGCCCGTCGCCACCGGCTCGCCCACGACGGCACCGATCCCCGCCGCGCCTGCGGTGAGGGAGCGGTCGCCATGAGGTCATTAGACCCCGGCACTACCATCGGTCGCGGCACCGCACACCTGCGATCGAAGAAGGGGGCCGTCATGTCGATCCCCGACGTGACGCCCGCGGATGTCGGCGTCATCGGTGTCTACGTCGCGGTCCTGCTGCTCCCGGGCGGGCTGCTGGGCCTGCTGGCGGGCCGGCGCGGCTGGACGCTCGTGGCGTCGGCGCCGCTGTTCACCTACGCCGTCGCCGGGCTCGCCGGCCCGCTCTACTCGACGGCCGGGATCCGGTGGTCGGCCGGGAGTTTCGCGGTCGGCGTGGCCGTGGTCGGCGCCGTCGTGGCCGGGGGTCGGTTCCTCCTCCGCCGGAGCAGGCCGCCACGGGAGTCCGGCGTGCCGCCGTGGGCCCGGACCGCGCAGCTCGGCGTGGCGCTGAGCGTCGTCACCGCCGCCGGCGTGGGTGGTCTCGCGATCCTCGGCGGGATCAAGAACCTCGGCGCCGTCCCGCAGGACTGGGACGCGGTGTTCCACGCGGGAGGCGTCCGGCTCATCGCCGACACCGGGAACGGCGGCCTCTACGCGATGGCCACCACCAACTGGTACGAGAACGACGTCACCGTCTTCTACCCCAACGCCTACCACCTCGTGGCCGCCGCGGTGTACCAGCTGACCGGCGCGGGCATCCCGGCCGTGCTCAACGCCCACACGGTGCTCATCCCCGGCCTGCTGGCGCTCTCGCTGGCCGCGATGGTGCGCCGCTTCGGCGGGCGCCCGCTGCTCGCCGCGGCCACGGCGCTGGCGGCGGTGTCGGTCACGTCGATCTACGACATGCTCTGGCGCGGGCCGCTGCTGCCGTTCGCCACCGGGGTGGCGCTCACCCCGGTGCTGCTGGTCCTGATCCTCGACGTGCTCGACGTGCTCGACGCGCGCGGGCTGCGCGCCGCACTCCGGCCGGCCGTGCTGTTCGCCGCCGGCCTGGCCGCGCTGCTGTGCCTGCACCCGGCGATCCTCGTCGGCGCCGTCCTGTTCAGCCTGCCCGCGCTCGTGCAGCGCTGGTGGCAGCGCCCGGCGGCGATCCCCCGCGAGATCGCGTTGCTCGCGCTCCCCGGCATCGCCGCAGCAGCCGTCTGCGGCCTGCAGGTGGCGGGCGCGCTCAGCAGCGGTGCCAGCATCACCACCGTCACCTGGCCTGCGGACCTGACGGCACCGCAGGCGCTGGGCGAGATCCTGCTGTTCGGCCACAACACCGACACCTCGCAGGTGCGGCTCTCGATCGTGCTGGTGGTGGGCCTGATCGCCTACCGGCGGCTCGGCGAGCTGCGCTGGGTCGGGGCCACGGCGGCGATCTTCGGCACGCTGTTCGTGCTGGCCGCCTCGTCCGAGGCGCCGTGGGTCAAGACGATCACCAGCATCTGGTGGAACGACCGCTACCGCCTCATCGCGCTGACCGCCGTGCCGCTGTGCGTCGTGAGCGGGCCCGGGGTGGCGGAGGCGCAGCGCGGGGTGGTCGGAGCGCGGCGGCTCCGCCGCCCGTGCGCGGAGAACGTCGTTGGGGCGACGTTTTCCACGCACGACCGGGGGCGGTGGTTCGCGGCGGCGATCGTCACGTCCGCGGTGGCGATCCTCGCGTTCGGCTACGTCACGCGCGGCCTCTACGTCGGCCGCGACCAGCTGCAGATGACCAAGAACTCCGGCAACGGGCCCGCGGTGTCCGCGCTGGAGATCGAGGGCATGCAGGCGATCGCGCGGATCGTCCCGCCCGGCGAGCGGGTGCTCAACGACCGCGGCGACGGATCGGCCTGGATGTACCCGCTCACCGGCGTCCGGCCCGTCGCCGCGCACTACGACGCCGCCCGCACCGGCCCGGACGCGCAGCTGCTCGCCGCCGGCTTCAACCGGTATCCGGACGACCCGGCGGTGCGCGCGGCCGTGGCCCGGCTCGACATCCGGTACGTGCAGCTCGACGCCGGCTTCCTGCGCAGCTACGCCGTGCGCGAGCCGGGGCTGGTCAGCCTGGCCGGCCGGCCGTGGCTGACGAAGGTCTACAGCAACCCCGACGTGGTGCTCTACGAGATCAACGCGGCCCAGGCCCCCGCGGGGCCGCCGCGGCCGGCATTGGCGGAGGGCACGCGATGATCACCGCCGTTCCCGCGGAGGCGGGATGGTGAGGGCCGCGGTGCTCCGGCGAGGCGGTCCGGCCGCGCAGGTGGCGAGCAGCCAGCTGGCGCTCGCCGCGTCCAACTACGTGGTGCTGGCCATCGCCGCCCGCACCCTCGACGCGGCCGGGCTCGCGGCGCTGAGCTCCTACTACCTGTTGATCAACACGGTCGGACGCGGGCTGTTCGCGGCCGTCGAGCTGGAGACGACGCGGGCCGTCGCGTCGGCGGTGGCCGCCGGCCAGGACGACGCGCCGGCGCGGCGCGCGGCGCTGCGGCACACCGGGCTGCTGCTCGCCGGGGCGCTGGTGCTGCTGGTGGCGAGCACGCCGCTGCTCGGCGGGATCATGGGTTCGGGCTTCACCGCGATCGCGCTGCTCGCCGTGGGTGCGGTCGGGATGGCGGCGTCCTACCTCCTGCGCGGGCCGCTCGCCGGGCACCGCCGCTACGGGCTGTACGCGGCCACCTTCTGGCTGGAGGCCGGCGTCGGGCTCGCCGCGGCGGCGGCGCTCGTCGTGCTGGGCGACGGCGAGCCGACGTGGTGGATCGCCTCGCTGGCGCTGGCGCCGCTGCTGGCCGCCGCTGTGCTGGCGCGGCCGTCGTGGTCACGGGCTCCGGCCGCCGCGACACCGGCCGGTGCCGCTGCCCCTGCCGGCGCGATCGGCACTGTCGCGGCGACCGGCGCCCCGGGCTCCGCAGCGACCAGGGCGGTGATCTGGTCAGCCGCCCTGCTGCTCGCCGGGCAGGGCGTGTGGAACCTGGCCCCGGTGCTCGTGACGGCCCGGCTCACCGACACCCCGGCCGTCGCCGCCGGGTTCTTCACCGTCGCGGTGATCCTGCGGGCCCCGGTCCTGTTCTTCCCGTCGGTGCAGGCCCTGCTGCTGCCGGTGTTCGCGGAGATGGCCGGCACCGGCCGGGACGACGCCGTGCGCCGCATCACCCGGCTGATCAGCGCGTTCCTCGTGGTGGCCGGTGTCGTCTGGATCGCGATCGCGATCTTCGTGGTGCCGGCCGTGTCGCACCTGGTCTTCGGCACGACGATCACCCCTCCGCTGTGGGTGCTCGCGGTCCTGGCCGCGTCCACGGTGGTGGGCGCGGCCGCGCAGATCGGCCAGACCCACCTCGTCGCGATCCGGCGCCCGGCCGCCGCCGCGTCGGCCTGGATCGCCGGGCTGGGCGTGTTGCTGCTCGTCGGGCTGCTGGCCGCTCCGCCGCTGCCCGCGGCGGCGGTGGGGCAGTTGGCCGGGGCGGTCGTCGTACTGGTACTCCTGACGCTCGTGCGCCGCCGATCCGTGAGTCCGTTGTGACCGCCGACGTGATCGTTCCCGCGGAGGCGGCGATATGACCGCCGACGTGATCGTTCCCGCGGAGGCGGCGTTATGACCGCCCCGACCGTGGGCGTGGTCGTGCTCGCCTGGCAGGACGAGCCGTACCTCGTCGAGTGCGTCGGCTCGATCCTCACCTCCGCCGCCGTGGACGTGCGGCTGGTGCTGATCGACAACGGCGCGACCCCCGGCCACCTCGCGGCCGTCCCGCCCGACGACCGCATCGAGATCCTGCGCCCCGGCCGCAACACCGGCTTCGCCGGTGGCTGCAACCTCGGCGTCGAGGCGCTCGACACCGAGTTCGTGACGCTGGTCAACTCCGACTGCGTGCTGCGCCCGGACACGCTCGCGCTGCTCGCCGCGGAGGCGGCGCGGCCGGGGGTCGGGCCGGTGATGGCCGGGATCAGGCTCGCCGAGCCGCCGCATCTGATCAACAGCGCGGGCAACCCGGTGCACCTGATCGGGCTGTCCTGGGCCGGTGACATGGACACCCTCGAGACACGCACCGAACCCTACGACGTCACCGGCGCGAGCGGTGCCTGCCTGATGATGGCGAGCTCGAGGTGGAAGAGCCTGGGCGGGTTCGACGAGGAGTACTTCGCCTACCTCGAGGACACGGAGCTGAGCCTGCGCGCGTGGCGGCTCGGGCTCAGTGCGCGCTGCGTCCCGTCGGCCGTGGCGTTGCACCACTACGAGTTCTCCCGCAACACGCACAAGATGTACCTGCTCGAACGCAACCGCCTGATGCTGATCTCGACGCTGTGGAGCTCCCGCGCGTTGCTGGTGCTGGCGCCGCTGCTGCTGGTGATGGAGGTGCTGCTCGCGGGCTACGCCGTCGCGTCCGGCTGGGGCGGGGGCAAGGTGCGCGGCTGGGTCTGGCTGTGGCGCCACCGCGCCCACATCGCGCAGCGCAGAGCCGCGGTGCAGGCCGAGCGCCGCGTCCCCGATGCGGAGTGGATGGCGCTCCTGACCCCGGCCTTCGACCCGTCCGCGATCGGACCCGCGCCGCTCACGCGGGTGGTCAACGTGGTGGTGCGGGCCTACTGGTCCGTGGTGCGCCGCGCGCTCTGAGCACGGTGATCGGCAGTTCGGGGCGCAGGTCCGAGCACGGCGCGGTTCCGCGTTCCGGGATGCCGATCACGCCCGGCGCCCGCGTGGCGATCACCGGTTCGGCGCGCGCGGCCGCGGTCGTCGCTGTCGCGGGCCCTTGTCCACGCCCCCGGAGATCGCGGGCATTGGCACAGCTGCGCCCCAACGACGGCACCCGCGTGCCGTTCAGGCCGATCATGGCCGGCGAACCAGCCGCGCGCCACACCGCCCATCACCGAGGGCACGACGACGGCAGAACGCTAGTGCTCGTCCGCGCCGGGCACCGTGACGGGCGGCTGGTCGGTCGACTTCTGCCGCTCCAGCACGTCCATGCGCAGGCGCAGGCCGCCGACCTCCTCGGCCAGCCGCCGCGACTGCTCCTCCAGCAGCCCGACCTCGCGGGAGAGCTGCAGCGACACCGCGAACAGGATGATCAGCGAGGAGAAGAACAGCAGGTTGCTGGGCGTCTGGATGCCGACCAGCGCGGCGACCCAGCCCAGCAACGGCGGGAACAGCGCCACCAGCAGCGTGCCGAGCGAGATCACCACCCAGATGACGGCGTACTTCTCGCGCAGCCGGCGCCGGCGCAACAGCTCGAACACCAGCACGAGGGCCGCGAGCGCCACGATCACGGACACGATCGTCAAGCGGGCACCGGCCATCAGAAGTCCTGGCCGTCGCGGGGCGAGCGGCGGATCAGCGCCAGGCCGACCGCCACCACCACCCGCAGCAGGTAGACCCCGGAACGGAACGGGTTGGTGCTCGCGGTGCCCGCGGCTCGCGGCCGCATGGCCACCGGCACCTGCGTGATCCGCAGCCCGGCCCGGTGGGCGATGACCAGCGCCTCCACCGTGTCGCCGAGGTACTCCTCGGGGTAGTGCTCGGCGAACAGGGCGATGGCCTTGCGGTTGACCAACCGGAACCCCGACGTCGGGTCCTTCACCGACGTGCCGACGATGCTGCTCAGCGCGGCCGAGAGCAGGCGCATGGCCCACCGCCGGGGCCCGTGTACCGCGTAGTCACCGCGCCCGGCGAACCGCGAGCCGATCACCACGTCGGCGTCGGTGTCGACTGCGGCGAGCAGGTCGTCGATCTCGGCGGCGTCGTGCTGGCCGTCGGCGTCCACCTGCACCACGTAGAGGAAGCCCTGCTCGCGCGCGTAGCGGTAGGCCGCGCGCATCGCCCCGCCGACGCCCAGGTTGAACGGCAGCCGCATCACCAGCGCCCCGGCACCGGTGGCGCGGGCGGCGGTGGCATCGGTGGAGCCGTCGTCGACGACGAGGACGGTGGCGCGCGGCTGGGCGGCGCGCACCTCCCGGACGACCCGCGCGACGCTGTCCTGCTCGTTGAGCGCGGGCAGGACGACGAGGAGCCCACCCGTGGCGGTCACCGGAACGACGGGGGCCTGGCGGACGTCCTCCGCGGTCACAGGCCTGCGACCGTGACGAACTCGTTGTAGGTGAACACCTTCCCCGCGAGGCGCGGCAACGGGAAGGAGTACTGCTTGCGCACCCGCAGGCCCAGCTGCTGCGCGAGCGCCCCGAGCTTCGCCTGGTCGGTGAAGACGGTGTGGGTGGCGTCGGAGGCGAAGCCGCGCTCCTGCGGGCAGATCAGCACCACCTTCGCGTCGGGCGCGAGGTAGGGCAGGTAGGGCGCGAGCACGTCATGGGCTCCGCCCTCGGGCAGGTGCTCGACGAGGTGGGCGGCGAGCATCCCGCCGAAGCCGCCGTGCTCGGCGGGATCCTGCGCCAGGAACTCCTCGACGGTCAGCGCGGCGAACCCGGCGTCGCGGCACACCTTCACGGAGGTGGCGTTGTGGTCGACGCCGACGCTGCCCGCGGGCAGGTTGGCCAGGTTGCGGCCGATGCCGCAGCCGACGTCGAGGGTGCGGCGGTCGCCCAGGATGCGCCGCAGGTTCCACCGGTACGGCGCCTGGACGTCGAGGGCCTGCTTCCACCGCGCGCCGGAACGCCGGGCGAGCCGCTCGGTGTACGCCGCGGACGCCGTGTCTCCCTCGTGAACCACCCGCGCATCGTACCGGCCAGGTCCTGAAGGCGGGCTGTGGACACTCGGCCGCGCACGTCGCGCTCAGCAGATGACCGGCGATCCGCTCACCGAGGTCCGGTTCGGGACCTGACGACGGCCGGCAGCTCCCGGGAAGCTCGGCGCCGGCACGTTCCCCGACAGCGTGCAGTCCCCCCGTGTGCACACCGGCCCCGGACATGCAGGCGCCCGGTGTCGCCGACGCCTGATCGCCTGCACCCTCCGCACCCCGTCACGTGGGCCGCGGTGCGCGGGCTGGGACACTGCCCCCCGTGGCCGACTCGCTCCAGGTGGAAGAAACCACCATTCCCGGGTTCCTCCGCATCGAGCTCGCCCTGCACGAGGACGGGCGGGGCTGGTTCAAGGAGGGCTTCCAGCGCGCGAAACTGGAGGCGCAGGGCTTCCCGCGGTTCGAGATCGTGCAGAACAACGTGTCGTTCAACGCCGAGATCGGCGTCACCCGGGGCATCCACGCCGAGCCGTGGGACAAGTACATCTCACTCGCCCACGGCCGGGCGTTCGCCGCCGTCGTCGACCTGCGCGGTGGGGGGACCCACGGCCGCGTCGAGACGGTCGAGCTGCACCCGGGCAACGCGATCTTCGTGCCGCGCGGCTGCGGCAACAGCTACCAGACACTGACCCCGGACGTCGTCTACACGTACCTGGTCAACGAGCACTGGTCACCCGACGCGCAGTACACGCTGATCCAGGCGTTCGACGAGGGCCTGGGCATCGACTGGCCGATCGCCGAGGCCGACGCGATCCGCTCGGCGAAGGACCGCGGGCACCCGAGGCTCGCGGAGCTGTCGTGCGCGCTCTGATCCTCGGGGCGGGCGGCCAGGTGGGGCGGGCGCTGGTCGCGGCGCTGCCCGGCGCCACGGCGCTGGGCCGGGCCGAGTTCGACATCGCGGCCGCCGACGACGAACCGGCCGCACCCGCGGTCGGCTGGTCGGCCTACGACGTGGTGATCAACGCCGCGGCCTTCACCGACGTGGACGGCGCCGAGAGCCCCGAGGGCCGCCAAGCGGCCTGGCGGGCCAACGCGAGCGGCCCGGCCGCCCTCGCGGCGATCGCCCGGCGGCACGGGCCGACCCTGGTGCACCTGTCCACCGAGTACGTGTTCGACGGCTCGTCGGACCGGCCCTACCGCGAGGACGACCCGGTCGCTCCGCTCTCGGCCTACGGCGCGTCGAAGGCGGCGGGGGACCTGGCCGTGCAGGGCGTCGAGCGGCACTACCTGGTGCGGCCGACCTGGGTGGTCGGCGAGGGCCGCAACTTCGTGCGGACGATGCTGGGCCTCGCGGCCCGCGGGATCGAGCCGTCGGTGGTCGACGACCAGACCGGCAGGCCCACCTTCGCCCCCGACCTCGCCGCCGCGATCGTGCACCTGATCACCACGGACGCGCCGCACGGCACGTACCACGTCACCGGCGGGGGCGAGCCCGCGTCGTGGGCGGAGGTCGCCCGCGCGGTGTACGAGCTGAGCGGCCACGGCGACCTGGCCGTCACCGGCACCACGACGGCGGCCTACTTCGCGGACAAGCCCGGCGCGGCGCAGCGTCCACGCAACGGCGTGCTGGACACGGCGAAGGCCGAGAAGGCAGGCGTCCCCCTGCCGGACTGGCGCGAGCGGCTCGTGGAGTACGTGGCGGGCCACCGCTGACGCCCCCACCGTTCAGGTAGCCCCACCGTTCGGGTAGCCACGCGAGCGCCGCACACAGAACGCGCGCGCGGGCCCGGCTGGCTGTGCGCCCGAGAGCCGGCGCCGCCCGCGCTCGCGTTCCCTCCCCGCGCGCGCGACGCTACGCGCGCGCCGCTCACAGGTCGCGCGCGGCGCGTCGGGCTATGCGCTCCGCAGCGGCTCCCACCAGCTGCGGTTCTCGCGGTACCACGCCACCGTCGCGGCCAGGCCCTCGTCGAAGCCGACCTGCGGCGCGTAGCCCAGCTCCCCCGCGATCTTGCTCCAGTCCACGCTGTAGCGGCGGTCGTGGCCCTTGCGGTCGGCCACCGGCTCGATCATCTCCTCCCCCGCCCCCAGCCCGGCCAGCAGCCGGTAGGTCAGATCGCGGTTGGTGAGCTCGGTGCCGCCGCCGATGTTGTAGATCTCGCCGTCGCGGCCCTTCTCGGCCACCAGCTGGATGCCGCGGCAGTGGTCGTCGACGTGCAGCCAGTCACGCACGTTCTGCCCGTCGCCGTAGAGCGGCACCTTCTTCCCGTCGAGCAGGTTCGACACGAACAGCGGGATGACCTTCTCCGGGAACTGGTGCGGGCCGTAGTTGTTGGAGCAGCGCGTGATGCACACCGGCAGGCCGTGCGTGCGGTGGTAGGAGCGCGCGAGCAGGTCGGAACCCGCCTTGGACGCCGAGTAGGGCGAGTTCGGCTCCAGCGGGTGGGTCTCGGGCCAGGAGCCGTGCTCGATCGAGCCGTACACCTCGTCGGTGGAGACGTGGACGAACCGGCCGACCGACGCCTCCAGCGCGGCCTGCAGCAGCACCTGCGTGCCCACGACGTTCGTGGAGACGAAGTCGCCTGCGCCGGTGATGGAGCGGTCGACGTGCGACTCGGCGGCGAAGTGCACCACCACGTCGGTTCCGGCCATCACCTGCGCGACGGCGCCGGCGTCGCGGATGTCGCCGCGCACGAACCGGTAGCGCCCCTCGCATCCGGCGAGGTTCGTGAGCGTGCCCGCGTAGGTGAGCAGGTCGAGCACCACCACCTCGGCGTCGCGGAAGGCGGGGTACGCGCCCGCCAGCAGTTGCCGCACGTAGTTCGACCCGATGAACCCGGCCCCGCCGGTGACCAGAACCCGCATCAGTTCCCCTGCGAGAAGGACGCTGGGCCGGCGAACGACGCCGTACCGGCGAACGTCGCGGTACCGATGAACGACGCGGCGACGTCCATGACGTACTCGCCGTACCCCGACTTCGCCTGCCGCTCCCCGAGCGCGTGGCACGCCACCGGGTCGATGAAGCCCATCCGCATCGCGATCTCCTCGATGCACGCGATGCGGATGCCCTGCCGGTTCTCCAGCACCCGCACGTACTCCCCCGCCTCCAGGAGCGACTCGTGCGTGCCCGTGTCGAGCCACGCGAAGCCGCGGCCGAGGTCGAACAGGTGCGCCGAGCCGCGCTCCAGGTAGGCGCGGTTGACGTCGGTGATCTCCAGCTCGCCCCGCGGTGACGGCGCCAGCCCGCGGGCGATCTCCAGCACGTCGTTGTCGTAGAAGTAGAGCCCGGTCACCGCGCGGTTGGAGCGGGGCCTGTCGGGCTTCTCCTCGATGGAGAGCAGGCGCCCGTCCACATCGGCCTCGGCCACGCCGTAGCGCTCGGGATCGCGCACCGGATAGCCGAACAGCGCGCAGCCCGTGACGCCGGCCTCGATGTCGGCGATGGCTCGGGAGAGCATCCCGGAGAAGCCGGGGCCGTGGAAGATGTTGTCGCCCAGCACCAGCGCGGCGGGGTCGTCGCCGACGTGATCGGCCCCGATGACGAACGCCTGGGCCAGCCCGTCGGGCGACGGCTGCTCGGCGTAGTCGATCGAGATCCCCAGCTCCTCGCCGGAGCCCAGGAGCCTGCGGAACTGCGGCAGGTCGTGCGGGGTGGAGATGAGCAGGATCTCCCGGATACCGGCCAGCATCAGCACCGACAGCGGGTAGTAGATCATCGGCTTGTCGTAGACGGGCAGCAGCTGCTTCGAGACCGCCCGCGTGATCGGGTGCAGGCGCGTGCCGGATCCCCCGGCCAGGATGATGCCCTTCACGCTCAGCTGTAGACGGCGAACGTGAGGGTGCCGATCCAGGCCACGGCGAGGACCTGCAGCACGCGGTCGGCCAGCGCGAGCTCGTCGGGGGCGCCGCCGTTGCCGCTGTCGACGTCCACGGCGTAGCGCAGCACCGCCACCACGAAGGGCACGATGGAGATCACCGACCACACCGAGCTGTGGTGCGCCGCACGGATCTCGAACGCCCACAGGCAGTAGGTGACGGTCAGCACGGTGGCCGACAGCGCCCAGACGAACCGCAGGTAGGACGCCGAGTAGGCCTCCAGCGACTTGCGGATCTTCGCGCCGGTGCGCTCCGCCAGCATCATCTCGGCGTACCGCTTGCCCGCCACCATGAACAGCGACCCGAACCCGGCGGTGAGCAGGAACCACTGCGAGAGCGGGATGCCCGTGGCCGCGCCGCCCGCGATGGCGCGGAGCAGGAAGCCCGACGCGACGATGCAGATGTCGAGCACCGGCTGGTGCTTCAGCCAGAAGCAGTACGCCAGCTGCACCACGACGTAGACGGCGAGGACGATCAGCAGCTGCGTGCTGGCCAGCAGGCTCAGCGCCAGCGACGCCACCAGCAGCACGGCCGCCACCGCCACCGCGACCTTCACCGGCACGATCCCGGCCGCGATCGGACGGTTGCGCTTGGTGGGATGGGCGCGGTCGGCCTCGACGTCGTTGGCGTCGTTGACGAGGTAGATGCCCGACG
Source organism: Mycobacteriales bacterium (assembly GCA_038320445.1). Lineage (GTDB taxonomy): Bacteria > Actinomycetota > Actinomycetes > Mycobacteriales > Pseudonocardiaceae > Pseudonocardia. The sequence goes on from JBBQEF010000027.1 coordinate 14,525, forward strand.
CGGCCAGCGAGAACGCCACGAACGCGACCGCGAGGTGGGCCGCGTTGCCCGGCGTCAGGAGGTCGCCTGCCACGAACGGGGCCGCGAGCACCAGGACGTTCTTGACCCACTGCTTGGGCCGCATCGTGCGGACCACGCCGCGCGCCACGCCCGCGGGAGTGCGCGGCGGCAGGGTGGCCGGGGTGGCGGGCACGTCCGTGCTGGTCATACCGGGGACTCCTCGACGGGGGGCGGGGCCGTGGTGCCGGTCGGCGTCATCACGGGCGTCCCTTCCGGGTCACGCGGCGGGACGCGAACGCCACGAGGGCGCCCAGGACCGACCCCGCGACGACGTCACTGGGGTAGTGCACGCCGAGCACCAGCCTCGACGCCGCCATCGGCGGCACCAGCACGGCGACGAGCGGCTTGCGCACGAGCGCACCGAACAGCACGGCGGCCGCGGTGGTGGAGGTGGCGTGCGCGGACGGGAAGCTCAGCCGGCTGGGGGTGCCGACGAGGACCTGCACGCGCGGGTGGTCCGGTCGCGGCCTGCGCACCACCCGCTTGACCGCGATGGACGCGCCGTGGGCGAGTGCCGTGCCTGCGGCGGCGGTGAGCCACTCGCGACGGCGCGGACGGTCGGCGAGCGCGCCGACGGCCCCGATCACCAACCAGCCCGCGGCGTGCTCCCCGAACAGCGACATCCCCCGGGCGGCCGTCACCACGGCCGTCCCGCCGGCGGCGCGCTGAACGGCCTCGAGCATCTGGACCTCGACCCCGGCGGGCGCGGGTGGCGGAGCATCCGCAGTACGGGGTGGGGCGGGACGGTCGAGCAGCTCGGCCACGGCGCGGGGGTCCTCCGTCGGATCGCGGGCGGCACCCGCGGTTGTGTGAATCGCACAGACGGGGCTCGATGTTACGCGCGGCCACCGGACCGGCCCCGGCCGCACCCTCCGGCCCGCCGCCGTCGACATCGCGGGGGGCACCGACGGCTCGCCGTTCAGAACCAGCGCTCCAGCACCAGCGCCAGCCCGTCCTCGGCGTTGCTGGCCGTCACCTCGTCGGCCACGTCCTTGAGCGCCGGGTGGGCGTTGCCCATCGCGACACCGTGCCCGGCCCAGCGCACCATCTCCAGGTCGTTGGGCATGTCGCCGAACGCGACGACGTCGGCGGCCTCGATGCCGAGCCGCTGCGCCACCTCGGCGAGCCCGGTGGCCTTGGTGACCCCGGCCGGCGACACCTCGACGAGCCCGCGCGGGTGGGAGTAGGTGAGGTCGGCCAGGTCGCCGACCCGCGGGGCCAGCGCGGCCAGCATCGCCGCGCTGCTCAGCTCGGAGTCGCGGATCAGCATCTTCACGGCCGGGCGGCCCAGCAGGTCGGCGCGGGGGACGGTGTGGTTGTCGCCGCCCACCCACGCATGGACGTAGTCCGGCTCGGCGATGAAGTGGTCGCCCGCCGCGTCGCCCCCGACCCCCTCCACGGCCAGCCTGCTGCCCGGCAGGGTCTCCGCTATCACGGCGGCCAGTTCGGCGAGCGTGGCCGGGTCGATCGTCCGGGCCCAGAGCACCCGATCCTCGGCGGCGTCGTAGAGCACCCCGCCGTTGGCGCACACGGCGAACCGGGCCATCGGCAGTTGCGTGACGACCGGCGGGATCCATCGCGGTGGACGCCCGGTGACCAGGACGAACGCGACGCCGTCCGCCACCAGCCTGCTGATGACCGCGGCCGCCCGCGGCGGGACCAGATCCTCGGGGCTCAGCAGCGTGCCGTCGATGTCGGTGGCGACCAACCGGGGAGCCTGCACGCCGTCCAGCCTACGGACCGGCGTCGGGGAGGGCCGGGTCGCCGGCGGGCCGTCACCCCGGCCGCACGGGCATCAGCAACGACGTGGACCGCTCCGAGCGCAGCACGAGCGGCGCGACCGGGCCGTCGAGGGAGAGGACGAGCTGGCCGTCCCCACCCGCGTCGAGCGCCTCCAGCAGGAACTCCCGGTTGACCCCGACCCCTCCCGCGGCCACCGTGACCGCGCCGCCGGGCCCCACCGCCAGCTCCGTGACGGGGAACTCCACGCCGTCCGGCTCGCGCGTCGAGGTGCGCACGGGCGCGGCGACCACGGCGGCCCGCAGGGCGGCCACGTCGACGGCCGCCGCCGCGCTCGGCGTCCACCGGGCCCACGGCAGGCGTCGGTACTCGGGGTAGGCGTCACCGAGCAGGGCACCGGTGATCTCGCCCGCACCCGCCCGGACGGCGATCGACCCGTCCGACACGGTGATCTCCGCGGTGTCGGTACCGGCGAGCAGCACGATGATCTCGTCGACCAGCGCCACCGGCACGGCGACGGCGAACGCGGACCCGCCCGACGCGGGGACCGGTGCCGTGGCCAGCCGGTAGCGGTCCGTCGCGACGACGGTGAGCACACCGGCGTCCAGGTCGAACAGGACCGTCCCCAGCACGGGCAGGTCGGGATCGGAGCCCACGGCGAAGCGGACGGCGCCCAGGGCTGCGGCGAGATCAGGGGCGGGCACGGTGACGGTCACGGCGATCTCCGGTGGCTCGAGCAACGAGGGCACTGCGGAGAGCACGCGCCGGGCGTCGGCCAGGCCCGCTTCGAGGGCCCGGACGTGACCGGCGAGCACGGCGTCGACCGCGGCCGGGTCGCGCCGGTGCTCCAGCACCTCCCGGATCCCCGCCAGCGGCATCCCGGCCCGCCGCAGCGCCGCGACCAGCCGGGCCGACACCACCTGCCCGGGCGCGTAGCCCCGGTAGGCGGTGTTCGGGTCCACGTGGGCGGGGCACAGCAGGCCGACGCCGTCGTAGAACCGCAGCGCGCTGACCGTCAGCCCCGACTCACGCGACATCCGGCCGATTCCCAGCCTGCTCTCCACGCCACCGACCCTCGCGTCTCGACCTGGTCGAGGGTCAAGTCAGAGGATCGCGACCGCCACCACCAGGCCCAGTGCGACGTGGGCGACGGCCACCAGGTAGGCCTGCGGGACCGTGGTCTCGCCCGCCAGCACCGCTCCCATGTCGATGCCGGTGACCCACTCCAGCAGCCGAGCGGCCAGCACCTGCGCGATGATCCCGATGACGCCGAAGATCAGCGTCGTGAGCAGGCCGTCGAGCAGGTTCCCGGACGAGGTGTAGATCGACACCACCACGATGAACGCGATGCCGAGCATCCCGGCCGCCGTGATGATCACCGCGTTCGGCTTGCCCTCGCGGACCTGCCGGTTGAGCGGGCCGGGCGTCGTCAGGTCCACGGCGTAGAAGCCCAGCAGCATCATCAGCACGCCGAGCACGGCGTAGAGCAGGATCGCGCCGATACCGGTGCCGATCACGGCGCCATCCAGTGCGAGGGTCACGTCAACCTCCAGGGGAGCGTCAGTTGTCAGGGATGCGGTGGGGGACGAACGCCGCGCCGTCGTCGGTCACGAGCCCGACCGTCTCGCGGATGCCCAGCCCGGCCGAGGTGTCGCCGACCACCCACGCGCCCAGCGCGGGCCGGTAGCCGTCGAACTCCGGGAGCGGGGAGAACAGCTGGTAGACGTAGCCCTCCTCGCCGTAGACGCCGGGCGTCTGCAACTCGGAGCCGGGCGAGACGATGGAGATGTTGGCACCCTCGCGACCGAGTCGGGGCTTGCGCACGTACTCGGTGAGCATTCCGGGCTGGTCGAGGTAGGCGGGCAGCAGGTTGGGGTGGCCGGGGTACATCTCCCACATCACGGCGAGCAACGCCTTGTTCGACAGGATCGCCTTCCACAACGGCTCCAGCCACAGCGTCTCGGGGAGGCTGCGCAGCACGTGCTTGCCGAAGTCGTCGGTGAGGACCCACTCCCACGGGTAGAGCTTGAACACCGCGGCCATCGGCGCCTCTTCGAGGTCGACGAACCGGTCCAGCGCGGCGTCCCAGCCGATGTCCTCGATCGCGAGCCCGATCGTGGTGAGCCCGGCCTCGGCGGCGGTCTCCTGGAGGTACCCGACGGTGACGTGGTCCTCGCCGCTGGTGTCACCGCCCGACCAGGTGAAGTAGACGTCGTCGCCGGGGAGCGTGGCCCTGATCTCCGTCCAGCGCTCGACCAGCTTCTCGTGGATCGAGTTCCACTGGTCGTCGTCGGGGTGGGTGTCCTTGAGCCAGTTCCACTGCAGGATCGACGCCTCGAGCAGCGTCGTGGGCGTGTCGGCGTTGTACTCCAGGAGGGCAGCCGGCCCGTCGCCGCCGTAGCGGAGGTCGAAGCGGCCGTAGACGTGCGGGTCGCTGCGCCTCCAGGACGCCGCGACGCCCTCCCAGGCGTACTCGGGGATGGCGAAGTCGCGGAACCGCTCGGTGGTGACGACGTGGTCGACGGCCTGCAGGCACATCCCGTGCAGCACCTCGACGTCCGCCTCCACCGACAGGACCTCGTCCATGGAGAAGGTGTAGTGCACCGACTCGTCCCAGTACGGCCGGGCCACGCCGCCGTGGCCGCGGCCGGGCGCGCCGTAGACCATGCCCTGGCCCTGGACGGTCTGCTCCCAGCCGGGACGCGGCTCCCCCGTGTGCCGTTCCATGTCCTAGCTGCCGCTGCTGGAACCGCTGCTGGACGAGCCGAGCCCGCCGCGCGAGACCGAGGAGCTGCCGGAGTCCGACGAGCCCGACGAGGACGACCCCGCCGACGACCTGCCCCCGGACACGGTCTTCCCCGACGACGTCGTGACGCGCGTGGTGTCCCTCGGCACGGTGGTGGTGCCGCCGCTGACCGCCTGGCCGATGCCGCCGGAGCCACCGTAGTTGTAGTGGTACTGGCGGCCGCCGCCCCCGATGAAGATCGGGTAGAAACCGCCGCCACCGCCGTAGTGCGTGTTCGACGACGCGGGCGTCACGCAGTTGGAGTCGTCGACGATGACGCCGTCGTCGCCGATGCACTGGGCGCCGACCTCGTCGCCGCCGCCCTGCGACACCGCATACCCGATGGCGATCACCGCGACGACGCCCACCGTGACGCCGCCTCCGATCAGCAGCCGTTTGCGCTTGCGCCGCTTCTGCTCGGCCTCCTCGGCCTGCTGCGCCTGCGCCTCCTGCCTGCGGCGCTCGGCCTGTTCGCGGGCCTTCTGCTCGGCCAGCGTCGGCGGGCGGGGGGTGGTGTTGCCGTCCTGGAAGCTCATGGAGCCCCGCGGGACGCCATCCGGGTCCGTCGGGCCGTCACCCCGGTCACCGTCGGCCATTCGAGCCCCCTCAGCTACCTCAACCGGCCATTCGCCGCTATGCCTGCGCGCGGAACCGTACCGGTCCGGGGGAATCGGTCCAACGCCGACGCTCGCAGCACGCCGACGACCGATGGCCGCGCGAACGCCACCCACCTCCCGACCGGGCGGCAAGGTCACGGCATGATGACGGGCGTCATGGACCGACTCCTCATGGCGCCGAGGCCCGACTCCCCAGGGGCCCTCCGGCGCAACACGGGCGGAGCGGGCAGACCCGAGGCTCCCCAGCCACCGCATCGGGCTCCCGCCGAGCAACCGTCAGCCGACCACCACAGCCGCAGCGTGCGCAGAATCGTCGCGGGTGTGGTCATCGGCGCGCTCACGATGTTCGGAGTGGCCACCCTCGACACGTTCGCCGGCGCCACCGTCCCGGTGCTGGGTGCGCTCGCAGCGCTCCCCGCGCCTGCCGACGGGCCGGAGGTCGTGGAGGTGCCCCCGCCGCCGTCGCAGCCAGGCACCTGCCTGAGCTGGTCGCGGCCCGACGCCGCCGACGCCCAGGTGGTCGACTGCGCGCAGGCGCACCTGTTCGAGCAGTCGGGGTCCGTCGCGGTCGTCGACCAGCCGACGCTGCCCGACGACCAGCAGTGGCGTCAGCTCGTCAAGGAGCGGTGCACGCCGATCGTGATGACGTACCTGAACAACAAGTTCGACCCCGACGGCCGCTACCGGGTCGGAGCGCTCAAGCCGTCGGCCACCAAGTGGACCGAGGGCGACCGCGAGCTGCGCTGCGGTCTGCAGAGCGCCTCCCAGTCCGGGGCGCTCTACCCGATCGCCGGCAAGGTCTCCGACGGCGACCAGGCGTCCGTGCAGGAGCCGGGCACCTGCCTGGCGATCGACGGCCGCGAGATCGGCGACCCCGTCACCTGCGCCAAGCCGCACGCCGTCGAGACCGTCGGCATCGTCGACGTGTCGAAGAAGTTCCCGTCCGCGTTCCCGGCGGTGGCCGATCAGGACGCGTTCCTGCAGCCCGAGTGCGACAAGGTCGCCGACGCCTACGCGGGCAGCCCCGATGCGATCGCGAAGAAGAAGCTGACGGTCTACTGGGACAACATCACCCAGGACTCCTGGAAAGCCGGCACCCGCAAGGTGAACTGCAACCTCGCGGCCCTCCTCCCCGACCGCAGCGGGTTCGCTCCCGTCACCGGCTCGGTGAAGGGCACCGTCGCGGTCGGCAGCACCCCGGCCCCGCCCGCGTCGGACACGCCCGATCCCGGCGTCCCCGCCCCGGCCACCACGGAGCAGGCCCCGCCGTCCCCCACCGACGCGCCGACGCCCGCTCCGGCCCCCACCGCAACCACTCCGCCGTCGGAGGCGGCCCCGCCGCCGACCCCGACGACGCCGGTCATCGACCTTCCCGTGGCACCCTTGGGCGGGTGAGGGTCACCCGCCGCGAGTTCGAAGAGCTCGTCGCGGACGCGCTCGACACGATCCCGCCGGAGCTGACGACGGAGATGGACAACGTCGTCGTGCTCGTCGACGTGCGCCATCCCGACGAGCCCGGGCTGCTCGGACTCTACGAGGGCATCGCGCTCACCGACCGCACCAGCGACTACGGCGGCGTCCTGCCGGACCGGATCACGATCTACCAGGACGCGATCCAGGACATCTGCGCCGACCGCGACGAGGTGGTGCGGGAGGTGGCCGTCACGGTCGTGCACGAGGTGGCCCACCACTTCGGCGTCACCGAGGACACGCTCCACGAGCTGGGCTGGGGCTGACACCCCCCGCGAGTCGGCACGTTCCGGTGCGCGAGTGCACGTACCCGCGCCCCGCGAGTCGGTACGCCCCAGTGGGGCTTGTCAGTGGGCGGTGGCCCCGCCCGTCACATCGCCGATGATCGGCGGGGCCTCGTCCCAGTGCTCGAGGGCCCAGCCGGCCCCGCCGGGGCGCAGGATCACCAGGCCGGTGTTGGGCACGTACTGCGTCTCGGCCGTGTCACCGAGCAGTGCCGCGGCTGCCAGCCGGATCGCCGCGCCGTGGCTCACCAGCACGACCGTGTCGCGGGCTCCGGTCGTGATGCGCTCCACCGCCGGGACGTAGCGGGCGCGCAGGTCGTGGGCGGACTCGCCACCGGGCAGGCGCGCGTCGAGATCACCCGTCCACCACGCGGCGTAGGTCCGGTCGAACAGCTCGCGTGAGGCGGTGTCGGCGCGGCCCTCCAGATCGCCGCAGAACACCTCCTGGACCCCGTCTATCACCTGGACGGCCAGGGCGTGCGCGGCGGCGACGTGCGCGGCGGTCTGCTGGGCGCGGGTGGCCTGCGAGGCGTAGACGGCCGACACCCGATGCCCGGCCAGCCGCTCCCCGAGCACGGCGGCCTGGGCCAGGCCGATCTCGTCGAGGGGGGCGCCGGGTGGGCGGGAGTCCAGTGCCTTGCTGACGTTCGAGGCGGTGCGGCCGTGCCGCGCGAGCACGAGCCTCACGACGCCGCCCCGGTACGCAGCCCGGCGAGCCACTCCTGCGCGGCGGCGAACCCGCCCGAGGTGCCCAGCGGCCCGTTCGGGGCGGCCGGGGCCGGCCTGCCGTTGCCCGCCCGCGGGTACGAGCCGAGGAAGCGGACGCGGTCACACCGCCGGTGCAGCGCGGCCAGCGCCTCGCCCATCGCCGGCTCCGCGACGTGGCCGAGGCAGTCGAGGTGGAACCAGTACTCGGCGTGCCGGTCCTTGATCGGGCGCGACTCGATGCGGGTCAGGTCGATGCCGCGCACCGCCAGCTCGGTGAGCAGGCCCAGCAGGGTGCCGGGCCGGTTGGCGGTGGTGGCGGCGATCGAGGTGCGGTCGTTGCCGGTGGGCGCGGGCGGCGGGCCCGGCGTGGTGACGAGCGCGAACCGCGTCACGGCCCCGGCGTTGTCGGCGACGTCGGAGGCGAGCACGTCCAGCCCGTTGCGCTCCGCGGCCAGCGGCGACGCGACGGCCGCGTCGAACTCGCCGCGCGCCACCTGCGCCGCCGCCTCGGAGGTCGATGTGGACAGCAGGACCTCGGCGTCCGGGATCAGCGCGGCGAGCCGGCCGCGGGTCTGCGCGATCCCGTGCGTGTGCGACGCGACCGTACGGACGTCGGACGCCCGCGTGCCCGGCCGCACCATGAGGTCGAACCGCACGGCGACCAGCGCCTCGCGGACGATCACCAGCGGGGGGTCGTCCACGAGCCCGTCCAGCACCGCGGGCACGGCGCCCTCGACGGTGTTCTCGATCGGGACGCATCCCGCGTCCACCGACCCGTCCCGGACGGCGGCGAGCACGGCCGGGCTGCCGGCGCACGGGACCAGCTCGGCGCCGTCCGACTCCGGGAGCGAGAGCAGCGCCTGCTCGGTGAACGTGGCGCGGGGGCCGAGGAACGCGATCCGCTTCACGTCAGGCCAGCAGTCCGAGCCCGGCCAGTGCAGCCGCCGGCACCGGCTCCAGGTCGACGCCACACCGCGACAGCAGCCCGCGGACACCCTTGACCTCGGCGTCGGACAGGCTCTCGATCTCGGCCGCCAGCGCCTCGCCGTCGCTGATCCGCAACGCCTCGGCGACCTCGCCGCCGGACAGCGCCCGCGCGACCGCGACGACGATGTTGAGGAACCCGTGGCGCTCCGGGCCCTCGGCCGGGCGGACCACGTCGCGGATGCCCAGCACGGTGAACGCGCGCCCGGTCTCGACGGCGACGCGGACGAACCGCTCGACGTCCTCGACACCGGGCACGTCCGAGGGGCGGGGCCCACCACAGCGCAGCTTCGGGGCGCACCCGTGGTCGGCGACCCGGCGCACGGCGGCCAGCCACGCCTCGGTGCCGGGCCCGTCCCCCGCCTGCGGGCGGAGTGGCTCGACGACCGCGACCACGTCCTCGGGCACGAACTCCGACACCCGCTCCAGCCAGACGTCGTCGACATCGGGCGGGCCCGCGGTCTCGATCGTGCGCGGGGTGAGCAGGCTCGACCGCGAGAACACCGTGGACAGGGCCTTGGGCACCGCGCCGAGCCCGGTGTCCACCACCAGCGAGAGGTCGACGGGCCGGGCGGGCACCGAGCGGGCCAGCTCCGCGACCACGGCGGACAACCGCGACACCGGGCAGACCAGCTGCCCGACGAGCCCTCCGTACCGGCCGTCGCGCGCGCCGAGGTACCGCGACACCACCGCGTCGACGCCCGGGGCCGTCGCCCTGGGCTGGAGCAGACTGGTGTCGTCCACGAGCTGGGCGAACAACGGGGGGATCGCCCACGATTGCGTTCCGGGCACCGTCGTCACGATCCCAGACGCTAACGAACGCGGACGGTGGACGCCGCGCCCCCCTCGATAGAGCTGAGGCCCGAGCTCATCAGGAGGTGCTCCGGCCGCGCGTCGAGACGTCCTCGCGCGACCGCGACGTGCGGAACGCAGCTCACCCCGCTGGTCGGGTGTCCCCCTGCGCCAGGCGGCCCGACCGGGTCGAGCCCGAACGCCGCGAAGACCTGCGGGTCCTGGAAGACGACGTTGCGCGCGATCCCGCCCGTGGTCACGGTGAGCACCTGCAGCGTGTGCAGGCGCAGGATCCCGGCGCCGTCCGGGCAGTAGGCGACGAGGGCGGGCCGGCCGTTCGCCGAGGTCGCAACCATGCGCCAGCCGCTGCCCCGCCGGGCGAACACGTGGGCGATGAACCGCCCGTAGTCGGCGCGGCCGCAATACCAGAGCGGAACGGGAGGCATCTCGAGCACGGCATCGGCGGTGAGCAGCGTGACGAGCGTGTCGACGTCGGCGGCCTCGAACCTGCGCCTGACGTCGGCCGAGCAGACCGGCGCCGCCGCGCTGCTCCGCTACGAGCGTTCGTCGTGCTGAACCTGCCGAGCTCGGCGCGCATGATCGCTGCGGTGCGCACGGCAGCGCCGCGACCGGGGCTGTGAGGCGCGGCTGATCGCGATCGAGAACCGTGGTTACGCGGAGGCGAGCGGCGACCGACGCTCGCGGACCCGGGCCGTCACGCGCCGTTCCGCGAAGAACGAGGCCAGCGGCACGGTGCCGGCGATGAGGATGACCAGCGCGTCGAGCGGCTTCCACCGGCAGCGCTCCGCCAGCAGGAGCGTGCACACGATGTAGATCATGTAGAGGAAGCCGTGCGTGACACCGACGACCGAGACGAGGGCGGGCTGACCGAAGAAGTACTTCAGCGGCATCGCCACGAACACCAGGATCAGCAGGCCGATGCCGGTGACCCAGGCGGCGACGCGGTAGTTGCGCAGAGCGGTCTCGATCGACACGGGCGTCCTTCGGTTCAGGCGGTGCGGTCGCGGGCGGCCAGCGCGGCGAGCATCTGGTTGTAGGCGGCCAGCTCCGGATCGTCGTCGTGCTCGACGGGTGCGGGGCCGGCGGGCCGCGGGCTGAACGGGGAGGGGCCCTCGATCACCGGCGCCGCCTGCTCGGCGACGGGCTCGTCCTCCCACGGGTCCGCGGGCAGCTCGCCCCGGATGCGCCGGATCTCCATGCTCAGCATGCGCCACCACATCACGCCGAAGAAGAGCGCGAACACCGGCCACTGCAGCCCGTAGCCGACGTTGAGCGCGCTCCCCATCGCCGATCCGGCCCGCTGCCACTGCCAGGCCGCGAGCCAGCCACAGGTGAGCATCGCGCCGATGGTGAGCAGGTGCCACATGATCCAGCGCGGGGAGAGGATCAGCTGGCGCACGCCGTCGAGGGTACGCCGAAGAACCGCGTGCGGCTTCGAGGGTCGGTGCCGACGGGTAGCGTCCGGGCGTGCCCCGTACGTGGTTGTCGCCCCCGCCACCCGGCACCCGTGTGATCACCGATCCGGCGGCGCGCAGGCTCGTCGGCACGGAGATCCTCGTGGTGCTGACCGTCACGCTCGGGCTCTCGGCGCTGCGCAGCGCGCTCAGCCTGGTCGACGCGCTGCTGCAGCCCGTGCCGCTGAACCAGCAGCAGGTGGCCCTGAACGCGCCGGCGGCGCAGGCACAGCTCGTCGACCTGGCGTTGCAGCTCGTGCGGGCGCTGCAGCTCGTCGGGTGGGGGGCGCTGGGGGCGTACCTGCTGATCCGCGCCGGCGTCGCGCTGCGCCAGGTGGGGCTGGACGGCCGCCGCCCCGGCCGTGACGCGCTGGGGGCCGCCGGACTGGCCGCCGTGATCGGGGTCCCCGGGCTGGGGCTGTACCTGGTCGCGCGGGCGGTCGGCGTGAGCCTGACCATCGCGCCCACCACGCTGGACGACACCTGGTGGCGGGTCCCGGTGCTCGTCCTCGCCGCCGCGGCGAACGCGTGGGCCGAGGAACTCGTGATGATCGGTTACCTGCTCACGCGACTGCGGCAGCTCGGGTGGTCGGAGAACCGGTCGGTGCTGGCCTCCGCGCTGCTCCGCGGCAGCTACCACCTCTATCAGGGCCTCGGCGGGTTCGTCGGCAACCTGGTGATGGGCTGCGTGTTCGGCCGGGTGTGGCAGCGCACGAACCGGCTGTGGGTGCTGGTCGGCGCACACACCCTGATCGATGTGGTGGCCTTCCTCGGGTACGCGGTGCTGGCCGGGAAGGTGGGCTGGTTGGCCTAGGAGCGCCCTGAACAGGACCCTCCTAGGGCGCGAAGATCTGGTAGCGCATCTTCGCCATCATGTTCTCCGCCCCGGCCTGGATCCCGGACGCGGTGAACAGCTCGTCGATGCGCCCCGGGATGTCCTCCGGGTCCCAGCGCATGCCACCGTTCTTCACCTCGGCCACCGAGGTGAACGGCTGGAAGATCTCGATGCTGTCGCCCTGCACCCCGAACACCTTGCCGCTGATGTGCGCGGAGGCGTCCGAGCAGAGGAACGCCACCAGCGGTGCCACGTTCTCGGGGGCGAAGAAGTCGAACTCACCGCGCGCGATGGCCGCGTCGCGATCGTCGCGGAACTCCTGCGGCATGAGCTCGAGCGTCATGCGGGTGAGGGCGGTGGGGGCGATCGCGTTGCTCGTGATGCCGCCGCGTGCGCCCTCCATCGCCACGATCGTGGAGAACGCCGCGATGCCGGCCTTGGCGGCGCCGTAGTTCGTCTGTCCGAAGTTGCCCAGCAGGCCCGATGTCGACGCCGTGCTCACGACGTGCCCGGGACGCTTGGCGTCCTTCCAGTACTGGACGGCCGCGCGGGTGGGCAGGAAGTGGCCGCGCAGGTGCACGCGGATCACGGCGTCCCAGTCGTCGTCCGCGAGCTTGGCGAGCGTCTTGTCGCGCAGGATGCCCGCGTTGTTGACCAGAGCGTCGAGCTGCCCGAACTCGCTGACCGCGGCGCTGACCAGTGAGTTCGCCACATCCGCGTCGGCCACGTCACCGCTGACGGCGACGGCCCGGCCCCCGGCGGCGACGATCTCCTTGGCCACCGTCTCGCCTGAGTCCTGGTCGAACTCGGCCACCACGACAGCGGCGCCCTGAGCTGCGCACTCCAGCGCCTCACCGCGCCCGATGCCGCGACCGGCGCCCGTGACGATGACGACCTTGTCGTCGAGAAGTCCCATGGCGAGGACTATATGACCCGCCAGTAACCACGCGAGATGGCGCCGGTCACACCCACTTGGATCAACGGAGGGTGATCTGCTTGCCCGCCAGGGCGTCCTTCGCCCGGCGTTCCCCGTCGGTCAGGGGGACCGTCTCGGCCAGGGCGCGGTCCAGCCGCTTCGCGAAGGCGCCCACCGGCTCCGTCCACTCCTTCGCGTGCCGGTCGTGGTCGAGGTCCCAGACGGGGACGAGCAGGCCGTGGGCACGGAAGGAGCCGGCGTAGCGGGTCCCCTCCCCCAGGCCGAGCTCATCGCGGGCCGACAGCCGGGCCAGGGCCGCGAGCAGCGCGTCCTCGGGCTCCGGGCGCACCCAGCGCAGGTGCGCCTTGCTGCCCGTGTCCACCCAGTACGCCGCGCGGACTCCGGGCGCGAGCACCGGTTCGGTCGGCATGATCACCGCGTTGGCGCGTTCGAGGGTGGCGACGACCTCGGGCGTCGGCTCGGAGCCGTCCTCGGCAGGCGGGATCCACCAGGCGAAGTCGCGCATCAGCGTGACCTCGAGCGGGGCGTCGGCGTCGAGGAGGTCCTGCAGTCGCTCCGCGCCCGCGGTGCCCGGCGGCACGACCGGCAGCGACGTGCCGGGCTCGGCGGCGCGTGCCCAGGTCAACGCGCGGGCCAGGTCGGCCGACAGGTCGCCCGACCGCGTCTGCACCTGCATCCCGAGCAGGACCTCACCGTCCGGCCGGACCAGCGCCGCGGAGGCCCCGGGCAGCACGGACGCGAGCGTGACCGCGGAGCCGTCGGCCAGCGGGAGCGGCGCCGTGGCCGACGGCAGGAACTCCCGCATCGCCACCAGGTCGCACTCGGCCGCCAGGCCCTCGAACGGGCGGATGACGATCACGTCGTCGCCCGCGCCGTGGCAGGCCTTGTAGCGCTTGCCGGAGCCGCACGGGCAGGGGCGGCGGGGGTTCTCGCCCGCGGGGGCGGCTTCGCGGGTGCGTGTCTTCTTCGCCATGGTGGCGATGACGGTAGCGGTCGCGCGGCGGGGGCAGGATGGGGCCGTGCCGTTCGATCCCGCCGATCCCGAGTTCCTGGCGAACCCGTACCCGGCGTTCGACGCGCTGCGGGCCGCGGGCCCCGTCCACGACCACCCGGGCCTGGGCATGCCGGTCGCGGTGTCGCACGCGGCGTGCTCGGAGCTGCTGCGCGGCCGCGACCTGGGCCGGATCTGGGCCGACGCCGAACCTGCCGCGTCGTTCGGTGCGTTCAACCTGCTGCACCGCAACTCGCTGCTGGAGCGGGAGGGCCCGGCCCACGCGCGGCTGCGCCGTCTCGTGGCGGGCGCGTTCAACCGCGGTCACACGGCCCGGCTGGAGCCCCGGGTGCGGGCGGTGGCGGGACGGCTGGTGGCCCGGCTCGCCTCGCGGATCGGCAGCGACGGCAGCGCCGATCTGATCACCGAGGTGGCGGCCGGGCTGCCGGTCGAGGTGATCGCCGAGCTGCTCGACGTGCCCGAACCGGGACGCTCGGCGCTGCGCGGCTGGTCGACCGCGATCGTCGCGATGTAC
>JBBQEF010000028.1:0-28670 GCA_038320445.1 Mycobacteriales bacterium
GGGGTTCCGGTGCAGGTCCTGGTAGAGATGGGCGAGATCGGCGGCGCTCCACATCGAGATCCCCTCCGTTTGTGGGTGATAGCGCGATCGATCGCGGCTGGGCAGAGGGGACGGTACTGGAGTTTTCAGGGGCGTCCCGGGAATTCGACGAGCGGTACGGTGAGCCGAATGTCCGAGGCGGTGCTGCCTTCCGGCTACCGGTCGCGACGAGCCGGGTACCGCGCATCACCGGCAGCGAGTCCCGTCGCCGGACCGACTGCAACCGTGAGGACGAAATGTCGACCGTGAGCGGCAACGTGCAAGTCATGGGTCGGGTCGGTCCGGACGGGCCAGGCGTGCTCGTGCTCTACACAGGCGGCACGATCGGGATGATTGCCGGACCGGACGGCTCTCTCGTGCCCCTGGACCTGCGCCAGCTGAGGGCATACGTACCGATCGTGCAGGAGCTGCCGATCGGACTGACGGTGGCCACGTTCGTCGAGCCGATCGACTCGGCCGCCATCGCCCCGCGCAACTGGCTGGACATCGCCGACGCACTCGTCGAACACAGCCCCGGTCACGTCGGCATCGTGGTCCTGCACGGCACCGACACGATGGCCTACACCGCGTCCGCGCTCAGCTTCCTGCTCGACGGCATCGCCATGCCGGTGGTTCTGACCGGGGCTCAGCGGCCGATCACGTCGCTCCGCTCCGACGGCCGGGAGAACCTCGTCACGGCACTGCAGGTGGCAGCTGGTCGGTCCGAGGGAGCACCCCCCGTCCCCGAGGTGACGATCTTCTTCAACGACGTGCTCCTGAGAGGCAACAGGGCGGTCAAGGTCCACGCCGACAGCTACCGCGGCTTCGCCTCGCCGAACTTCCCGCCACTGGCCACCGCTGGTGTGACTCTGGACTACGCCCCGAACCTCCTGCGGACCCCCAACAAGGCCCGCTGCGCCGCCCTGCTGCGCTGTGCTCCGACGTCGCGGCCGCCCACCTGCATCCGGCCCTCGACGCGGGCTCCCTCGAGGCGGTCCTGTCCCGGCCGGGGCTGCGGGGGCTCGTGCTGCAGGCGTACGGCTCCGGCAACGGGCCGACGGACCGCTGGTTCCTCGACGGCCTGCGCCGGGCGGTCGACGGCGGTGTCACCGTCGTCGTGACCACCCAATGCCGAGCCGGCACGGTGCTCGGAGGCCGCTACACCACCGGCGCCGCGCTGCTGGCGACCGGCGCCGTTCCCGGCGGCGACATGACGTTCGAGGCGACGCTGACCAAGTTGATGTCGGCGTTGGATCGCCACGAGGATCCCGCTGATGTGCGGCGCATCATGCAACAGAACCTCGCCGGTGAGCTCTCCGACTAGCGTGCTGAGGCCGACGGGGCCGACAGGATCGGGTGGGCGCAGGGTTGCGGCACGCCGAGCTCGACCGCCAGCACGACCTCCCGCGCTCCTGGCCCCAGAGCGGCTCGATGCGGCCGGCGTGCCCGACGACATCGAGTTCATCACCACACCTGCGCACCCGAGGCGACCGCACGGGGGCCGGCGCGCGCCCGCAGCAATCCATGCCCGAGGAACATCAACTTCACGAAGTCGAGATCGCCTCACCGCCTGCATGCGGGATTCGGGTCAGAGTTCACGGCGGCGATCGTCCGGCAGCCATCTGCCCGCTTTGTCGACAAATCTCGGCTTCGCCCCTATCTGAACCTATCTCCGTTATGTCTCCTCTGCACTGCGAGGGCAGCCTAGGATTTACGGCGTTTCCGCGCAAGACGTAACATCGCGCATATTGGCAGCGAGGTCCCGGGTAGACGTCCATCAGCGGATAGGGCTCATCACATGCCACTGAAGTCAGCGGTTCAGGGTACCCTCAACAGGGTACTGCGACCCCTCAACGTTCAGGTGATCAAAGGGCGCACGACCGATCCCGCGGTCCAGAACTTCATTTCGGCGCGCAAGACGATGGCTGCTGCCCGGGCCGCCGGGCTGAGTGTCACCGACTACGTCGACCGGACGTTCGCGATCGCGGGCGCCACCGCGGAGACCGTCGACGCCATGATCCGCCTTGCCGGGCTGTCCTCGGCTCACCGCGTCTGCGAGATCGGCCCAGGTACCGGCCGGTACTCCGAGAAGGTGATCGCCGCATTGGCGCCTGATGCGTATGAGGTGTACGAGACGGCGCCCGACTGGTTACACCATCTGGCGAGTCTGCCTCGTGTTGTCATCCAGCCCTGCGACGGTCACACGCTCACACCGACGGCGTCCGAGTCGATCGATCTGGTGCATGCGCACAAGATCTTCGTCTACATTCCGTTCGAGGCGACCATGGGCTATCTCAACGAGATGGTGCGTGTGGTCAGGCCCGGCGGAGCCATCGCGTTCGATGTCCTCACCGAGCAGTGCCTCACCGACGATGTCCTCAAGCTGTGGATTGCCGAGGGGACGATCTTTCGTCCGATACCGCGGGAATGGTTGATCGAATATCTTGGACGGCGCGGCATGTCGTTTCCCGGCAGTTTTGTCGCCCCCATGACGGACGGCCGCACCGAGCTTCTCGTCTTCCGGAAAACGGAGCACTGATCAGCCCGGCGCGCTTCGCAACCTCTCACCAACCTCGATCCTTCGTGAGACGGTCCCGCGATCTCGAACGGTCGATCTTGATGTCGATGAGGGTCCTGGCCAGCAGCGGGGTGCAGGATCGCCGGCTCGGCTCAGCGGTGGTGCCGGCGAGCGCGACACGTGACGGAACGCCCACGACGTCAGGTCGGGTGGCCGGAGGGAGTTCCACCCTGCTCAGCGAGGCCGGACCGGTCGCCAGCCGGCTCGTCGCTGCCATCTGATGCGGCAGGGCCGCCGAACCGCACCGCCATCTGCTCGGCCACTCCATTACCGGGCTGAGCCTCGGGCTCGCCCGCGGGTGCCGTCAGCATCCGCAGCTCCGCCACGGCCGCGGCGTACTGCGCCTCGACCCAGTAGTCGGAGTGGCCGCGACCGCACGGGTCGAGCATCGGGTCCTGTTCTTCGACGCCGTCGATCGGGCCGCCGATCGGGTCGGTCGTGCGGTACAGGTTGCGCCACCGCAGCGGGCCGCCGCCGCCGAGCCGGGCGACGACGTCGGCGGTCGTCGCGGCATTGACGTAGAGGGGGAAGAACGGTGCGTACAGGTGGCTCCAGGGCGACCCGTAGCTGAGCATCGCGAGCCGCTCCGTCGTGGCGGAGCCCAGGACCGCAGCCGCGGCGATGACCGCGCCCTGGCTGTGCGGGGCGAGGACGAGCCGGTGTCCCGCGCCGAGGTCGGACGCGATCTGCCCGATCAGCCGGGGAACCGCCGTGTCGGAATAGGTCGGCGGTGCGAACGGATGGAACCACCGCGGCCAGAACGTGCCGACGTCCCACAGGACGCTCACGCCGCGGCGCACGCCCCGGTTGGTCACGCCGGTGAAGATGCGGGTGACGACCGCGGCGGTCGGCAGCAGGATCGCGACGTCGAGGACGAAGTCGGTGAAGGTCCGCGGCGGCAGGGCGACACCCAGCACCGGCACGGTCCACGTCGTCCGGAACACGATCCAGACCGCGGCGGCAACGGCCACGAGGCCGACGAACCGCCCGACCCACGCGGCCCGGTTCGGCGACAGGTTCGCCCGCCTGGTGGGCGTGGCCGGCAGACGCCAAGCCAGGACCGCGGCGCCGGCGAGAAGCGGCCCGCCGATCAGCGCCTCCACGACGGACTGGGCGACGCTGAGGGCGCCCGGGGTGCCGCCCGTGTCCCCGGCCGGGTCGTACCGGCCCGACGCCAGCGCGAGCCCGACCACCAGCAGCAGCACCCCGCAGCCCAGCAGCACCGGCATGCCCCAGCTGGCGCCGCCGGTGAGCCGGTGGGTCAGCGAGCCCCTCGACGAGGGGTGCATCCGCAGGCAGAGGGCGCTGAGCAGCACGAACGCGATGAGCACAGCGAGGGTGACGGTGACGCCGACCGCCAGCCACGTCACGTAGCCGCCGGTCAGCCGGCACGACTCCGCGCAGACGCCGGTCAGGCGACCGACCTGGCCCGCGATCCCGGCGCCCAGCATCGCCCCGAGGCTCGCGGCGACGAGGAGGACGGCAGGCGCGCTCGTCGCGGCCCGCCCACGCTGTGTGACCAGGCCGACCGCGGTGAGCAGGACGATCGCGACGAGCACCGCGAGCGCGATCCAGACGATGGCGCCGCGCAGCGCCGGCAGCGGGGTGCCCGGCTGGAAGGTGCCGGCCGGCAGACTCGCCTGGTGGGCCGCCGCCGTGACGACGGCGAGCCCACCGACGAAGCTGAGCGGCCGGACCATCAGCATCGCGGGCCGCAGGCCGGTGGTGCCGTCGCCGAGGCTGATCCGGGCGAGCAGCGCGACGACGACAACCAGGACGACCGTGCCCAGCCCGAGTGCGACCAGACCCGTCCCGGCCGGCGCCGCCGTGCGAGGCCAGGCCGCGAGCAGGGCGATCGTGCCCAGGCCTGCGCCGAGGTGCAGCCAGCGGAGGGTGACGTTGATGCCGGGGCTCGCCCACATCAGCTCCTGGACGCTCAGCGAGCACTTGCCGACCGGGTCGTCGTGGTTGCGCCAGGGACTTTCCGCCCCCGGCTGCTGCCGGATCCGGGTCAGCACGACGATCGCGAGCAGGACGGCGGCCGTGGCCACCGGCCCGACGGCGACCGGCCAGCGCAGCCACTGGAACACCGCCAGGTCGGCGACCACGATCTGGGCCGAGACGACGAACACCCCGGTCACGAGCAGACCGACCACACGCACCAGGAACGTCGCCAGCCTTACCTCCCACCGACGTGTCAGGGGCGACCGGCCGACGATCATCCAGCCTGCGAGGTTCGCGAGCATGAACGGCAACAGCACGAGGTAGAAGGCCTGGTACCAGTGCCCTGAGGTCAGCGAGCTCCACGAATAGGCGCGCAGCGTCGGTTCGACCGCGGGCGGCTTCCACACCGACACGTCGCCGGGCGAAGGGTCCGCTGTGCACACGGTGTCCGCGCCCGCGGCGCCGCGCGCCGGGACGACCGGGTCGCCGCCGCCCTTCCCGTCGACGCCGGTGGCCTGCAGCTGCGCCACGAGCCCGAGCATGCTCTCCGGGGTGCTGCCCGCCACGCCGTGCACCCGCAACTCGTGATCATCACCGGGCCACAGCGGGGGCAGGCCCGTCGGCGTCGTCGGAGCCGTTCTGGCCATGGCGTTCCTCCGCGGTCGCGAGCAAGGCACCTCTCACTCAGAGTGCCGGCACCGGCGCCTGATACCGGATGACCACGCCGGCCGTTCAGCCATGATCGACGAAGTCGGCGCCGACGCCGCGTCCGGTGACAGTCCGCCGCACGGACGATCCGCCCTCACGCTCCGCCGGCGGCAGCGCGCCGGTCAGGGCGCCCGTCGTCTGCGGTCGGGTCGTTGCGCAACGCGGCCACGGGGTCGACGCGGTCGTAGGCCTCCACCAGGTCGTGCAGGAACCGCTTGACCGCGGCGAGTTCGGCAGTGCTCAGCGACCGGGCCGCGCTCGCGGTGGCGTGGCCGGTGTGGGTGAACATGGTGGCGATGGTGGCGCGGGCGTTCGGATTCAGCTCGACGAGGAGCCTGCGCCTGTCGGTGGGATGAGGGCAGCGCACGATGTGCCCGGCCCGTTCCAGGCGATCCAGCAGCGCGGTGACCGACGCCGTGGCCAGGGACAGGAACTCCGCGAGCGCGGTGGGAGTGCACGGACCTCCGGTGAACAGCTGGGACAGCGCCATCATCTCGGTGGTGCCCATGTCGAAGCCTGCGCGGGCGGCGCGGAGCCGGTAGCGCTGCACCGCCAGCGTCACCTGGCGGACGGCCAGAGCCAGATCGGCGTTCTCATCCACGGTAACTAGCCTATCGAGTAATCTGCGGGCCGCAGTGCCGGTCGGGGACGTGGTGCGGAGCCGAGCGAAGGGATGACGGTGTCGGGACGTGGTTCGGCGTCGATGTCAGGTCGTCGCAGCGCGCCCGCCACGGGACAGCGGCAGTGGGCCGGATGATCTCGTCCGACAGTCATGCCGGGCCACGCCCCGAGTCGCGGTTGCCGAAGGTGCCGTCCCGCTGGCCGGCGATCGCGGTGTTCGCGGTGGTGGCCGTGGCGTACGCGTCGGCGTCGGCGGTGGCGCTGAGCTGGTTCGGGGCGCTCGGAATCGGTCTTCCGGTGTTCTTCCCCGCGGCCGGGGTGACCCTGGGTGCGCTGATCGTCGTCGGTCGACGCCGGTGGCCGGTCGTGCTCGCCGCAGCGGGGGTCGCGGAGCTCGTCGCGGACGTGGCCCATGGTCTGAACGTCGCCGCAGCGCTCGGGTTCGCCGTGGCCAACACCGTCGAACCCCTCGTCGGGGCCGTGCTGCTGCAGTCGGGACGGCGGCCGGTCGACCTGGGCCGGCGCGGCGGTCTCGCCCGCTTCCTCGCCGGGCCCACGCTGGTGGCGCCGCTGGTCGGAGCGGTGATCGGCGCGACGTCCCAGGCGTTGTTCATGGCGCCGACCGCCTGGCTGGACGCGGCGTTGCGCTGGTGGGTCGGCGACAGCCTCGGTGTGCTGGTCGTGGGCGGGGTGGTCCTGGCCTGCCTCTCGGACTCCGCTGTCGAGACCGCCCGCAGCCGCGTGGCCGAGGCCGTGACCCTGCTCGCGGCAACCTGCGCCGTGGTGGCGACGGCACTGTGGGCGCAGGCCTTCGCGCTGCTGTACGGCGTGGTGCTGCTGCTCGTGTGGGCCGCCTTCCGGGTGGGCGTGCTGGGAGTCGCCCTGGCCGGGACGTGCGTGGCCGTCCTCACCGCGAGAGCGACGGCCACCCAGGAGAACCTCCTGCCGGAGCTCGGGTTCGCCCCGGCGGCCAGCCTCCTCTACGTGCAGCTGCTGATCATCGTCGTGATCGCGACCATGATGGCCTTCGCCGTGGAGGTGGGAGAACGCGAGCAGACGCTGCGGCGATTCACCGCGGCCGCCGCGGCAGCGATGGCCGAACGTGCGGCGCACCGCCAGAGCGACCTGCTCTCCGGCGTGACCGCCGCGCTGGCTCACGCCACGACGATCGACGACGCGATCGAGGCCCTGCACGCGCACGGTCTGGTCCCGATGGGGGCCTCCGGGTCGTCGGTGGGAGTGCTGGCGGGCGACGGTGCGTTCCGTGTGGTCACACGCGGGTTCCCGAGCGGGATCAGCGAGCGGTTCGCCTCCGTGCCGGTCGACGCGCCGCTGCCCGGGCCTGCCACGATCCGCGACGGCCGGGCACGCTTCCTCGCCACCCGCTCGGAGACCCGGCAGCTGTTCCCTGCCGCGGCGGACGTGCTGGACGAAACCGACTTCACGGCCGCCGCCGTCCTCCCGCTGCGCCGGGCCGGCACGACGATCGGCTACCTCGGCGCCCACTTCGCAGGCGAGCGCGAGTTCACCCACGCCGACCGGATGCTGCTCGAGGCGATAGCGGTCCAGGTCAGCCACACCCTCGAACGCGCCCAGCTCTACGAGACGGCCGTAGCGCTGCGGGAGCTCGCCGAGCACCGCGCCCGGCGTGAGCAGCTGCGCAACGACATCACCACCCGGCTCGCCGCCGCCGCCGAGGAGAAGGACCAACTCCAGAGCCTCGTCGACGCGCTGGTGCCCGCGATGGCCGACTTCGCCACCGTCGAGATACCGACGCCGGAGGGCCCACCACGACTCATAGCGCTGTCCCACTCCGACCCGGCACGGGCCGAGGACCTCCGCAGGCTGCGCCAGCGCTACGCCTTGTCCCCCGACGAGCCGAACGCGGTCGCCCGCACCCTCGCGACCGGGGAGACCCGGATCGTCGAGCGGATCGATCAGGACATGATCGAGAGGTTCACCGTCGACCCCGCGGCACGGGCGCTGCTCACCTCGCTCGCTCCCTGCTCCTCCGCAGCCGTCCCCCTCTCCATCGCCGGTACGGTCATCGGTGCCCTCCTGCTGGGCTACGCCGCGTCCGGACGCCACTACGGGGCCGACGATGCCGAGTTCCTGCAGAGCCTGGCGGCCAAAGCGGCACTCGCGGTCGAGAACGCGCGGCTCCACCGCACCGCGCACCGCGTCGCCGAGACCCTCCAGCGCAGCCTGCTGCCGGCGGCGCTACCGGTGCTGGACCGGCTCGGCCTGGCGGTGCGTTACCTGCCCGCCGCCGAGGGCACCAGGGCCGGCGGGGACTGGTACGACGTCCTGGACCTCGACCCCCACACCGTCGCCGTCGTCGTGGGTGACGTCGTCGGGCACGGGCCCGCGGCCGCCGCCGTCATGGGCCAGCTGCGCAGCGCGCTGACCGCGTACCTGCTGCAGGACCACAGCCCCGCCAGGGCACTGGGCTGGCTGACGCGGTTCGCCCGCCGCGTCCCGGACGCCCCGGCCAGCACCGCCATCGCCGTCGTGATCGACACCGACACCGGTGAGCTGCGCTGGGCCCGCGCCGGCCACCCACCGCCGCTGGTGATCACCCCGCTGCACGACCCGGCCGTCACCTCGCACGACGAGTGGCCCGTCGCCGTCACCTACCTCGACGACGCGCAGGGTGCCGTGCTCGGCATCAGGAACCCGCCCCCGTTCACCGAGGGCCGGACCGTGCTCGCCCCCGGCGCGAGCCTGCTGCTCTACACCGACGGCCTGGTGGAGCGCCGCGGCGAGGCCATCGACGAGGGCCTCGACCGGCTCGCCGCCGCCGTGGCCGGAACCGACGCCGCTCCCACGATGATGATCGAGAGGGTGCTCCACCGTGCCCTGGGCGGCACCGACCCGAACGACGACGTCGCGCTCATCGTCGCGCGGT
This sequence comes from Mycobacteriales bacterium, assembly GCA_038320445.1. Lineage (GTDB taxonomy): Bacteria > Actinomycetota > Actinomycetes > Mycobacteriales > Pseudonocardiaceae > Pseudonocardia. The sequence goes on from JBBQEF010000028.1 coordinate 8,778, forward strand.
TCCGCCCGGCCCCGCTGCAGCTGCGCCTGCCGGCACTGCCCGAGCAGCTGGTCGCGGTCCGCCGCGCCGTGTCGGCCTGGGCCGAGTCCGCCGTACTCCCCCACGAGCTCACCGACGACCTGCAGCTCGCGCTCGGGGAGGCGGTCGCCAACGCCGTCGAACACGCCTACCCTTCCGGCGCGCCCGGCGAGGTCCGGATCTCGGTGCGGGATCAGGACGACCGGGTGGTCGTCAGCGTCACCGACGACGGCGCCTGGCGGCCACCGCCCGCCGACCCCGGATACCGCGGCCGCGGCCTTGCCTTGATCCACGCCCTCGGTCTCGACGTCACGGTCGCCACGACGGGGCCGGGCACCGGCATCGGATTCGCCCTGTCCGTGCCGTCCCGGCCGGTGTCCCCGGCGCCGTCCAGACCACGCGTCCCCCATCAGCTGCTCGCGGACGGAGCGGTTCCGGTTGCGGCAGCCGCGCGGTTGCACGTCCGTGAGGACGACGGCGGCAGCATCCACGTCGAGCTGTCCGGGGACCTCGACCTCGCGGCGCTGCCCGCCCTCCGCTCCGCCCTGATCGAGCAGCTCCGCGCCCACCTCGCTCGCGGGCCCCGCGACATCGTCCTCGACCTGCGCGAGCTCGGCTACCTCTCCAGCGCCGGGGTCGGGCTGATCGTCGAGGCCGCGCGCCTCGCGCCCACCCGGCCACGGCTCATCCTGCGACCCGGCACACCTGCCGCGCGGATCGTCGCCCTCACCGGACTCGACAACATCCTGCTGGCCGAGCCGGAGGGCGACTCGCCACCGGCCGAGACGGTCCCCCAGCTCGACCGGTCGTAGGGGGAAGGCCGATGCGACGCCGGCCACGCCGGAGAACGCTCGCCGGCCTCCGACACACCCCCACCACCGGCCCAGGGTGACGGCCGGCGTCCCGGATCGCGCTCGGTAGGTTCACGCGAACGTGTGACACCCGTCGCCCCCTCCCGACCAGCAGGCAGGCCCATGGCAGAGCCACCGATCACCGTCCGGGCGAGGTTCTCGTCCTTCACCCGGGGGGACAACGCCAACCCCACCCGGGTCGTCATCCACTCGACCGCGCCCGGCGTCGGGTACCCGCGGGCCTCGGCCGCCGGCACCGCGCCGGGCACGGCCCGCTACTTCGCGAGCTCCGCGGCGGGCGGCTCGGCCCACTACATCGTCGACATCGCGGGCGAGCAGCATTGCGTCCCCGACGACACGATCGCCTACCACGCACCGCCCAACGAGCGCAGCCTCGGCATCGAGATCTGCTCGGAGGCCTTCTACACGCGCGACCAGTGGCTCTCGCCGCAGGTCTGGCCCGCGGTGGTCCGGGCCGCGTCCCGCACCGCGGAGCTGTGCATCCGCTTCCGCATCCCGCAGGTCAGGCTCGGCCCGGCCCAGCTGCGCACCGGGGCGCGCGGGATCTGCGGGCACGTCGACATCACCAACGCGTTCGGCCAGACCTCCCACACCGATCCCGGCCCCTCCTTCCCGTGGCCCGAGTTCCTCGCCGCCCTCGGCGGCACCGTCGCGGCCACCTCCTCCCGAAAGGACGACCCCGTGGCGCCCCTGACCATCACCCCCGGCCCCGACGGCAGTTTCCGCACCACCGCGATGGCCGAGGCCGGGGCGTCGTCCCTGGTGGTCTCGCGCGTCTGGCTCACGGTGGGCAGCACGTTCGGCGGCGCGCACGTGAAGGTGACGGCGCTCGACAGCAACGGCCTCGCCATGGGCCCGGCAGGTGTCCTGGAAACCGACCTGGCCAGCAACAAGCGGGCGGTGCTCGAGCTGCCGTCCGGTGTCGTGATGGTCACCGTCGAGGGGAAGGCGAACGGGGCCGCGGTGGTCGCGGCGTCGCTGGTGTCACTCCAGAAATAGCTCTACTGTCGAGACACTCAGCTGTCGAGGGAGTATGCTCGGCGGCGTGACCATGCCCGACCTCGTCGCCATGAACGCGACCATGAGCCAGAAGATCCTCGCCGAGCCCGCGCAGCCGCTCGTCGAGAGCGGCTACGCGCTGCGCGTCGTGCTCACCACCGGCCGCCGCAGCGGGGAGCAGCGCTCCACCCCGGTCGGCGTCGTCCAGATCGACGGACTGCTCTACCTGATCTCGCCCGACCGCAGCCGGGCGTGGGTCCGCAACCTGGACGCCGACCCGGCCTGCGTGCTCGCCCCCGGCGAGGACGAGCGCAGCGCCGTCCCCGCCCCGGCGGAGCAGGCCGCGCCGGCGATCTCGGCCTACCTGGAGGCGATGCAGGTGCCGTGGGCGCTGCGGGCCTTCCCCGTCGGCCCCGAGGCGAGCCTGGAGGAGATCACCGCCCACCTGGGGTCCATCGCGGTCTACCGCCTGGACCCCCGGTGAACGTCGTGGTGGCCGGCGGCGGCCCCGGAGGCATGGTGCTCGCCTACCTGCTCGCCCGCGCCGCCGTCCCGGTCACGCTGCTGGAGTCGCGCGGTGACTTCGACCGCGACTTCCGCGGAGACTCCCTGCACCCCTGGACGCTGGAGCTGTTCGAGCAGCTCGGGTTGATCGACGACCTGCTCGCGCTGCCCCATCACCCGGCCCGCTACTTCCGCTTCCACACCCCGACCGGGGATCTCACCACCGCCGACTACGGCAAGGTCAAGAGCCGCTACAACTACGTGGCGCTGATGCCGCAGGCGCGGTTCCTCGACTTCGTCGCCAGCCGCGCCGCGCAGCTGCCCGGTTTCGAGCTGAAGCTCGGATCGAGGGTCACCGGGCTGCTCGACGGCGGCGGGGTCCGCTACCGCGACGCCACCGGCGAGCACGAGCTGCCCGCCACGCTCGTCGTCGCCGCCGACGGCCGGTTCTCCAAGATCCGGACGCTGGCCGGGCTGCCTGCCCACTCGCTGGGCGCCCAGACCGACCTGCTGTGGTTCCGGCTCCCCCCCGAGGCCACCGACCCGCCCGACGCCGACGTCGACCTGTTCTTCGGCGCCCACCACTACGTGGGCCTGCTCGGCGGCCCGGACGACTGGCAGGTCGGCTACTCGCTGCCCAAGGGCGGGTACGCGGCCGTTCGCGAGGCCGGCGTCGGACCGATCAAGGCCTTCCTGCGCGAGCACCTGCCGTGGCTCGGTGACCGGGTGGACCTGCTCACCGACATGAACCAGACCACCCTGCTCTCGGTGGACATCTCGCGCGTCGAGCGCTGGCACCGGCCGGGGCTGCTGTTGATCGGCGATGCGGCGCACGTCATCTCGCCGGTCGGCGGCAACGGGATCCTGATGGCCATCCAGGACGCGGTCGCCGCGGCGAACCGGCTGGTCGGGCCGCTGCGGGCGGGCACACTCACCGAGGACGACCTGGCCGCCGTGCAGCGCGACCGCGAGCCGTCCATCGCACTGGTGCAGAAGTTCCAGGTGCGCACCGAGCAGCGCGTGGCGAAGGCCCGGGAGACCGGGAAGTCGATCGCGCCGCCCGGGATCCTGCGGTTCATCACCGCGTTGCCGGGCATACGCGGGCGGGCGGCGACGGCGAACGCCTACGGCCCGAACCCACCGCGGCTCGACCCGGCCGTGCTGGCCGTTCCGGCTTAGGACGGCGCCGCAGGCCCGCTGACCACCCGCTCCGCCGGTCCGGCCGGCACTCGGGCAGGATCGCCGGTGTGGAAGCCGGGGTGCTCGCCGTCGGAGAACCGCCCCCGCCCGCTCACCGGTCGGGGGCACCCGCGCGTCGGAGGATCCTCTCCGCACTCGCCCCCGCGGCCGTCCACCTCCTGGTGCGCGGCGTCGGCGTCGGCGTCCTCGCGCTCATGGCCGGAGGCGGCGGGCCCGGCCTGCTGAAGGAGCTCACCGCGTGGGACGGCTCCTGGCTGCTGGCCATCGCCCGCTACGGCTATGCGGGCGTGCCCACCGACATGCTCGACGCCTACGGCCACCACACCGACGTCACGGCGTACGGCTTCTTCCCGGGCTATCCCGGCGTCGTCGCGGCGGTGGGGACGGTCGTCGACCTGACCGCCGCGGGGCTGATCGTGTCGCTGGTCGCCGGCATCGCCGGCGCCTACGGCATGACGCAGATCGGCGAGCTGGTGCCCGGCGGATCCCGCCGGGCCGGGCTCCTGCTCGCCGCGCTCTTCGCCGCCGCGCCCATGAGCGTCGTGCTCTCGATGGCCTACACCGAAGCGCTGTTCTGCGCACTCGCCGCGTGGTCGCTCGTGGGCGTGCTGCGCCGCCACTGGCTGCTCGCCGGGCTCTGCGCCGCCTGCGCCGGGCTGGTCCGGCCCACCGCGACCGCGCTGGTGGCCGCCGTCGGCCTGGCCGCGCTCGCGGCGGTGATCGGGCAACTGGGGCACCGCAGGGCCGCTGGCGGGCCCGAGAACCGGCACCGCAGGGCCGCAGCCGGGCCCGAGAACCACGACCGCACGACCGCTGGCGGGCCCGAGAACCGGCACCGCAGGGCCGCAGCCGGGCCCGAGAACCCCGGCCGCGGCGGCTGGCGCCCGTGGGTCGGAGGACTGCTCGCCCCGGCCGGCCTGCTCGCCTACCTCGGCTGGGTGGCCGTCCGCACCGGCTCGCCCGACGGCTGGTACCGCATCCAGCGTGAAGGCTGGGGCTGGTACGTCGACGGCGGCGGCGCCACCGCCCGCTACGTCGCCCAGGTGCTCGCGGGCGGCAACCAGATCTTCGACGTGGCGGTCGTCGGCGCGTTCTTCGCCGGTGCCGTGCTCGTCGTGGTCGGCATCGCCATGCGGCTGCCGTGGCCGTTGCTCGTGTACGGCACGCTCTCGCTCCTGACGGTGCTGGGCACCGAGGGCCTGATGAACGCCAAGCTCCGCCTGCTGCTGCCCGCGTTCGTGCTGCTGCTGCCGATCGCGCTGGGCCTGGCCAAGCGGCGCCCGGCCACCGCCGCCGGGGCCGTCGTCGCAGCCACGCTGGCCTCGGCGTGGTTCGGTGGGTACGCACTCACCATCTGGCCGTACGGCATCTGAGCCGACACACCCCTACCGTTCCCCCACCCCCCGTCGACGAGGAGTGTGGAGGTGGGCGGGGGGTGTGGGCGCCTCCGGGTCGCGGGGGTGTGCGGCGCTAGGGTCGGGTCATGACCGAGGGCAGGCGCGTCGGCAGGTACGTCCGGATGGTGGCGCGATCGGGACAGGGCCCGCGGCTCGCCGACACGCTGCTCAAGGTGGCCGACGGCATGCGCGAGGCGCCGGGCTGCGAGCTCTACCTGGTCAACCTCTCGGCCGACGAGGCCGACACGGTGTGGGTCACCGAGGTGTGGGCCGACGAGGAGGCGTCGGACCGGGCGCTGAACGGCGAGCTGGGCGAGGTCGGCATCGGCGACGTGCTCGACCTCCTCGCCGGCCCACCGGAACTGGTGGACCTCACCCCGCTCGGCGGCGCCGGCCTCCCCTGAGGCGTCAGCCTTCCCGCTCGGCGGGCTTGTTCTGGTGGGCCTTCATCGAGCCCGCGTGCGCCTTCGCCGCCGGGTCCTGCCGCGACTTCACGAGGCTGGCCACCGTCGTGGTCACCAGCACCACCAGGATCACGCCGAGGCTGACCGGCGTGGGGATCTCCGGTACCGACGGGCTGATGTCGACGTGCGCCCAGTGCAGCATGAGCTTCACCCCGATGAACGCGAGGATCAGCGCCAGGCCGGCCGAGAGGTACACCAGCCGGTCGAGCAGTCCGGAGACCAGGAAGAACAGCGCCCGCAGGCCGAGCAGCGCGAACGCGTTGGCGACGAAGACGATGTAGGGCTCCTCCGTCACGCCGAACACGGCCGGGATGGAGTCCAGCGCGAACAGGAGGTCGATGCTGCCGATCGCGATGAGCACGATGAACAGCGGCGTCACCATGCGCCGCCCGTCGACCTTGGTGATCAGCCTGCCCTCGACGTACTCCTCGGTGACGGGCAGCAGCCTGCGCGCCGTCGTGACCACGATGTTGTCCTCGACGTCGGGATCCTCGTCGCGGTGGCGGAACAGCTGCACGGCCGTGAACACGAGCAGCAGCCCGAAGACCAGGAACATGAACGAGAAGAGCGACAGCAGCGTCGCCCCGAGCGCGATGAAGATCCCCCGCATGATCAGCGCGAGCACGATGCCGAACGTCAACACCTTGTGCTGGTGGCGATCGGGCACCGCGAACGTCGTCATGATGATCACGAAGACGAACAGGTTGTCGACCGAGAGGCTCTTCTCGACGATGTAGCCGGCAAAGTACTGGGTGCCGAAGTCACCGCCGTAGGCGGACGCGAACCAGACGCCGAACGCGACGGCCACGCCGATGTAGAACAGCGACCATGCCGTGGCCTCCGTGAACCCCACCTTGTGCGGCTTGACCGCAGCGACGACCAGGTCCAGCGCCAGCAGCCCGACGATGACGGCGATGGTCACCGCCCATGTGAGCCCGCTGATCTCCAGCACAACCCCTCCACCACTCCGACACCATTACCAACGCTTTACCAACGGAGGACCCGCGACGAGGGTTCCCCGGCGTGGCGCGGTGGTGTGTTGCTGTGGGTCCGGCTCACCGACGCGCCGCGAAGACCCCGTCCGGGAAGCATCCCGCGGCCAGCAGCGCACCGACGAGACGCCCGCCGATCTCGCCCAGCCGGGCGGCCCCGTCGTCACCCAGGTGCGCCCAGGGCGCATGGCCGAGGCGGTCGGTGTCGCGCTCGATGGCCGCGCGAAGGGCGGTCCCGTCGTCGGTCAGCGCTCCCCCTGCGTCGAGGACGCCCCGCTCGGCCAGGCCGGCGACGGCCGCGTCCCACTCCTCCTGGGCCCAGCCACGACTGGCCATCGCGAACGGCACGACGAACCCGCGACCGGTGGCGGTGTAGCTGACCAGCGCCTCCAGCCCACCGAGCCCGGCGTCGACCAGCTGCGTGACGTGCCCGTCGCCGCGGTGCTCGCGCAGGATCGACAGCGCGTGCCAGAGCACCAGATGGGGATCGGCGGGCCAGTCGAGGTCGAGATGGGCGGCCGCCAGCGGGCGGCCCTCGCCCGTGCACGCCGCCGCGGCCCGGCGGGCGAGCCCGGCGGCCTCGGCCACCTCGGCGGACGCCACGACGTCGTCGCCGAGCATCCGGCGCAGTGCCTCGTCGACCGCGGCGAACCGGGCGGCGACGAGCGTGGCCGGCGCGGCGAGCGTCCAGGCGGCCGGGATGTGGCGGGCGACGAGCGCGCCGCTGAAGTTGTAGAACGTCGCGGTGACGACGCCCGCACCGACCGCACCCATCGCCGCGGACCGGCCGGCGAAGTAGCACATCCGGCCGGGCCGGAGGCCCGCCGCGACGAGGTGCCGCTCGGTCTCCGGGGCGAAGTAGGTCATGGCGTGCAGGGCTTCGAGGCCGCGCGCGAGGCGACCGGAGTCACGGGGTTCCACGGCGCGGACGCTACCCCGCGGAAGCGCCTCGATCAGGCCCTGGCGATCACCGGTTCGGCGCCGGGGTCGAGCAGGCCGAGCCCGACGGCGTGGGCGGCGATCTCGACGCTGTGGTCGACCGCGAGCATCGGCACGCCCAGCCGCGTGATCTCGCGGGCCAGCGCGTCCACCGCGGCGATCCGGCCCGCCGACGCCGACGGGGTGCGCCGGATGTAGACGGCGACGATCCGATCCGGGTGCTCCCTGGCGAGGGTCGCGTAGATCTCGGGGTCGGCCTGCCCGCTGTCGCCGACCAGCACCAGCCCGAGGTGCGGGTGCTCGTCGAGGATCCGGCGAACCACCCCGACCTTGTGCTCCTGTGCCCCGATCCGGAACCACCCGCTGCGCGAGGGCCCCCAGTCGGTGAGCAGCAGCGGGCCGAGCGGGAAGCCGCGCAGCGCGATGAACTCCAGCAGCATCTCGTGCAGGTTCCACGGGCTCGTCGAGAGGTAGAAGACCGGACGGTCCGTGCCCACCAGCGCCTGGTAGAGCGCGGCGGCACCGCGCAGCGGGGTGCGCTCGCTGACGTCGGTGAGCAGCGCGGCGCGCAGGAACTCGATCCCGCGGCTGAGCCCCGTCTCGAGGATGGTGTCGTCGACGTCGCTGACCAGCCCGATCCGCGCAGCCGGGTCGACCACGAGCACCCGGGCACGGGCGCTCGTGCCGTCGGCCAGTGAGAGTCCGACGTCGTGCCAGCCGGGGTCGAGGTCGGGGACGTCGAGCACGGCGTCGAGGTAGCCGTCGTCGTCGGTGCGAGCGTCCACCGACCCGCCTGGCGCGTCGATCGTGACGAGCCGCCGGGGCAGCTCGACGGTGAGGAACCGCGCGAGGGTGGAGCGCAGCACCGCGCGCCGGGAACGGGGGGTCTGCGGCAGCGCGTCCGGTCCGGTGACGGCCGGTACCTCCGCCTCGGGGCGGCCGCGCAGGACCTGGGCGCCCACCCGGACCTGCCTGGTGGTGCCGTGCCCGATGAACGGAACGATCATCGGCAGGTGCCGTCCGCGGATCCGCAGGACGACCAGCACCACCAGCTGGACCGCGTCCTCCGCCGTCATGAGGAGCCGGAGCGCCACAGGCCGCAGTGTCACCCAGCAGAAGTACCGCACCCGGGGCCCGACCGCCACCTCATCGGGCGCGCAGCACCCTGCGCAGCGTCTTGCCGGCCGGCGAGGTCGGGATCGCGTCGATGAACTCCACCGCGTGCAGCCGCTTGTGCGGAGCGACCCGCTCGGCCACGTAAGCGAGGACCTCCTCGCTGGTGACGGCGTGGTCGCCACCGGCGCGCACGACGTAGGCCTTGGGCACCTCGCCCGCCCGCTCGTCCGGGACCGGGACGACGGCGGCGTCGGCCACCGCGGGGTGCGCACGCAGCAGCGCTTCGAGCTCGGCCGGGGCGACCTGGAAGCCCTTGACCTTGATCAGCTCCTTGACCCGGTCGACGACGAACAGCGCACCGTCGGCGTCGATGCGGGCGATGTCGCCGGTGTGCAGCCAGCCCTCGCCGTCGATCGTCGCCGCCGTCGCCTCGGGGTTGTGCAGGTACCCGGCCATCATCGACGGGGTCTGCAGCCACAGCTCGCCCGCCTCCCCCGGACCGAGGTCGGCTCCGCTCGCCACGTCGACGATCCTGGCCCGCACGCCCGGCAGCAGCCTCCCGGCCGCACCGGGCGTCACCGGCGTGTCGAGCTCCCAGACCGCTGCCGTCGCCGTCACCTCGGTCATCCCGTAGCCCTGCAGGATCGGGCGGCCGAGCCGGCGCGCGCAGGCCTCCTGCAGCTCGGCCCCCAGCGGCGCCGCCCCACAGCCCACCCACCGCAGTGACGACAGGTCGTACCGGTCGACGGCCGGGTGCTTGGCCAGCGCGAGCACCAGCGGCGGCACCACGACCATCCCGGTGATCCGGTGGTCCTCGATGAGCCCGAGGAACCCCTCGACGTCGAAGCGCGGCATCGTGACCACCGCCGCACCGGCGTGCAGGGCGCCGTTCGCGACCACGCCGAAACCGGTGGCGTGGAAGAAGGGCGCCACGGCGAGCGACCGGTCGGCGGGGCCGAGGTTCATCGCGGCCCGCTGCTGCAGCACGTTCGCGACGCACGCCCGGTGGGTGAGCATCACGCCCTTGGGCAGCCCGCTGGTGCCGCTGGAGTACGGCAGCAACGCGAGGTCGACGGCGGGGTCGATCGCGACGGCGGGCGGGTCGTCGCCGTGGGTCAGCAGGTCCGCGAACGCCGTGGTGCCCTCGGTGGGCGGACCGATCAGCACGATCTCCGCGCTGTGGCGTTCCACCGCGGCCACGGCCGTCGGCAGGAACGGCGCCACGGTGAGCAGGAACCGCGCTCCCGCGTCGGCGAGCTGGCCTGCGACCTCGTCGGGGGTGTACAGCGGGTTGATCCCGGTGACGATCCCGCCCGCGGTCATCGCGCCGTACGCGGCGAGGAGCCAGTCCGGGGAGTTGGGGGCCAGGATCGCGAAGACGTCGCCCTTGCGCAGTCCGCGGGCGGCGAGCCCGACCGCCACCCGCCGGACGCCCGCCGCCAGCTCGCCGTAGGTCGTGACGCGCCCGCTCGGGCCGTCGACGAGCGCGGGCGCGTCGGGGTGGTCGGCGGCGCCGGCGAGGAGGAACGGCGGGAGCGGGACGGTCGGGATCTCGATGTCCGGCCAGTCACTGGTCAGGATGTTCGTAGTGATCATCGTGTACTCCTCGTCGGTGTGCCGTCAGCATGCCGCCGGCCGTCGCCCGCGACATGGGGGACGGACCCCCAGATCTCGTCGAGCTCCGGCACCCCCATCGAGGCGAACCCCGGTTGACGACGCAGCCGGTCGATCGCGTAGTCGCGCCAGCACAGCCGCAGGTCGAACGAACGGAGCCGGCGGGCCGCGATCAGCGCCACGATCGGCAGCACGGATCCCGTGGCGAGCAGGGCGACGCGGGGGTCGGCGATGGCGAGAAGCAGGCCGGCGCACGCCGCTCCGATCGCGGTGCCGAGCTGGAGCACGGCCTCGAAGAGGCCGAGCACCTGAGGCAGCACCCGCTCGGGCACGGCCCGAGGGAGCGCGCTGAACGCGCCCAGATCGACGAGATCGTTCCCGAGACCGATCACGGCGAAGAGCAGGAGGAGGACGACGAGGTTGGGCGCGACCGACGCCAGCGCGACCGGCAACCCCCAGAGCACCAGCCCCAGACCGAGCGCGCCGTGGAGACGGCGCCCGGTGCGGGCGTACGCGAGCGGCAGCCCGGCCAGCGCGCCCACCCCGACGGCGGCGAGCAGCAACCCGGCGCCGCCCTCGAAGCCGGTGACCTCGACCGCGAACACCACCACGACCACGTTGAGCGCACCCCGGACGAACGTCTGCGCCGACACGAGCAGGGTGATCACCCGCACCTCCGGCGTGCCGAGGAAGGCCCGGGCCGCCGTGGCCCGACCGGCGCCCGTCCGAACGGGTCCGGCACCGGGCAGCGCCGCCAGCCGGGTGCCGGCGAACGTCGCGGCGGAGAGCATGATCGCGGTGGCGTACAGCACGGCGGCGGGCCCGTAAGCGCCGACGAGCAGCCCGGCAGCCAGCGGCCCGGCGAGGAAGGCCGCGCCGTCGAGGAGGGCTGCGGCCGCGTTGCCGGCGAGCAGCTCCTCCGGCGTGCGGACGAGCGTCGGCACCAGGGCGGAGGCGACCGGCCGGTGTGCGCCCAGCAGGACGTGCACGACCCCGGCCAGCGCGATGACGGCGATCAGGGAGCCGCCGAGGCCGACGGCCAGGGTGATCCCGGTCGCCGCGGTCGCCGCGGCGGCGCCCAGCCCCGTCAGCAACCGGCCCGGCCGGAGCGGCGTGGCGGTCGCGGTCAGCAGGGGCACCCCCACGGCCGGCGCGACGGCCCGCACGACCCCGTACGCCGCGACGGCGCCCACCCCGTCGGTGTCGTAGAGGTAGGCCGACAACCCGACGAGCTGGGCGATGTCGACCGTCTTGGACACCGCGAGGGACACCTGAGCGGCCCGCAGGTCCGGGCTCGCGAACACGGTGCGGCACGCATGGAGCGGACGGTCGAGCTCGGCTGCGGCGACGTGCCTCATCAGGCGGTGGCCGGGGTCGCAGTCGCTCCGACGGAGGCCGTACCGAGGAACGACGAACGTGCACGGGCGAAGCCGTGCCGGTCGTTGAGGATGTCGTCGCTCATGTCGACGAGCTCGGCCCTGCGGTACGCGCGCAGCGGCTTCCGTCGCTCGTCGGCGGCACGCCGGAACTGCTTGTCGGCCAGCTGGAGCGGGTGGTCCGCGGCAGCGGCGAGGCGAGCCGCACAGCGTTGCGCGGCGCGCTCGAACTCGGCGTGGTCACCGGGCAGCACCACGTCAGCGAGCCCGATCCGGACGGCCTCGGCGGCGCCGACCGGGCGGCAGTTCGCGGTGAGGGTGCGTGCGACGCGCTCCCCCACCCGCCGCGGCAGCACGTAGGTCCAGTATTCCGAGCCGCGCAGGCCCATCGTCGCGTAGTGCGGGTTGAGCACGACACCCTCGCGGAGCACCACGCGGTCCGCGCCCAGCGCCAGCATGACGCCCCCGGCCCCGGCGTTGCCGGCCACCGAGCACACGACCAGCTGTCCGGTACAGGTGATGATCTCCTGGCAGACGTCGTCGATCGCGACGATGTTGGCCCAGGCCTCCGCGGCGGGATCCTCGGCCGCCTCGATGACACCCAGGTGGAGGCCGTTGGAGAAGGGCTGCCCGCCGCGCAGCAGCAGCACGCGGGTGTCCTGCGCGACGGCGTGTCGCAGGGCCGCGTGCAGGCGACGGCACTGGTCGGTGGACATCGCCCCGTTGTAGAAGCGGAAGGTGAGCACGCCGACGGAGCCGTCGCGGTGATAGTCGATCTCCTGGTGGCCGGCGTCGTCGGACGCCTCCGGCACGTCCGCGAGGTGCCCGCGCAGCACGACGGCCGCAGGGAGCTTGAGCCCCACGACCGGCGTTTCGGCGCGGGACCGCAGCTGGCCCACCCAGACGCCGCCGCCGCCGGTGCGCACCAGCACCGCGCCGTGGCGGCGAACCGCGACCGTGCCCGGCTCGCCGCGCTCCGCGGGCCGGAGCGAACCCCGGTGGGCGTCGAACACCGCCACCGGAACCCCGCACAGCATCGCGTGCACGCCCGGCGCGCCGTCCGCTGCCCGGATCCGGCGCAGCACGTGCGCGGTGGGATCCGACCAGCGGAACCGGCGATCCGACTGCCGAGCGGCGGCTCGCAGACGCCTCCGGACGAGGGGCCGGGAGTAGTCCAGGGGCTCCGGGGCGAACGCCGGATCCGCCGCCTTGGCCACCACCTCGTGCATTAGCGCCATGGCGGCGTCGGTGACGGGGCCGTTGTAAAGAGCGCTCTTGCACGGCGCGGTGGCGCCGACGGAGAAGGCCCGTGAACCCCAGATCGGGCCCGCGTCGAACTCCTCGACGGCCTGCAGCGCGGTGACCCCCCAGGCCGGTGCGGCTTCCATGATCGCCCAGTCCAGCGACGACGGTCCCCGATCACCGGGCGGGCCGGGGTGGATCACGACCGTGCGGACGGTCCGCCACACCTCGCTGGGGATCCGCTCGCGCAGGAACGGGCAGAGCACCAGATCCGGATCTGCCGCGGCGACGGCCTCCCGGACAGCGGCGTCGCTGCCGGACTCCTGGACGACGACGTCGTGGCCTGCCGCACGCAGCTCTACCCAGGCCCGCTGGGTCAGGCCGTTGAACGCCGAGCAGAGCAGCAGGATTCGCATCGCCCTACGGTCACCGCGCGGCCGCCCACCGACCATGTCGGGCCGACCCGTCCGAACATGTACTTCGGCACACGGCGCCATCGCACCGCACTCCGGGCAACCGGCGGTGTCCGGCATCAGGTCCCCCTGTGCAGGGGCACGAAGCGAGGCAGCTTGCCGGTCAGGGGGTGGCGGTGGAGGTTGCGCGCCGTGCGGACCGCGACCTCGGGATCCGCGAGTCCGGCGGTGGCGAGGGCGAGCACCAGGTGCTCGCGCAGTGCCGCCACGTCGAGCCCGTGGTCGGCCACGGCGACGACGTCGATCCCGGCCCGCGTCTGGAGCACCTCGTACTCCAGCACGTCGCGCGTGCGCACCAGCACCGAACGGATCACCACGGGGTGGATCTCCGTCCCGTCGAGGCACACCATCGGTAGTCGAACGTCAAGGGTATTCAGATACTCAGTGTTCACCGGATACCTCCTCATCACGAACCCCAGCGTCCGACCCCGACGCGCCGCTGACATGAGGGACGAACCCCCCAAATCGCGGTGGTGGGCCAGGCAGGGGCCTGCCAAGGTGGGCGCTGTGGTGGGGCGCGCCGCGGAGCGGTCTCCGCTGCTGGAACGCGAGCGGGAGCTCGCGGCGATCACCGCGGCCGTCGACGCCACCGCAGCCGGGCACGGCACCGCGGTGTGGGTCGAGGGACCCGCGGGCATCGGCAAGACGCGGCTCCTGCGTATGGCGCGGGAGCACGCCGTGGCGGCCGGTGTGCGGGTGCTGTCGGCACGGGGAAGCGCGCTGGAACGGGACTTCGCGTTCGGTGTGGTGCGCGGGCTGTTCGAGGCGGTGGTGACCGCGCAGCCCGCCCTGATCGGGGCCGGCCCGGCCCGGCTCGCGGCGCCCGTCGTCACCCTGGTCGAGGAGCCGAGCGCGGCGGCCGCGGTGACGTCGGCGCGGTTGCACGGCCTCTACTGGCTGACGGTCGGCCTGGCCGACAGCGGCCCGTTGCTGCTGGTGGTGGACGACGCTCACTGGGCCGACGAGCCGTCCCGGGAGGCGCTGGCCTACCTGGCACGACGGGTGGAGGGACTGCCCGTCGGGATCCTGCTGGCGTCCCGGTCCGATCTGGGCACCCCGCACGGGGAGGACATCCGCGAGGACCCGGCGACGGTGGTGCTGCGACCCGGACCTCTCAGCAGCGAGGCGTGCGACCGGCTGGTGCGCGCGGCTCTCGGCGCTGCGGCACCCGCGTTCCTCGACGCCTGCCATGAGGCGGCCGGAGGGAATCCGCTGCTGCTCGAGGCCCTGCTCGCAACCCTGAGTGAGAACGCGGTGGCACCGGACGACGCGGGCGTCGACGCCGTCCGGAACCGCGCCCCGGCGATCGTCGCGATGCTCGTGCTGCCCCGGCTGCGCCATCTCCCGCCCGAGGCGGGCGCGTTCGCGCGGGCCGTCGCGGTGCTGGGTTCGGCGGCCGACGTCCGGCGGGCTGGTGCCCTGGCCGGCCTCGATCCGTCGACGGCGGTCGACGCCGCCGACGCGCTGATCGCCGCCGAACTGCTCACGGCCGGGCGACCGCTCGCCTTCAGCCACCCGCTGGTCGCCGAGGCCATCACCGCTCACATGAGCACCGCCGAGCGGCACCGCGGCCACTACCGGGCCGCCCGGTGCCTCGCCCGGGAGAACGCCGACCCGGAGCGGGTCGCCGCGCACCTGCTCGTCGTCGAGCGCCTCGGTGACGCCTGGGTCGTGGCCCGGCTGCGCGCGGCCGCCGCGGCAGCGCTGGTCAAGGGCGCGCCGGGCGCCACGATCACGTACCTGCGCCGGGCGGTCGCGGAGCCGTGCCCGGCTTCCGAGCTGGCCGAGCTGCTCGTGGCGCTCGGCACCGCCCAGGTGACCGCAGCGGACGGGAACGGGTATCGGACCCTGCGCCGCGCGTGGGAACTGACGTCGGACCCTCGCGCCGCGGCGCGGGTGGCGCTGGCCGTGTCCCGCGCGGCCCGCAACGGCGGGATCTACCGGCCGGCCCAGGACATCGTGACCGCCGCGGTCGCCGCGCTGGGTGACACCGATGCGGATCTCGTCGACGAGTTGCACACCGAGCTCGCGATGGCCAGCCGGATCGGGACCGCTCCGGGCACCCCGAGCGCGGCTCGGGTCTCCGAGCTGGCCGCGACGGCCGCCGGCCGCGGCGCGGAGGCCATGAGCCTGGCCTTGCGTCTGGCCGCCCTGAACCCCTTGTTCGAACCCGGCGCCTCGGCGGCCGCGGGTGCCGTCGCCGCCCGGGCCGCTGAGCTCGCGTCCCGCGTGGCGGTTGATGACGTCGGCGGCTTCTACATGGCGTGCAACACCCTGGTCGCGGTCGACCGGTCGGCCGCCGTCCTCCCCGCCGTCGATGCCATGATCGAGTCGGCCCGGCGCGCGGGGAGCATCAACGACCTCGGCGTCGCGACGACCATGCGCGCCCAGATCCGGTACGTCCTCGGCCGGTTGCGCGACGCCGAAGAGGACGCCCGGCTGGCGGATCGGCTCGCCGCCCGGTACGACCCCGGGGTGCGGCGGCACACCAAGGCGTGGCTGGTGTGCTGCCTGGTCGAGCGCGGCGAAGCGGCCGAGGCCGAGAACGAGCTGGCCGGCAGCGGCGTCCCGATGACCCTGGCCCACCTGCTCATGGCCCGGGCCCGGCTGCGGCTCGCCCAGGACCGGGCGGGCGAGGCGCTGGCCGATCTGGACGAGTGCGCGCGCCGGCTGCGGGCGCGGGACATCGAGCACCCCAACTTCGCGCCGTGGCAGGCCTGGAGCGCGGTGACGCTGCTGCGGCTCGGCCGCGCCGAGGAGGCGCGGACCAGGGCCGCGGATGCCGTGGACACGGCGCGCGAGTTCGGTTCGGCTCGGGCCGAGGGCGTCGCACTCTGGGCGACGGGCCTGGTGGAACGCTCCCCCGGCACGCTGTCCGAGGCCGTCGCAGCCCTCCGTGGCGCACCCGCGCCCGTGGAGCTGGCCCGGGCGCTGATCGACCTCGGTGCGATGCTGCGCCGGGCGAACCATCGCTCAGACGCCCGCAAGCCCCTCGAGGAAGGCCTGCGGATCGCCTTCGACTGCGGCGCCGGCGCGCTCGTCGCGGCCGCCCGGCAGGAGCTGGTTGCGACCGGCGCCCACGTCCGGCGCCGGGCGGTCACCGGGCCGAACGCGCTGACCCCCGCCGAACGGCGGATCGCCGACCTCGCCGCAGGCGGGGCGTCGAACCGCGACATCGCCCAGACGTTGTTCGTCACGCCGAAGACGGTGGAGAACCACCTCGGCAACGCCTACCGCAAGCTCGGCGTGGCCGGCCGGACGGAACTGGCCGCGGCACTGGGGCACTAGGCTGCCCCCAGTGCGCACCGTGCTTATCGACCTCGACGGCACCCTCGTCGACTCCGCCGCCCTCATCACCGAACACCTGTCGGCCGCGATCACGGCCGCGGGCATCGCGGCGCCGTCCCCCGGCGAACTGCGCGGCCTGGTCGGTCCGCCGTTCGAGACGGCGCTGCCCGCGCTCGGCCTCACCCCGGCGCAGGCCGAGGCGGCGATCGCGCACTACCGCCGCACCTACGATGCGGTCGCCGCCACCCACACCCCGCTGTACCCGGGGGTGCCCGCACTGCTGGAGCGGCTCCGGGCAGCCGGGCTGCGGCTCGCCGTGGCCACGTCCAAGCCCGAGACCCTGGCCCGGCGGATCGTCGACGGGGTGGGTATCGGCACCCACTTCGCGCTGGTCGGCGGCGCCGACCACGCCACCGGCCGGGTGGGCAAGGGCAACGTCGTCGCGTCCGCGCTGCGGCGGCTCGGCCTCGACCCCGCGCGTGACGCCGTGGTGATGGTCGGCGACCGGCACCACGACGTCGACGGCGCGGCCGAGCACGGTGTGCGCACCGTTGGCGTGACCTGGGGCTACGCCGGGCCGGGCGAGCTGAGCGGAGCCGCGACCGTCGTGGCGGACCTCGCCGCGCTGCACGCGGTGCTCACGACCGACGGGATCTGGGCGGCCCCGGCCCCGGCGGCCTGATCGGGCGCGTTGCGGCACACTGCTCGCGACCGCGTCGAGAGGACACCGTGGACCAGGACGACACCGTGGACCAGGACGACACCGCACGGACCGAACGGGTGGGGGAACGCCGGCTGCACCGGCCGCACCGGCTCAACGCGCTGGCCGACGGGGTGTTCGCCATCGCGATGACGCTGCTGGCGCTGGAGATCCGCGTGCCCGAGGGCATCGAGACCGAGCAGGACTTCGTCGCGAACGCGCTGGGCCCGCTGCTCGGCTCGCTGGCCGTCTTCGTCGCGGCGTTCTTCATCGCCGGGCAGTACTGGCTGGGTCATCACCGCGTCATGGCACACGTGCACACCGTCGATCAGCGGGCCCTGGCACTGTCGATCTTCGCGCTCGTCGGGGTGGCTTCGCTGCCCGTGGCGACGAGCCTGATCACCGGGTACAGCCGGTTCCCCGCCGCGGTCGCCGTCGCGGGCGGGCTGCTCGCGGCCACGTCCGTGCTCAGCGTGCGGCTCTACGCGCACGTGCTGCGGCCGGAGTTCGCCGACGTCGAACCCCTCACGCGCAGCCGCTACCTCGTGGCGCCGGTCGTCAACGCCGTGGTCTACCTGGTGTCGATCGGCGTGGCCTTCCTGCTGCCGCTGGCCGGCGTCAACTCGGCGTGGGCCACGCTGCTGTGGCTGCTGCTGCCGCTCAACCGCCCGGTCACCCACCGCATCGTGGAGCACCTGCGGCGCTGACCTCAGTCGCCCTCGGGGGCCTGCACCCACCCGTAGCTGCGGTGGACCGCGCGACCCCAGTTCTCCCGCTCGCGGTCGCGCAGTCCCGGGTCCATCGCAGGCTCCCACGCCGCCGCGCGGTGCCAGTTCGCGCGCAGGACCTCCACGTCCGACCAGTGCCCGACCGCCAGCCCCGCCGCGTACGCCGCCCCCAGCGACACCGCCTCCGAGCCCAGTGGCCGCTCCACCGGCACGTCGAGGACGTCCGCGACGAACTGCATGAGCAGGTGGTTGGCCGTCATCCCGCCGTCGACCTTGAGCCGCGTGACCGGCACGCCCGAGTCGGCGTTCATCGCGTCGACGACCTCGCGGGTCTGCCAGCCGGTGGCCTCCAGCACGGCACGGGCGAGGTGGCCGCGGTTGATGAACGACGTCAGCCCGACCATCACGCCGCGGGCATCCGGGTGCCAGCGCGGCGAGTAGAGCCCGGAGAAGGCCGGGACGATGTAGCAGCCGCCGTTGTCGGGCACCGTCGCGGCCAGTGTCTCGATCTGGGCCGCGGTCTGGATCATGCCCAGCGAGTCGCGGAACCACTGCACCAGCGAGCCGGTCATCGCGATGGCGCCCTCGAGGGCGAAGACGGGCCGGTCCCCGAACAGGTAGCCGACGGTCGGGATCAGCCCGTGCGTGGACGCCGCCAACCGGCTGCCCGTGTTCATCAGCAGGAACGCGCCGGTGCCGTAGGTGCACTTGGCCTCGCCGGGTGCGAAACACGCCTGCCCCACGAGCGCCGCCTGCTGGTCGCCCAGGGCGCCCGCCACCGGAACGCCGGGCAGCACCGCGGTGCACAGGCCGTACACCTCGGCGTTGGAGCGGATCTCCGGCAGCATCCGGTACGGCACGTCCAGCACCTCGACGAGGCGGTCCGACCACTCCAGCCGCCGGATGTCCATGAGCATCGTCCGGCTCGCGTTCGTGACGTCGGTGACGTGCCGACCCCCCTTCCCGTTGGCGCCGTCCGGTCCTCCGGTGAGCCACCAGATCAGCCAGGTCTCCATCGTCCCGAACACGACGTCGCCCGCCTCCGCGCCGGCTCGTGCGTCGGGCACGTGGTCGAGCAGCCAGCGCAGCCGCGGCCCCGCGTAGTACGTGGCCGGTGCCAGTCCGGAGATCTCCTCGACCACGTCGCCGTGCCCGTCGGCGGCCAGCCGGGCGACGATCCCGTCGGTCCGGGTGTCCTGCCAGGTGATCGCGCGCGCGAGCGGCCGGCCGGTGTGCCGGTTCCACACGACGGTGGTCTCGCGCTGGTTCGCGATCCCGAGGGCGACGATGTTCTCCGGGCCGAGCCCGGCGCTGCGCAACGCGGCCGGGACGACGCGCGTCACGTTGCGCCAGATCTCCACGGCGTCGTGCTCGACCCGACCCGGCTCCGGGTAGTACTGGCGGTGCTCCAGCTGGGCGACGGCCAGCATCCGCCCCGCGCGGTTGAACAGCAGGCACCGCGTGGAGGTGGTGCCCTGGTCGATGGCGGCGACGACCCGTTCGGTCACCGGCCCCCCTCCACCGCACCGTGCGGGCCGGTGGTGGTCACGGAGCCGGGAGCAGGGCCGTCGAGATCTCCCGGGAGGCGCTCATGAGGTGCGCCGACAGGCCGGGGCGGAGGTCACCGCCCTGGCCGAACAGCTCCTCGACCGGGCCCGCCACCGCCAGCGCGCCGACGACCATGCCGCCGCTGGCCCGCAGCGGCGCCGCCGCCCCTCCGACGCCGGGTTCGAACTCCCCCGAGTCACCGGCCCAGCCGCGCTGCCGCGCCGTCGTCAGGTGGGCCTCCAGCGCCTCCTGTGATGCGCACGTGCGGCCCGTCCAGGGGTGCAGGTCGAGGTCGCGGGGTGCCGGCGTGGTGACGGGGGCGAACGCGAGCAGGCACTTGCCCAGCGCCGTCGCGTGGATCGGCAGCTCCTCACCGGTTCTGATGTGCTGCGGGCTGCCGTCCGGACGGAAGACGTGGTGCAC
>JBBQEF010000029.1:0-28614 GCA_038320445.1 Mycobacteriales bacterium
GGAGGCGTGGGCTACGCCGCGATCGCGCTGCTCGGCGCCGAGCTCCGCCCGGGCATCGAGCTCCTTCTCGACCTCGTCCGGTTCGCCGACCACCTGCCCGGCGCGGACCTGGTCGTCACCGGCGAGGGCTCCCTCGACGAGCAGACGTTGAACGGCAAGGCCCCGGCGGGAGTGGCCGCCGCCGCCGCCGCAGCCGGGGTCCCGGTCGTGACGGTGTCCGGCCGCGTCGCCCTGAGCAGGGAGCAGCTGCACGCCACCGGCGTCCGGCAGGCCTACGCGCTCACCGACATCGAGCCCGACATCCGACGCTGCATCGCCGAGGCGGGACCTCTCCTACAGGAGTTGGCCCGGCAGCTGGCCCGCGACTGGCTCGACACTCGTGACGAGACCACGCACAGCACGGAGGACGAACCGATGACCATCACAGTGCCGCTCTTCGTCAACGGCGAGGGGATGAGCGGGGGCAAGGTCCACCACAGCATCGAGGGCCTGCCCTTCCTCGGCGCCGCCCGCACTGCCCCGAAGTACCGGTTCTATGCCGTCCGGGACGAGTTCCCGGCGTTGTGGCCGGTCGACGAGGGTGGGGTCGGCGTCGAGGGCGAGCTGTACGAGGTGCCGCTCGACGTGATCCGGGACCGGTTCATCCCGGCCGAACCGCCCGAGCTCGAGCTCGGCGTCGTCGAGTTGGAGGACGGCGGCAGCGCGCTGGTCGTGCTGCTGCGCGAGGTGGCACACGAAGCACGCAAGGGGCTCAAGGACATCTCCGAGCACGGTGGCTGGCGGGTGTACCGGGCCGGGCTGGGCGGCTGAACAACCGGCCGGGGACTCCGCGGCCCAACAGCAGGGAGAGCACATGTCCAACGACGTTCATGCGCTGGAGCCGGGGCATCATGGCCGAGCTTGACCTGGTCATCCGCGGTCAGCGGGTCATCACGCGCGCCGGAGAGGTACCGCGCTGCGTCGGCGTCCGGGACGGCGTCGTCGTCGCGATCGAGCCGTTGGAGGCCGCGCTGAGCGGCACCGAGACGATCGATCTCGCCGCCGACGAGGTGCTGATCCCCGGGATCGTCGATACCCACGTGCACGTCAACGAGCCCGGCCGCACCGAGTGGGAGGGCTACGCGACGGCCACCCGCGCGGCCGCCGCGGGAGGCGTGACCACGATCCTGGACATGCCGCTCAACAGCATCCCGCCGACATGCACCGTCGAGGCGCTGGAGATCAAGCGGCGGACCGCCCAGGGCAAGTGTCACGTCGACGTGGGATTCTGGGGCGGCGCGATCCCCGGCAACGTCGGGGACCTGCGCGGCCTGCACGACGCCGGCGTCTTCGGCTTCAAGTGCTTCATGACGCCGTCGGGCGTGGACGAGTTCCCACCGCTGGACGCCGAGCAGCTCGAGGAGTACCTCGGCGTGCTCCGCTCCTACGGCGCGATGCTGATCGTCCACGCCGAGGACAGCACAGCGATCCAGCGCGCGCCCGCCGCCCACGGGCGGCACTACGCCGACTTCCTCACGTCCCGGCCACGCGGCGCGGAGAACCTCGCCATCGCGCACCTGATCGAGGCGGCCCGGCACACCGGCGGATCCGTGCACCTGCTGCACCTGTCGAGCTCCGACGCCGTGGCGATGGTGCGCACCGCGCGTCGCGAGGGCATCAGCATGACCGTCGAGACCTGCCCGCACTACCTGGTCTTCGAGGCACAGTCGATCGCCGACGGCGCCACCCAGTTCAAGTGCTGCCCACCCATCCGGGAATCGGACAACCGCGAGGAGCTCTGGCGCGCGCTCGCCGCCGGCGACATCGACTGCATCGTCTCCGATCACTCGCCGTGCACCCCGGAGCTCAAGCAGCTCGATGTGGGCGACTTCGCAGCCGCCTGGGGCGGCATCTCGTCGCTCCAGATCGGACTGGCCGCCGTATGGACGGAGGCCCGGCAGCGCGGCCACACGCTCGTCGACGTGGTGGCATGGATGGCCGAGCAGCCCGCGCGGGTCGCCCGGCTGCAGGAGAAAGGCCGGATCGAGCGTGGCTACCACGCCGACTTCGCGATCTTCGCGCCCGACGACGCCTTCGTCGTGGATCCGGAACGGCTCCACCACCGCAACCCGATCACGCCGTACGCCCATCGAGCGCTCGCCGGCGTGGTGCGCAGCACCTGGTTGCGCGGTCGTCGCGTCACCGGTGAGGAGCCACTGGGTCAACTGATCAGCCGGGGAGAGGCATGAGAGCCATGGAGACGAGGGGCGAATGATGGACGGGTCAGAATCGATACTCGGGCCCGCAGCCGGCCCGTCGACCTACTACACGCCTCGGGGCGGGCTGCCCCCGCAGAGCCAGCTGCTGACCGACCGGGCCATGTTCCGGGAGGCCTACGCGGTGATCCCGCGCGGCACGAACTCCGACATCGTCACCAGCTTCCTCCCGTTCTGGCACGGCACCCGGCTATGGGTGCTGGCCAGGCCGCTGTCCGGCTTCGCCGAGACGTTCTCCCAGTACATGATGGAGGTCTCGCCCGGCGGTGGCAGCGACCAGCCCGAGTCCGATCCGGAGGCCGAGGGCGTCCTGTTCATCACGGCGGGCGCGTTGCGCATCACCGTGGACGGCGATGACCACAAGCTCGACCCGGGCGGATACGCCTACCTGCCGCCCGGCGCCGACTGGTCCGTGCACAACGACAGCACCGATCTCGCGCACTTCCACTGGATCCGCAAGGCCTACCAGCGGGTGGAGGGCCTCGACACGCCGGAGGCGTTCGTGACGAACGAGCGGGACGTCGAGCCCGTTCCCATGCCGGACACCGAAGGACGTTGGAAGACCAGCCGCTTCGTCGACCCGGCGGACCTGCGCCACGACATGCACGTGACCATCGTGACCCTCGAGCCGGGCGCGGTGATCCCGTTCGCCGAGACCCACGTCATGGAACACGGCTTGTACGTCCTGGAGGGCAAGGCCGTCTACCGGCTCAACGAGGACTGGGTGGAGGTCCAGGAGGGCGACTTCATGTGGCTGCGCGCGTTCTGCCCGCAGGCCTGCTACGCCGGTGGCCCCGGCCCGTTCCGGTATCTGCTGTACAAGGACGTCAACCGGCACATGAGGCTCCGGACGGGGGTGGTGGCGTGACCACGTCGAGCGGCTCCGGCGAAGCGGTGTACTCCGCCCGGGCGACGGCCTACGGCGACGGCCGCAACGGCCACGTCACCAGCGACGACGATGTGCTCGACCTCGACCTGGCGGTGCCGGAGGGGATGGGCGGGCCGGGCGGCGACCTCACCAACCCGGAACAGATGTTCGCCGCGGGCTACTCGGCCTGCTTCCACGGCGCGCTGAAACGGGTCGGCGCCCGGGCGAAGGCCGACCTGACCGGATCCACCGTCACCGGAACCGTCGCCATGAACCGCAAGGGCACCGGCTTCGGGCTCTCCGTCCGGCTCCAGATCGCCGCACCGGCACTGGCGCGCGAACAGGCCGAGGAGCTGGTCAGGGAGGCTCACCAGCGCTGTCCGTACTCGAACGCCACCCGCGGCAACATCCCGGTCGAGCTCGAGGTGGTCGACGCCACCCCGCAGGGTGCATGAGGGGCCGAGCGGTCACACCGTGCGGTTGCGGCCCACCAGCACCCCGAACGCCAGCTGCGGGACGACCAACAGCAACAGGAGGCCCAGTGGGACGGTCCAGGACCTGGTGACGTCATACAGGACGCCGACGAGCAGCGGACCGAACGCCGAGACGACGTACCCGACGCCCTGCGCCATGCCGGAGAGGCGCGCGGCGTCGGCGACCCCGCGGGTGCGCAGCACGAACAGGTTCAGGCCGAGCGCGAAACAGGAGCCCTGACCGATCCCGATGAGCGCGACCCAGGCGTAGGGCGCCGCGGTCGGGGCGAGCAGCACGCCCGCGAGGCCTGCCCCGATCAGCACCGTGGCCGACACGATGTAGCCGATCTGGTTGGCCGCGCGGGTGGCGAGATGCGGGAGCACCAGGGTGAACGGCAGTTGCACCAGACCGGACACACCGAGCAGGAACCCCGCCTCGGCCGGGCCGAAGCCGAAGTCGCGGTAGATGGAGGGCAGCCAGGCCAGCACCGCATAGAACGACAGGGACTGGAGCCCGAAGAACGCGGTCACCTGCCAGGCGAGCGCGCTGCCGAGCAGCGAGCGGTCCGCCGGTGGTGTGGGCAGCGGTCGGGTGTGGCTGCGGGTGCGCGGCAGCCAGGCCAGCGCGGCGAGCACAGCAGGCACCGCCCAGACGCCCAGCGCGCCGCGCCAGCTCAGCCCGATGACCCGGCCCAGCGGCACCGTCGTCGCGGCCGCGACCGCCGCCGACGCACTGAGCGTGGTGGAGTAGAGGCCCATCAGCAGCCCGGTGCGGCGGGGGAAGTCGCGCTTGATCAGCGGCGGGAGCAGCACGTTCGCCACCGCGATGGCGCCGCCCGCAACGGCGGTCCCGGTGAACAGCGCCGGAACGCCGTCGGCGACCCGCGCCAGGAGCGCCACGGCCAGGACGATCGACGCAGCGGCCAGGACGGGTTCGATCCCGGCACGGTCGGCCAGCAGCGGCGCCACGCCCGCCATGATTCCGAAACAGAGCACCGGAAGCATGGTGAGCACGGCGGCGGCTGTGCCGGACAGCCCGAGATCCGCCTGCACCTCCGGCAGGATCGGCCCCACACTGGCGACGGCAGGCCGCAGGTTGAACGCCGCGAGGACGACCAGCGCGCCGGCAAGCAGCAACCGGCGACTCACTCGAAGTGCCCTGCGCGACGCGCAAGCACAACCGGCACGCTACGCCGCGGCCGGTGAGCGAGAGGATGGACATGACCGCCGGAACACAGGACGGCCTCGTAGTCCCGGGTCGTGCGGGGGGTCAGCAGAGGCGGTCGCCGCCGACCCACACCCCCCGCACGTCCGACGGCCCGGCCAGGGCGAACACCTTGGCCAGGGCATCGTCGGCGTCGGCCGCGTGCTCGAGCACCACGTCCAGCGTGCTGCCGGGGTCCGGACCGACCCACACTGCGTCGAACTGCGTGCCCACCGACAGGTCGCCGACCTGCCCGTCCAGTGCCAGCGCTGCCGCACCGGCCCCGGTGGCCAGCCAGAGCATGTGCGCCGAGGTCAGCGGCAGCCCGTCCGCGCCGAGCAGTGCCTGCATGAAGTAGGACTGCAGGCCCTCGCGCAGCAGCGAGAAGCTGGTCCCGGCGCCCACGTCGGTGCCCAGCGCGACCCGCACCCCGCGCTCGATGTGGCGGCGCAGCGGGAACAGCCCGCTGCCCAGCGCACTGTTGGACGACGGGCAGTGCGCCACGCTCGCGCCGGCCGCGGCCAGCTGGTCGAGCTCCGCGTCGGTCGGGTGCACGTTGTGCGCGAGAACGCTGCGCCGCCCGAGCAGACCGGCCTGCCGATAGGTATCCACATAGGACGAGCACTCGGGGAAAAGCCCGCGGACGGTGTCCACCTCGGCGGTGTTCTCGTTGACGTGCGAGGTGAACAGCGCGCCGTCCACGTCACGCAGCAGCGCCGCGCACGAGTCGAGCATCGCCGCGGTGGTGGACAGCGAGAAGCGCGGCGTGACCGCGTAGCGCAGCCGGTCCCTGCCGTGCCAGCGCCCGGCCAGTGCGAGCCCGTCCGCGTAGGCCTGCTCGGGGCCGGCCAGCAGCTCCGGGCGCAGGATCCGGTCGCTGACGACCAGCCCGGCGCTGATCCGCAGCCCGCTCGCCGCGGCCCGCTCGAACAGGAGGTCCACCGCGGGCGCGAAGTGCGCCCCGAACACCAGCGCCGAGGTGGTGCCCGCCCGGATCAGGCCGTCGACGAACTCGGCGGCCACCACGCGCGCGTGCTCGGGCTCGGCCATCCGCGCCTCCTCCGGCAGCGCGGAGCACTCCAGCCAGTCCAGCAGCGGCATGCCCAGCGCGCCGATGACCCGCACCTGCGGGAAATGCACGTGCGTGTCGACGAGGCCGGGCAGCAGGACCCCGCCGGTCAGCTCGACCACCTCGTCGCCAGGGCGGCCGGCGCGCACTCGGCTGAACGGCCCCCGGCCGACGATCACGCCGGCCTCGACGGCGATGCCCGCATCGGACTCGGCCCGCAGGCGCCCGCCGTCGAACGGGGAGTCCGGGGTGTCCAGCGCCGTTCCGCGGTAGATCGTCACCGGAGCACCCGCGGGGCGGCGGCCCGTTCGCGTTCGAAACCCCGTTCCCGCTCGAATCGCAGCACCAGGTCGGCCGCCACGCTGACCGCGATGCTCGCCGGATCCTTGCCGGTGATCTCCGGAAGCCCGATCGGGGTGCTGATCCGGGCCAGGGTCTCCGCGTCGTGCCCCTCGTCGGCCAGCTTCTTCTGGAACCGGCGCCACTTGACCGACGAGCCGATCAGCCCGATCGAGCCCAGGTGCCCGCAGCGCAACGCGACGTCGCACAGCGCGGCGTCCTCGGCGTGGTCGTGGGTCATCAGCAGCACGTGGCAGCCGGCCGGCAGCTCACCCAGCACCAGCTCCGGAACCTCCGCATGATGGGTGTGCACCCGGGCCACCGCGTCGCCGGTGATCACCGAGAGCCGCGCCGGCTCGACGTGGCGGGCCCGCGAGTCCACCAGGTGCAGCTCGATGTCGTGGCGGGCCAGCACCCGGGCCAGCTCGGAGCCGACGTGTCCCATCCCGAAGATCGCCACCGCGGGCACCGGCGGCAACGGCTCGAACAGCAGCGTCACCTCGCCGCCGCAGCACTGCACGCCGTGCAGCGTGGTGGCCCGCTCGGTGAGGCTCGACGTGTCCGTCTGCGGCTCCCGGGCCCCGGCGGCGAGCAGCTCGCGGGCCCGCACCAGCGCGGACTGCTCGAGGTTGCCGCCGCCGATCGTGCCCCAGCAGCGGTGTTCGGCCACCACCATCTTGGCGCCCGCCTCGCGGGGCGCGTGCCCGCGCACCGCGAGCACGGTGACCAGCACTCCGGGTACCCGCTCCCGCCGCAGCCGCGAGACCGCGCTCATCCAGTGCATCGCTCCCCTTTCTCCGGACTGTGCGTGGCGGGCACGTCAGGTGCCGGCCACCGGGATGGGGGACCCGGTGGGTGCGGACGTCGTGGAGTGCGATGCGGCCGCGGTACGGGCGGCCCTGACCGCCCAGAACACCTGCTCGGGGGTGGACGGGCAGCCGAGATCGACGCAGTGCCCGGCCGGGCCGAACGCCGCGACCGCCTCGCGCAGCGCCTCCCGGACGCTGAAGGCCAGCATCAGCGGCGGCTCGCCGACCGCCTTCCCGCCGTAGACGGCACCGTCCTCGTGCGCCTTCTCCAGCAGCGCGACGTGGAAGACCTCGGGCATCTCGGAGAAGCTGGGCAGCTTGTACGTGCTGGCCGCCTGGGTGGCCAGCCGACCCCGGGACGGCCCGTCGCCGGTGTCCCAGCGCAGGTCCTCCAGGGTCAGCCAGCCTGCGCCCTGCACGAACCCTCCCTCCACCTGACCCAGGTCCACCAGCGGGGACAGGCTGTCGCCGACGTCGTGCACGATGTCCACCCGGCGCAGCCGGTAGGCCCCGGTGAACCCGTCCACCTCGACCTCGCTGGCCGCCACCCCGTAGGCGAAGTACTTGAAGGGCTCCCCGCGCATGTTCTTGGCGTCCCAGTGCAGGCCGGCGGTGCGGTAGAACCCGGCCGCCCACAGCTGCACCCGCCGGTAGTAGGCGGTGTGCACCAGCTCGGCGAAGGTGAGCTCGCGGTCGGCCGCGGCCAGGCCGGTCACCATGCCGTCGACGAACCGCACGTCGGCCGGGTGCACCCCGAGCTCGCCCGCGGCCACCTCGGCCAGCCGGGTCGTGATCTGCTCGCAGGCGTTCTTCACCGCGCCGCCGTTCAGGTCGGCGCCCGAGCTGGCCGCGGTGGCCGAGGTGTTGGGCACCTTGTCGGTGCGCGTCGGGGCCAGGCGCACCATGGACAGCGGCACCCCCAGCGCGGTCGCCGCGACCGGCACCATCTTCGTGTGCAGGCCCTGGCCCATCTCGGTGCCGCCGTGGTTGATCAGCACCGAGCCGTCCTTGTAGACGTGCACCAGGGCCCCGGCCTGGTTGAACGCGGTGAGGTTGAACGAGATGCCGAACTTCACCGGCGTGATGGCCAGCCCGCGCTTGGTGTGCTCGTGGGTGTCGTTGAACGCCTCGATCCCGGCCAACCGAGCCTCGACGTCACCGGTGTCGAGGACCTGGTTCCAGGCCCGCTCGATGCGCTCCGGATGGCGGACCGGCTGGCCGTACGGGGTGGTCTGGCCCGCCTGGTAGAAGTTGCGCCGGCGCAGCTCGCGGGCCGGCAGCCCGAGCGCGGGCGCGCAGCGTCCCAGGATGTCCTCGATGACGATCATGCCCTGCGGGCCGCCGAACCCGCGGAACGCGGTCTGCGAGGTCTTGTTGGTCTTCGAGATCCGGCCGTGCACCTCGATGTTCGGGATCCAGTAGGCGTTGTCGATGTGGCACAGCGCCCTGGCCTGCACCGGCTCGGACAGGTCCAGGCTCCAGCCGCCGTCCGCGATGAGCGTGGCGACCAGCGCCTGGATCCGCCCGTCGGCGTCGAAACCGACCTTCCAGGTGGTGTGGAACCCGTGTCGCTTGCCGGTGATCGTGATGTCCTGGGTCCGGTTGAACCGCACCCGCACCGGGCGGCCGGTGACCACGGTGCCCAGCGCGGCGATCGCCGCGTAGTGATGCGGCTGCATCTCCTTGCCGCCGAACCCGCCGCCCATCCGCAGGCACTGAACGGTGATCTCGCTGTAGCTCTTCCCCAGCACGTGCGCGACGATGTCCTGGGTCTCGGTCGGGTGCTGGGTGCTGGACTGGATGAAGATCTGCCCGTTCTCGTCGATGCTGGACAGCGCCGCGTTGGTCTCCAGGTAGAAGTGTTCCTGGCCGGCGAACTCGAACTCGCCGTCGAAGACGTGCGCGCAGCCGTCGAAGGCCGCGTGCGGGTCGCCGCGGCGCACGGTCGGGCTGGCGCCCTGGAAGCTGTCCGCCGCGATGGCCTCCCGGATGGTGATCAGCGACGGCAGCGGCTCGTAGGAGACGGCGACCGCGGTGGCCCCGATCCGGGCCGCCTCCAGGGTCTCCCCGAGCACCCAGCACACCGGGTGCCCGAAGTAGCAGACCTCGCTGGGGAACAGCGGCTCGTCGTGCTTGGTGCCGGCGTCGTTCACGCCCGGCACGTCGGCCGAGGTGAGCACGTGCACCACCCCCGGCACGGACAGCGCCGGCACGGTGTCCAGCGAGCTCACGAGGGCGTGCGCGTGCGGCGCCTGCACCGGGTAGGCGTGCAGGGCGCCGGGGTAGCGGCCGACCAGGTCGTCCGTGTAGAGCGCGAGGCCGGTGACGTGGAGATCCGCGCTCTCGTGCTGCATCTCGACGCCGACCACCGGACGTGCTGGGCGGGTGCTGAGCTCGGTCATGAGGTGATCACCTCTCCTACCGCGGTTTCGGCGTGGAACTTGAGCAGCGACTGTTCGAGCATCGCCGCCCGGTAGGCGGCGCTGGCCCGGTGGTCGTCGAGCGGGGTGCCCTCGGCGCCCAGCACGGCGGCCGCGTCGCGCACGGTCTGCGCGGTCCACGGCCGGCCGAGCAGGGCGGCCTCGGTCGCGGTCGCCCGCAGCGGGGTGGCCGCGACACCGCCCAGCCCGATCGCGACGCGGGCGACCGTCCCGTCCCGCACGTCCAGGGCGAAGGCCACCGCCACGCTGGAGATGTCGTCGAACCGCCGCTTGGCGATCTTGTGGAAGGCGATCTGCGGGGCCAGCGGCAGCGGGACGCGCACCGCCCGGATCAGCTCGCCGCGCCGCTTGACGGTCTGCCGGTACCCGGTGAAGTACTCAGCCAGCGGCACCTCGCGCTCGCCGTCGGCGCCGGCCAGCACGAGCGTGGCCTCCAGGGCCAGCAGCGCGGGCGGCGCGTCCCCGATGGGGGAGCCGGTGCCCAGGTTGCCGCCGAGGGTGGCGCCGTTGCGGATCAGCCGGGACGCGAACTGCGGCCACATCTGGCCCAGCAGCGGGATCCGCCCGCCCACCAGCCGCTCGGCCTCGGACAGGGTCAACGCGGCGCCGATCTCGATGCTGTCGGCACCGACCTCGAACGTGCGCAGCTCGGGCAGCTGGTCCACAGCCACGACGAACGGGGCCCGCGCACCGCGGAGGTTGACCTCGACGCCCCAGTCCGTGCAGCCGGCTATCACGGTCGCGTCCTCCCGCTCGGCCAGCAGGGCCACCGCCGCGGCCAGGTCGGCGGGCCGGACGAACTCGACCTCTCCGACCCGCACCCGGGTCGCCGGCACATCGGGCGCAGCGGTGGTGGCGCGGCGGGCGAGGATGTCCTCGACCGGCGGGGGGTCCAGCGCGTAGGCGGCGTCCCGGATCGGGCGGTACCCGGTGCAGCGGCACAGGTTTCCGCTCAGCGCGTGCAGGTCGAAACCGTTCGGCCCGTGCTCGGCATCGCCCGCGGGGGAACCGTTGGTGACGGGATCGGGCGCGGCCCGGTCCGGCCGGTAGTACTCGGCGGCCATGCTGCAGATGAACCCCGGCGTGCAGTAGCCGCACTGCGAACCGCCGCGCACCGCCATCTCCCGCTGCACCGGGTGCAGATCACCGGGTCGGCCGAGCCCCTCGGCGGTGACCACCTCCTGGCCGTCCAGCGCGAGCACCGGCACCAGGCAGGCGTTCAGCGCGGTCCACCGGGTCCGGCCGGTCCCCTCGGTGGGCCCAGCGCGGTCCGGCCGGGCCACCAGCACCGAGCAGGCGCCGCACTCGCCCTCCGCGCAGCCCTCCTTGGCGCCGGTCAGCCCCTGATCGCGCAGCCAGTCCAGCGCCGTGACGTGCGGCTCGACACCCGTGACCGCGCGCTGCGCTCCGTTGACGGTGACCGATGGTGTCGCCGTGTTGCCCTGGTTATTCAATGTCACGGTCCTTCCGTGCCGGTGACGGTACCCGCGCGTGCCAGCAGCGTGTGATGCGCCGCGACCGCCCGGCGGGTGAGTTCGAGCTCGTCCGCGGTGACCACCCGGTCCCGCTCGACCACTGTGCGCCCGCCGACCAGCAGCAGCTCCAGCGGCGGCGCCGTACCGAGCACCAGCGCCGCGACCGGGTCGGCGATGTCGGCGTGGGCCAGGCCGTCCAGCCGCCAGACCGCGATGTCGGCCTGCTTGTCCGGCTCGAGGGAGCCGATCTCGTCGTCCCAGCCGAGCAGCCGGGCGCCGCCGATGGTGCCCAGCTCCAGAGCGTCCCGCACGGCCATCGCCTGCGGCCCGCCCCGGGCCCTGGCGAACAGTAGCGCGTGCCGGGCCTCCTCGATCAGCGAGCAGGCCTCGTTGCTGGCCGCGCCGTCGACCCCGAGCCCGACCGGCACCCCGGCCGCACGCAGGTCGGCCGTGCGTGCGATGCCCGCGCCCAGCCGGGCGTTCGACGACGGGCAGTGCGCCACCCCGGTGCCGGTGGCCGCCAGCTTCGCGATGGCCTGGTCGTCGAAGTGGATCCCGTGCGCCAGCCAGACGTCGCCGCCGAGCCAGCCGAGGGACTCCATGTACTCCACCGGGCTGCGGCCGAAGCGTTCCCGGCAGAACTCCTCCTCGTCCAGCGTCTCCGCGAGGTGGGTGTGCAGCCGCACGCCCTTGTCCCTGGCCAGCGCGGCGGCCTGGCGCAACAGGTCCGCGGTCACCGAGAACGGCGAGCACGGGGCGATGCCGATGCGCAGCATCGAGTCCGGGCCGGGATCGTGGTGGCGCTCCACCGCGTCCGCGGTGGCGGTCAGGATCGTGTCGATGTCCTCCACGACGTGGTCCGGTGGCAGCCCGCCGTCGCGCCGGCCCAGGTCCATCGAGCCGCGGGTCGGCATGAACCGCAGGCCGATCCGCCGGGCCGCGTCGATCTCGGCCCCGAGCACGTCGCCGCCGCCCGCCGGGAAGACGTAGTGGTGGTCGGTGGAGGTGGTGGCGCCGGTGCGGGCCAGCCAGGCCAGACCGGCCGCGGCCGCCGCTCCGACCGTCTCCTCGTCGATGCCGCCCCACACCGGGTACAGCGTGGTCAGCCAGCCGAAGAGGCCGTCGTCGACGGCCAACCCCCGCGTCACCCACTGGTAGAGGTGGTGGTGGGTGTTGACCAGGCCCGGGGTCACCAGGCAGCCGCTGACGTCGACGCGACGGCCCGGCCCGGCCGGAGCGGGTCCGGTGCCGACCGCGGCGATCCGGCCGTTCTCGATCACAACGTGGCCGGTCGGGTGCTCGGTGCGGGCGCCGTCCATGGTCACTATCGTGGCGCCGTCCAGGACCAGGTCGGGCGCCGAACGGGTGCCGGGGGTCCCCATGTCAGATCCCATACACCGTCAGCATCCTCATGTGTCCAGATGTCGGGTGCGTGCGGAGTGGATCGGGTTCGCGTCGGCCACCAGCTCATCGAACCGGTGGGTGGCGATCTTCGCGATCTCGATCAGCGCGGCCTGGTGCTCCTGCGCGGGAGAGTTGTTCAGCCGCTCCCAGCCGTGCCGCAGGATCTGGCCGAAGTTGTCCTGCCCCCGCACCGCGGTGACCAGAGGGAAGGCGAACCGGTCCCGGTATGCCCTGGTCAGCGAGGCGAGCTCGGCGTGCTCGTGCTCACCCAGCCGGGTCAGACCCAGGCTGGACTGGTCGGCCTTGGACGCCTCACCCTCGGTGCCTGTGGCGACCGAGTGGGCGCCGAGGTCCGGGTAGGAGCCGATCAGCTGGAGCTGCTCGTCCGGGGTGGCCGCGAACAGCGCCTCCTGGAAGGCCCGGCGCAGGTCGTGCGTGTCGGCGAAGGGGCGCTGCGCGTAGGCCCGCTCGACCACCCAGTCCGGACCCTGGAACAGCCCGGAGAAGGTGCGCACGAACTCCTCCGACGACATCTCGTTGACCTGGTCCAACCGGGTCGAGGCGCCCGGGGTGCCGGCCACGGCCGGCCCGAAGTCCCTGCCGACGTGGTGGAACACCAGGTTGAGCACGATGGCGGTGATGCTGCCCAGCGTTATGCCGCTGCCCAGGATGATCTGCGCCCACTCCGGCACCGCCTTGGCCACATCGGGCTGGGCGGTGACGTACAGGGCCAGGCCCAAGCTGGTGGCCACGATGACCACGTTGCGGTGGTCGTTGAAGTCCACCCGGGACAGCGTCTGGATGCCGACCACCGCGACCGTGGCGAACATGGCCAGCGCGGCTCCGCCGAGCACCGGGTGCGGGATGCCCGCGACGATCGCCGCGGCCTTCGGCAGCAACCCGAGGATGATCATGATCACGCCCGCCGCGGCCACGACGTAGCGGCTCTTCACCCTGGTCAGCCGGACCAGGCCGACGTTCTCGGCGAAGCAGGTGTAGGGGAAGGAGTTCAGGACGCCGCCGAGCGTGGTGGCCAGCCCGTCGGCCCGCAGCGCCCTGGCGATGTCCTCGCGCACGATGCGCTTCTCCACGATCTCGCCGGTCGCGAACACGTCACCGGTGGTCTCCACGGCGGTGATCAGCATGACGACGATCATCGAGACGATGGCGGCCGCCGCGAACTTGGGCCAGCCGAAGTAGAACGGCGTGGTGACGCCGACCCAGTCGGATGTGGCGACCAGGTCGAAGTGCGCGTCGCCCAGGATCCAGGCGACCAGCGTCCCGACGACGAGCCCGACCAGCACCGCGACGGTGGCCATGAAGCCCTTGAACACCCGCTGGATCAGCACGATGAGGGCCAGCGTGCCCATCGCGTAGGCCAGGTTCTTGCCGCTGGTCGGGTCAAGGTCGGGCCCGGCCCCGCCCGCCGCGTCCGCGGCGGCGACCGGCAGCAGCGCGATCCCGATGATGGTGATGACCGAACCGGTCACCACCGGCGGGAAGAAACGGATCAGCTTGGAGAAGAACGGCGCGATCAGGAAGGTGAACAGCCCGGCCACGATCACCGCGCCGTAGATCACCAGCAGTCCGTCGGTGCCGCCGCCGGCGGCCAGCCCGATGGCGATCATCGGGGACACCGCGGTGAAGGTCACCCCCTGCAGCAGCGGCAGCCGGACCCCGATCTTCCAGAACCCCACGGACTGGATGATCGAGGCGATGCCGCAGGTGAACAGGTCGGCGTTGATGAGGTGGATGAGCTGCTCGGTGTTCAGCCCGATGGAGTTGGCCAGCAGGATCGGAACGATCACCGCTCCGGCGTAGAAGGCCAGCACGTGCTGGAAGCCGTAGACCGCCAGTTTCGGCAGCGGCAGGATCTCGTCGACCGGGTGCGTGACGGCGCGCGGCGCCTCGATGGTCTTGGACACGGGTGCCGTCCTCAGCCGAATCCGGGGGTGTTCAGCCAGGCGTCTGCGGGATGGCGCCGGGTGTCGGTGAGCACCCAGTCATCAGCCGTGCCGCAATGGTTCGGTCCGAGTGCGATGCGCATGCCGCTCTCCTCTGGGTCCTGCAGTGCTGATCCGCATAGCGGAATACGCTCTCCGTGGCGCGAAATGGTAAGGTCGCACTTCGACTTCGGTCAAGAGCTCAGCCGGTGGTTGCGGCACCGCGAGAGTCGAGGCTCTGACATGGGGTCGGGACAGGCGGGGCCGCCGGTCGGCAGCAGTCCCCCAGTCCTGGAACCCAAGTTCCGACCGGCGGAACTACTTCAGTCGGCGGCTCGACTCGCGGCTCTCGCGCCACCAGCAGACAGACTCCCGCCGCGATGCCGAGCGTCACCACCGACCAGCGCAGCCCGTTCTCTGGCAGCCTGCGGGCGAGCTTCGCGCCGAGGTAGCCGCGAACCAATGTCGTCGGGGCGAGCTGACACTGCTCCCCCACGCACCGTCATCCACCTCGGCCGGTCACCAAACAAGGCTCACGGCTGGTCCGCTGGGCCGCGGTCGAGGCCGTGCAACGCGTCGGACCGCACACCCGGCTCGGGCAGACCCGGGATCGGGTCGCTGTCCGTCGGGGCCGCAACATCGGGGTGGTCGCCGCCGCCCGGGAGCTCATCACCCTGGTGTTCCACGGGATGCGCGATCACCACATCCGCGCCCTGGACACCCGACCCGCCTCAACGGCCGCACCGGCCTCCGTCTTTCATCGGGGTGCGACACGCCGGGGCCTGAACGGGCGTAGAACGAGGTAGAGGTGCACCTGACCAGCAAGAATGCGATTTGCGACGATCGTCTTCTGGCTGGGGCAGGTGCACCTCTTCCGTGCAGGGTACGTGGGCCGAGGGCCTGGAGTGGGTAGGCGACGACGAACGGCTTGTCGCGCACGCGGGACTGCTGCCGCTACGGCTACTTGCCGCGCGCACCGGCCTGACCGGGAACCTGTCAGCTGGTTTTGGTGCGGCGCGGGTTCGACCCGGTCTATGACCGCGGGCAGCTGCTGCTGGACCTGGCGCTGGTCCTGATCGACGGCGGGGAGGCGATCAGCGACTTCCGCCCGGCGGACTCCCGCGCACGGCCGCGACATCGAGCCGTCGCGTCACTCGCCGGCTGGGACCGAATCCGAACCCGGCACTCACCGACGCGACGATCGATCGCCGCGCGACGCGGGAGTCGGACAGCGACGATCGTCCACCCCGGAACCTCACCCCGCGCCCGGGAACCTGTCAATCGCAGAGCCATGTGCAGTCTCGTCCAGCAATCCGACCGGGCCCACATCATTGGGCCGTGCCATCCCGGAGAGCGCGGACGCCGCCGCCGGCGGAGTCGGCCGGCCCGGTCAAGGTGCCCGCCGTGAGTACAGCACGTCCCGATCGGCCGGAACCCCGACGGTGCACGACCGGAGGTAGGTCAGGCGAGGTCGCGGCGCCGGTACCCGATCATCCCGACCGCGGCCAGGACGGCACCCGCCGCGACCATGATCGCGAGCGCGACGAGGTCGGGCGGTGCGACCGGGACAGGGGCCAGGTGGGTGAGCGGCGAGATCGAGGCGACCCACTGCGGCGCGCCCATGCTGTCGGCGACGACGGTGAGCAGGAATCCACCGGCTGCGGGCACCATGCCCGCCAGACCCACGATCCGCGGGGCCCAGCCGAGGGCGAACAGCGCCGCACCCAGCCCGAGAGCCGCGACCGGCGCGGTGCTGACCGCTCCCGCCAGCGAGTCCCGCAGGCCCAGACCCGACCCGACGAGCCGGGAGCCGGTCCACATCGCCGCGCCGCCCGCGACCGTCAACACGAGCGCGCCACCGGCCGCCGACGCCGCGACCGAACCGACCAACCGCAGCCGGGTGACGGGACCGGCCAGCAGCAGGTCGAGCCGCCGCGCGGTCTCCGCACCGGCCAGCGCGGAGACCCGGGACGCGACGAAACCGCCCACGGGAACGGTGAGCAGTGCGAACAACGTCGCGGCGTAGCCCTCCACCGAGCCGAGATCCGCAAAGCCCGCCTCCGCCGCCAGCGCCGCGAACAGCGGGTTCTGGGCGAGGAACTCGGTCATCGAACGCGACACCAGGCCGATGAGCAGCAGGAACGCCGCGATGCCCAGCGTCCAGCCGGTCAGCGGGCGCAGCGTGCCCCGCACCTCGAAACCGGACACAGAACCCAACAGCGCGGTGCGAGGTCGCCGCGGACCGCGGGCGGGGAGGAGCCCGCCGCGCAGGTCGCGGCGGCGCGCCGCGGCAGGCACGACGAGCAGCAGCGCCAGGGTGCCGACGGCCAGGACCATCAGGGGCAGCGGATCGTCGGCGCCGAAGGGCTCGGCCAGCGCCGACAGCCCGAACGGGCTCAGCCACCGCAGCCAGGCGAACGGGTCGAGCCCGTCGCCCACCATGCGCAGGACCAGTCCCGCGAGGACGACGGCGACCGCGGCGCCGGTGGCCGCCGCCCGATCACCAGCCAGCTGCGACGCCAGCGCAGCCACCGCGACGGCGAACGCGCCGACGAGGGCGAGCGCGCTGCCGTGCAGGACCGCCCCGGCCGGCGACGTGCCTGCCGCGATCAGCGCCACCGCCGTCGCCGCACCGACCCCCGTCACGGACGCGACGAGGACGGCGAGGTGGCGCCCGACCACGGACCCGATGGGCGCGACGCCGCCGAGCAGGATGTCCCAGCGACCCGCGTCCTCCTCGCCGCGCAGCACGCGGGTCGTGGCGGTCGCCGCCCACACGCCGGTCAGCACGGCGAGCACGGTCCCTGTGCGCCACACCGCGAAGCCGCCGGGGTCGTCCAGCGCGACGGGGTCGCCGAACAGGGTGCGGATCGCGGGGTTGCCCGCCAGCGCGGCCAGCGACGCGGCACCGCCCGGCGCCGAGGCGATCACGGAGTCGTAGGTGGCGACGACGAGCGCCGAGATCCCGGCTGCACACAGTGTCACCACGGCGGCGCCGCGGCGGACCTGCCGCCACACGAGCCGGGTGATGGCGCTCCCGGGGGAGCCCGCGAGCAGGGTCCCTCCGGGGCGAGCCGTGACGGTGGCGGTCAAGCCTGCACCGTGCCGTAGTAGCCGAGGAAGATCTCCTCGAGGCTGGGCTCGTGCATGCGCAGGGCTGTCACCTCGGTGGTCGCCAACGCACGCAGCGCGGGAGCAGGCGGTCCGCTGAGCGTGAACCGCAGCCGTCCGCCGTCGGCCGTCAACGCCGATACCCCCGGCACTCCGGACAGGTCCGGCACCGGCCCGGAGACGACCGCGTCCACCTCGGTGCGGTGCAGCGCGCGCAGTGCGGGGACCTCCGCGACGTCGACGAGCCGACCCTCGCGCAATATGCCCACCCGGTCGCATACCGCCTCCACCTCCGCGAGCTGGTGCGACGACAAGAACACCGCCTGACCCCGGTCGCGGGCCTCCCTCACGGCTCGCTGGAATTGCTGTTCCATCAACGGGTCGAGACCGGCGGTCGGCTCGTCGAGCACCAGCAGTGGCGCCCGGGTCGCGAACGCCGCGATCAGCGCCACCTTTTGCCGGTTGCCGCTGGAGTAGGCACGCGCGAGCTTGGACGGATCCAGCTCGAACCGCTCGACGAGCTCGTCACGGTAGGCCCGGTCCGTCCCGGCGCCGACGTTCGCCAGCAGCTCGAGGATCTCCCGACCGGTCAGGCCGGGCCACAGCGCCACGTCCGCGGGGACGTACGCCAGCCGGGCGTGCGCGGCCACCACATCGGTGGTCGGCACGCCGAAGATCCACGCCTCACCGGAGGAGGCCCGCGCCTGGCCCAGCAGCAGCCGGATCATCGTCGACTTGCCGGCCCCGTTGGGCCCCAGGAAGCCGAACACCTGCCCAGCAGGCACCGTCAGGTCCACGGCGTCGAGCGCCCGGACGCGACCGTAGGACTTCGTGAGCTGGGCTGCACGGACAGCAACGGAAAGCGGCATGATCTGCTCCACAGGACGGGGGACAACGACACGCCGACCAGGCTTCCCGGCTCTCCTGTGGACCGACCCTACTCCGCCGCACCGTCCCGGGGAAGAAATGGCGACGACAGTGCGCGACCGGGTCTGCTCATCGAGGGCGGGCAGGCGCGGACCGCGCGCGGACCGTCAGCAACAGGCGGTGAGCCGTGATGACGATCGTGAGCCAGCCCAGGCCCAGAGCCCAGGCCACGAGGACGTCGGTGCCGGCTCGTAGCGCAGGACCCCGTCGGCGTGCAGATGCAGCATCTGCCCAGGTCGAGGACGAGACCGCCGGTCTCATCGACAATCGTCCCGCGTCGAGCCGGAGGGCCCGATCCGATCAGGAATCGAGGAGCAGCAGGACGCGCTCGGCCCTGGCCCATCGCCCTCGTCGGCGTCCTCAAGGCTGCAGTGCTCTGCGGAGCATCCCGACGAGCGCTCCGATCAGGGGCGGTAGGGCGTCGTCGGGCGGCTGGGTCATCAGCCAGGTGTCCATCGCCCGGCCCATGCCCATCGCGACGGCGATCAACAGCCCGGACGGAAGGTCGGTTCGCACCGCGCCGCCCGCCTGTCCGGCGGCGAGCAGGCGTTCGATCCACGGCAGGATCTCCTGCTCCATTCCCTCGAGTGCCCGCGCCACAGCAGGGTTGTCGGACGCGGCGAGCCAGCCGCGTACCAGCGCCGCGAGCTGCGGGCGGGCGACCAGGCTCGCCGTGGCGTCGAGGTAGTAGCTCTCCACGGCCGACCAGAATGCGTCCGGCCCGCGCTCCGCAGGGATGTCGACGGGTCCGACCTCGGCGAACAAGCGCTCGAACTCGACCCGCACCACGTGGGCGAACAGATCCCCCTTGTCGTCGAAGTAGTAGTACATCGAGCCCTTGGAGATGCCTGCGGCGTCGATCACGCGGTTGAGCGAGGCGCCGTGGAAGCCGTGGGCGGCGAACTCGTCCAGTGCCGCGCTCAGGATCGCGTTCTGCTGGGCCGGGGGGAGCTTGGCGAAACGGGGTCGGACCATGTGATCGTCGGCGCCTCAGCCGACCGGCAGTGCGGGTAGCTCGACGGCGTCGCGGAGGCTCCGGCCCATGACGAGATCCGGGACATGCGGCAGCCCCATCAGCCGCATCACCGTGTTCCGCACGGCGAGCTGCACCCGGCCCCGTGGCGCGAACGCCAGCCCGAGCCCCTTGGCCGCGTCCTGTTTGGAGCGCAGCAGCGGCGCCAGCCGGGTGTGGTAACGGGTGAACGCCGCGACGTGGTCGCCGTCCGCCTTCGCCAGCGCGGAACCCTGCCCGGCCAGCAGCGACGGGCAGGCCGCCGCGTCACCGACCAGTGCCACCCGTCCGCGCGTCCAGGACGCCATGCGGATCTGGCTCACGCGGTCGAAGTAGAACGTCCGGGCCTGAGCCATCGCGTCGAGGATCACCGGTGTCTCCCAGCCGGTGTGCGCGAGCCGGCGGCGCAGCAGCGCCTGCTGCCCACTGGGGCTGTCCAGCGCCGCGTCGCCGGGATCGCGGAGCGTGATGCAGAACATCGTGACATCGTCGTGCAGCGAGATCCGCAGCACCTGGAATCCCACGTCGGCGTGCATCACGGCGACGAGCTCGTCGCGCGGTTGGTACCCGGCGACGTCGAAGGCGGCCACGACGATCCCGAGGTGGTGTTCGAACCGTTCCTGTGTACCGAATGCCAGCGAGCGCACCCGCGAGTGCAGGCCGTCGGCTCCGACCACGAGGTCGACGTCCCGCTGTGTCCCGCTGCGGAAGGTCACGTGCACCCCGTCGCCGTCGTCGTCGATCGCTTCCACCGTGTCGCCGAAGACGGTCTCGACACGCCCGTCCAACGCCCCGTAGACCGCCGATGCCAGGTCCGAGCGGGCGATGGTCACGTAGCGATCCCCCGGCCCTACGACCGCCGACGGCTCGAACGAGGCGATCCGACGCCCGTCGCGACCGACCGCCCGCACCTCCCGGAAGCGGTAGCCACTGCTTCTCAGCTCGCCGACGATACCCATCCGCTCGGCGACGTCGAAGCCCGCGCCCCAGAAGTCCACGAGATAGCCACCGCGACGCAATTCGGGCGCCGACTCGACCAGCAGCGGCTGGTGCCCGAGGCGCTGCAACCAGAAGGCGATCGTGGTGCCGGCGATCCCCGCGCCGACGATCAACACCCTCATCTCACGACCGCCCCCTCCATCAAATTCGACTGATGGTTCGACCATCAGTCTAGCGTATGTGATGCTGCCACGTGACCGCCTCCCGCCGCGGGGCATCACGTGCAGGCGGCTCGGGTTGATCGTGAAGAACTCCGCCCTCGCAGGGCCCATCACCACGCACGCCGGCTGAGTCGATCGGGCTGCCA
Organism: Mycobacteriales bacterium; assembly: GCA_038320445.1. Lineage (GTDB taxonomy): Bacteria > Actinomycetota > Actinomycetes > Mycobacteriales > Pseudonocardiaceae > Pseudonocardia. Next base: position 20,637 of record JBBQEF010000029.1, read on the forward strand.
GGCGCCGCTGGAGCAGCTCCGCCCGGCCAAACGCTGGTGGTGTGGCGGCTGGACCTGCCGGGCCATTCGCTGCGTACCTGATCACATGACCACCGAGCTCAAGACCTGCGGCACCCCGCCGGTCGTCGCCGGCGCGCCGCCGCGCGGGCAGCACCAGCACTGATAGCGGGCCAGACCCGGGCGAGCGGGGCTCAGCGGTCACGCCGGGGTGGCGGCGTCGACAGGGAACGTGGTGACGAGCCGGCCCGCTGGCTCGATGTGGCCAAGGAGGGAGGTGGGAACGGCGTGGCCGGCCCCCTGTCCGGGCAGCCGGGCCCACAGCACGGCGTCGTCATCATTCGCCACAACCCGCTCGTGGCGAGTACGGGCGGCTGTTCCCAGCGCCGCCCCGGACCTGGAGACCGTCCCTGGCCGTGGTGGCACCGCGTCCATGCGGGTGACGCCGACAGTGCCGCCGAGCGAGAATGGTTGTGACGAGGATCCGGCACAAGTTGTTTGCGACGCGGAAGAACCGGGTGAGCATGCAGCAGTCCCTCATGCTCGCAAGCGCGGCCGTTGAGGCGAGCGCCCCGATCGACGGCCTCTTCGAGCTGTCGGTGTGTCTGTCGATGACCTACCGACCTCGGGTGCCGATACGTCATCGTGGTCCACTCGGAGCGGCGCCGCTTCCTCGGCCGACACCTACGACATGATCGCCCGTAAACTACAGACCGCGTTCACCCACCGCCTTACCCCGATCCTCTACGTCGGTGACACCCGCGAAGACCACCAGGCGGGGCGCTCGGACGCCGTCGTGCAGGCCCAGCTCAGCGTTCTGCTCGGCGACTATCCCGCGAGCCGGCGCACCGTTCGTCGTCGCCGACGAACTCGGAGCGCCACTCGCGGCCGACACGACGCTGCTCAACGGCGGCAGCGTCACCGCCGGCGACGCCGAGTCCTATCCCACCCACACCGATGTCGACGGCGGCCTGGTCGGCGCCGCGAGTGAGAACCTGAACTCGCTCCGCGCCTTGATCGACGCCACCACTACGACCTACCGCAGATCAACACCAGCCGCGGCACGTCCGTCCAGCGCCGACGCAGGCCAACCCGGACCGCGTTGAGGACCGATGGCGCAGGCAAGGACTGCGCCATCGGTCATGTCATGTCCGGCGCCGATGTTGCTACCGCCGGGCCGGCCAATGGCCATCGGCCGGCCACGGCGAGGCGGACCTCGGCGGCCAGCTCGGACAGCCGGCGCAGTTCGTGCTCGTCGAAGTCCTGGGCCTGCACGGTGCCCTGTAGACGGGCGAGCTGATCGAGCACGACGGCCCCCCGGTCCGGGCCCATGCACCACGCGACCTCCCGCAGGAGGACGGCGATCCGGCCCAGTACGGACGGGTCGGCGGCGCCGTAACGACGGGGTTGGCCCACGACCTGATCCATCAGGTCGGCGAAGCCGGGCCGGTGCAGGACTACCCGGGCCCTTCCTTCGTCGTCGCACAGCACCCGATCGCCCAGGTCGCGGCCGGCGAGCTCCCGCAGCAGCGCCGAGGAGTGCCCGAGCGCATGGATCGCGGTGGTTGGGTCGTTGATGCCCGGCGAGAGTGCCTTGTTGGCGACGTCGGCGAGCTGCCGTAGCGCGAAACCCACGTCCTGGGCCGCGGTGCGCTCGAATCCTGTGGTCACGCAGCCGCGTACCCGGTCGGCCAGCTGGTCGGCGGCGTCCCGGTCGAGCGTCCCGGCCGGGTCGACCGCCCAGACCGCCGCGATCGGGGTGCCCGCGACCAGGAAGCTCCCGGTCTCCCGGTCCAACGTCACCACCGCCCCGGCGGCGACCGCGACGGACAGCAACTCGTCCTCGTCGACCCGTACCAGGAACCCCGACGACCGCGCGGTCACCGAACAGGCGTCGGGAGGCGGCGACGGAAGCGACGACCAGGCTGCCACGGTTCCCGGCGCATGCTCGTCGAGGAGCAGCCGCGCGGTCGCGCTGCCCTCCGCGTGCACGGTGCGCAGCATCGTCTCGACCCGGATCTGGCGCGCCAGGTGGGCCAGGAACACCACCAGCCCCAGCACACTGGCCACGGCCAGCAGGAACGCCACGCTGACCGACACCTGCGGTACGAACTCGTCCCGCTGGTCGGCGCTGTTGCGCACCGTACGCAACACCGTGAGCGCGTAGATGAACGTGGCCAGGAACAGCCCCAGCGTGACGTGCACGTACCGGTCCCTGGTGAAGGTCCGCAGCAGCCGCGGCGAGAACTGGCTGCTGGCCAGCTGCAGGGTGACCACGGTGAGGGAGAACGTCAGCGAGGTGACTGTGATCAGCGAGCCGGCGATCGCGGAGAGCACCGTGCGGGCCGCGTCCGCACCACCGGAGAACAGCAGGCCGCTGACCAGGCCGGAGACCGATCCATCGATGGCCGCGTCGAACAGTGGCAGCAGCACACCCACGGCCAGCGCGAGCACGATCGCCACGGTCGGCAGCGGCCACAGCTGGGTCCGGGCGGTGTCGCGGACCGTGCTCCACCGCGCCCGCACACCCGAGGAGCTCACCGGTAGGGCTGCTCTGCGGTCGACGGGTCCCCGTAGGTCAGCGCCCGCTCGGCGCGCCGATGGAAGGCCAGCGTCCACAGCCAGGAGGCCAGCGTGGCGAACCGATTGCGCACCCCGGCCAGGAACGCGATGTGGATCGCCCCCCAGGCCAGCCATCCGACCAGGCCGGACACCTTCACCGGACCGAGCCGCAGCACGGCGTGGCCACGTCCGATGTAGGCGGCGCTGCCCAGGTCGCGATACCGGAACGGGACCGCGGGCGTGTCCGGTTCGCCGATCCGCCGACGGATCTCCGAGCCGGCGTGCCGGCCCGATTGCATCGCGACCTCGGCGACACCGGGCAGCCCGTCCAGGCTCATCACGTCTCCGACCACGAACACCTCGGGGTGGTCGGGCACTGTCAGGTCCGGGCGCACAGCGATCCGGCCCTGCTTGTCGGGCTCGGCGCCCACCGCGCGGGCCACCGCGGCGAGGAACGGCGCCGCCGCGACACCGGCCGTCCACAGCACCGTATGGGTGTCGTAGCGGGTCGTGCTGCCGTCTGACGCGGTGGTGACCAGCCCGGTCTCGTCGATGTCGGTGACCCGCACGCCCAGCACCGTCTCCACCCCGAGACCGGCCAGAGTGCGCTGCGCAGTGCGGGACAGCGCCGGCCCGAAGGACGAGAGCACGGCCTCGCCGCCGTCGAAGAGCAGCACCCGCGCCTCGGCCGGGTCGATCGCACGGAACTCGCGTTCGATCGTGTGCATCGCCAGTTCACGGATCTGGCCGGCCAGCTCGACCCCGGTCGGGCCGGCCCCGACGACGGCGAAGGTGAGCCACTCGCGGCGCTGTTCGGCGTCGGGCAGTGTCTCGGCCATCTCGAAGGCGCCGAGCACCCGGCGCCGGATGGTGAGCGCGTCGTCGATGCTCTTCATCCCGGGGGCGTGCCGCGCGAATTCGGGGTGGCCGAAGTAGGACTGGCGCATCCCCGCGGCGATCACCACGTGGTCGTAGGGCAGCTCGAAGGTGCTGGCGTCGGGGCGGCGGGCGGTCACCACGTTCCGGTCGACGTCCAGGTCGTGGGCCTCGCCCAACACCACCCGCACGTCGCGGTGTCGGCGCAGCAGCGAGCGCAGTGGGCTGGTGATCTGTCCCGAGGACAGCAGCCCTGTGGCGCACTGATAGAGCAACGGCTGGAACAGCGTGGTGGTGCTGCGGTCGAGCAACGTCACGTCCAGGCCAATGCCGGTCAGCCTGCGCACCGCGTACATGCCGGCGAACCCGCCACCGACAACCACCACCCGAGGTCGGTCGGTGCCCATGTGCCCTCCTCGTCTCTCGGTTCGGGTGGTGATACCCGCTCCCGCCCGACACCACGCGTCCGCCCGATCACGATTGCGCGCACGCCGGACGGGGAACGCACATCTCATGCTGGTTACCCGATGAAGGCCCTGACCGTGACGCCCGGCACTAAGGACTCGGCGCAGGTCCGGCAGATGCCCGACCCGCCAGAGGCCGATGGACCGTTGCTGGTGAGGACCCTCGCGGTGGGAGTGTGCGGGACGGACCACGAGATCGTGGACGGTGCCTACGGCGAGGCCCCACCCGGCGAGGACCACCTGATCATCGGGCACGAGTCCCTCGGCCGTGTGGAGGACGCCCCGGCCGGTTCCGGCTTCTCACCCGGCGACCTCGTGGTCGGCATCGTGCGCCGACCCGATCCCGTCCCCTGCGCCAACTGCGCAGCCGGCCAGTGGGACATGTGCAACAACGGGCGCTACACCGAGCGCGGGATCAAGGCCCGGCACGGCTACGCCAGCGAGCGCTACCGGATCCACCCCGAGTTCGCCGTCCGGCTCGATCCTGAGCTCGACCGCGTCGGGGTGCTGATAGAACCGACGACGATCCTCGCCAAGGCCTGGGAGCACCTGGAACTCATCGGGCACCGCGCCGCGTGGTCACCCCGGCGGGTACTGGTGACCGGAGCCGGGCCGGTCGGGCTGCTCGCCGCCCTGCTCGGCGTGCAACGCGGCTACGACGTGCGGGTGCTCGACCAGGTCAGCACGGGCCCGAAACCCCAGCTCGTCGTCGACATCGGCGCGAGCTATCACACCGACCTGCACGACGTGGACACCGACGCCGACATCATCATCGAGTGCACCGGCGCGGGATCGCTGGTGCTGGACGTGATGACCCGCAGCGCCCGCAACGCGGTCGTGTGCCTCACCGGGGTGTCCTCGGGGGGCCGCTCGGTCGGTGTCGATGTCGGCGGCCTCAACCGGAGCATGGTGCTGGAGAACGATGTCGTGTTCGGCTCGGTCAACGCCAACCGCCGCCACTACGAGCAGGCCGCCGAGGCGCTGGCCAAGGCCGACCGCGGCTGGCTGGAACGCATGATCAGCCGCCGGGTTCCGCTGGACCGGTTTGCCGACGCGCTCGCCGCCCGCGACGACGACGTCAAGGTCGTCCTCGATCTCCAAGCCGGCTGAGATGGCCGGCCGGATCGAGGACTACGCGCTGCTCGGCGACACCCAGACCGCCGCGCTGGTCAGCCGGGACGGCTCGATCGACTGGCTGTGCCTGCCGCGCTTCGACTCCGCGGCCTGCTTCGCCGCGCTGCTCGACGACGAACGGGCCGGTCGGTGGCTGCTCGCCCCCGCCACGGGTGGGCCGTGCACCCGGCGTTCCTACCGCGGCGACTCCCTCGTCCTGGACAGCGAGTGGGACACCCCCGAAGGCACCGTCCGGATCACCGACTGCATGCCTGTGCGGGGCGAGTCCGCCGACGTCGCCCGGGTGGTGCACGGGGTGGCCGGCGCGGTGCCGATGCGCATGGAGCTGCGGCTGCGGTTCGACTACGGCCACGTCGTGCCGTGGGTGCGCCGCGATGGGCACCAACTCGCCGCGGTCGCCGGACCGGACGCGGCCTGGCTGAGCACACCGGTCGAGCTGCGGGGCCACGACATGACCACCACAGCGGAGTTCACCGTCCGGGCCGGGGAGTCGGTGCCGTTCGTTCTCACCCACTCCATCTCCCACCTGCCCCGGCCACGCCCAATCGACCCGGCCAGCGCCGTCACCGAGACCGAGCGCTACTGGACCGGCTGGATCGCCGGCCGCGACTACTCCGGGCCCTACGACGCGGCGGTGCGCCGCTCACTGGTGACGCTCAAGGCCCTGACCTACGCCCCGACCGGCGGGATCGTCGCCGCCCCGACGACCTCGCTGCCCGAGCAACTGGGCGGACCACGCAACTGGGACTACCGGTACTGCTGGCTGCGCGACGCGACCCTGACCCTGCAAGCGCTGCTGCACAGCGGCTTCGACGACGAGGCGCGGGCCTGGCGGGAATGGCTGCTGCGGGCCGTCGCAGGCGACCCGGCCGACCTGCAGATCATGTACGCGCTCGACGGGACCCGGCGGATCCCCGAGTACGAGCTGGCATGCTTGGCCGGATACGAAGGCGCCGCCCCGGTGCGGGTCGGCAACGCCGCCGCAGGCCAGTTCCAGCTCGACGTCTGGGGCGAGGTCCTCGACGGGCTGCACCTCGCCCGCGAGGAGGGCCTGGAAGGCCGCGACCCGGCATGGGGCCTGCAGCGCGCCCTGCTGGACTACCTCGAAGGGCACTGGGACGAACCCGACGACAGCCTGTGGGAGGTCCGCGGCGGTCGCCACCACTTCGTACACAGCAAGGTCATGGCCTGGGCCGGTGTGGATCGCGGCATCCAGGCCGTCGAACGGTTCGGGTTGACCGGGCCAGCAGACCGCTGGCGAACGCTACGCGCGCGGATCGCCGAGGAGGTGCTCGACCGCGGCTTCGACACCGACCGCGGCACCTTCACCCAGTTCTACGGCAGCCACGGCCTCGACGCGGCGCTACTGCTCATCCCCCGCACCGGGTTCTTGCCCTGGGACGACCCGCGAGTCGTCGGCACCGTCGACGCCGTGCAGCGCGAGCCCGTCCAGGACGGCCTGGTCTTGCGCTATCGGCCCGACGCCGACAAGGTCGACGGCCTGCCCGGCGACGAGGGCGCCTTCCTGGCTTGCTCGTTCTGGCTCGTCGAAGCGCTGCACGGCGCCGGCCGCCCGGCAGAGGCCCGGACGCTGTTCGAGAGGCTGCTCACGCTGCGCAACGACCTCGGCCTGCTCACCGAGGAGTACGACACCACCGCGGGCCGCCAGGTCGGCAACTTCCCCCAGGCGTTCAGCCACGTCGGCCTGATCAACGCCGCCCAGCGGCTCGACCCGACGCCGGCAGGGGCCCGGCCGCGGGGGCCGATCCAGGTCGTCTCCACTCCGGCAACCGGCCATTGTGGACCTCCGGGTTCCTGATGCGGTTCTCCTCGACCAGCCTCTTCCTTGGAGCGCGTGCGCTGTGCGGTGTTGCCGTGGCCGTAGGCCCGTCCGACGATGCAACAGGTCAGGCTTCAACGGGGTGCGGGCCCAGGTCCATCGCCGCGACGGCCGAGCCGTCGAGCCCGGTGGCGTCCGCCGTGCGCACGATGCGCTGGAAGGCGCCGATGACGGCCGCTGCGTCGATGACGACCGCCGGGCCGGATGCTCGCGCAGGCGATGGTGAAGGACGTCGCCCGCCGCAGCCCTTCGTCACCACCGCCTTCTCCAGCGTTGCACGCTGCGGGGAGCTCGCCTCCACGAGGCCGAAACGGAGGAGCCGCTCGTAGAACCCAAGCTGGTCACGGTGGGCGCGGGACTGCGCGGTGGCCAGCCGCTTCACCGCAGGCCCGGGCCGTCCCCGCCGCCGCTGAAGACAGCTGAAGCAACGACCCTGGCCGCACTCGAGCTCATCCCCGCGTCGCTGACCGCGGCGCTGATCGCCGCGGCGACTTTCATCGTCCTCAACGGGATCGGACCACACGCCACCTCGGTGATCTTCGACCGCAAACAGCTCATCACCGTACGAAATGATCAGCTCGGGCATTCGCGAAACCTGACTCGACCAAGCATCGGCGCCACCGGCTCGTGCCCGCCGCCCTACACGCACCGGTGCCGTCAGCGGCCGAGGCGGCCGGCCACCACCAGCTGCCCTGGCCCGGCCAGCTCCCTGAGGGCACTCGTCCGACCGGCGATCGCCATCAGCACGGCTTCCGCCGGTCCGGTGACCTCCGGTCCGGAGCCGTGACTCCAGTCCAGGTCGGTCGGCGCCAGGCGAACACCGCGCGCGAGGCGCCACCCCGGCAGCTCAGGGCTGCGTACGCTGTCGGCCAGGACCAACCGCAGCCGTTCAGCCGGGATCTGACGTGGCACACCGAGCGGGCGGCGGATGTCCTGATGATGGATGGTGACGTCAAGCAGGGCCAGCCGGCCCCCGAAGGTCGTGGCCAGCCCCTGTGGCCGCAGATGAGCCCGCAGCCTGCGGAGGAGCTGTTCGGTGCTGAGCGATGCGAGTTCGTCAACACCCACCTGGTTGATGTGCACGATCCGGCCACGGATGGCGCGG
>JBBQEF010000030.1:0-28612 GCA_038320445.1 Mycobacteriales bacterium
GGGGCGGCCGGCCCCCGCCCCCCCCCCCCCCCCCCCCCCCCCCCCCCCCCGCGGGGGGGGGGGGGGGGGGGGGGCCGCCGCACGGGGAAGTGGATGTGACTATCAGTGGGACGTGCTGAGGCCTTTGATGAGAGGCCTGAGGTGACCGCCGGGGACGTTCCCGCCCGAGCAGAGCTGGTGATCCCCGGCTACGGGCAGGATGTCGAGACGGACACGAGCGGCGGCGTCCGCGTCGACCAGTGGACCTGGCCGCACGGCGCGCCACCGCCGCCGGCCGCACATCCTGCGGTGGCCTACCTGTACGGCCTCGCGCCCGGTTCTCGCCGGACGATGCGCACCGCCCTGGCCACGGTCGTGCAGATCGCGCTCGGCGACGTCGCACCGAGCAACCCAGCTGGCCACGACCCGACGCTCGGTCCCCCGGTCCGACTCGCCGGCCCCGGCAATCAGATCGTCACGATGCCCGCCGCCGTGCTGGCGTTCCCTTGGCCTGCGTTGCGTTACGCGCATACCCAGGCGCTGCGCGCGGCTCTCGCCGAGCGCTACGTCACGAGCACCGCCAACCGGCACCTGGCCGCGCTGCGGGGCGTGTTGAAGGAGTGCTGGCGGCTGAGCCTGATGGCCGCGGAGGACTACCACCGCGCGGCCGACCTCCGCCACCTCCGCGAGGTACGGCTCCCGGCCGGCCGCCACGTCAGCCGAGGCGAGGTCGCGGCCCTCGTCGCGGCCTGCCGGGCCGACCCGTCCCCCGTCTCCTGCGCCCGCGACGGGGCGGTCCTTGCGGTCGCCTTCGCCGCCGGGCTTCGGGTCGGAGAGCTCGTCACGCTCGACATCGGCGATCTCGATCTCGACACCGGGGAGCTCAGGGTGCGAGGCAAGGGCGCGAAAGAGCGCACGGCCTACGTGCGCCACGGCGCGCTGGCCGCTGTGCGCGAATGGCTCACCCACCGCGGGACCGCGCCCGGTGCGCTGTTCTGCCCGGTCCGGTCCGGCAGGCCGGAGCTTCGCCGACTGAGCACGCAAGCGCTCTACGGACGTGTGCAGCTTCGCGCCAAACAGGCTGGGCTCACCGCGGCCATCTCGACACACGATGCGCGACGTACGTGGATCAGCGATCTACTCGACGCCGGTGCGGACCTGGTGGTGGTGCGCGATCTGGCCGGGCACGCCTCCGTCGTCACTACCTCGCGCTACGACCGGCGCGGCGAAGGCGCTAAGCGGGCCGCCGCTGATCTGTTGCATTTCCCCTGGGGAGAAGCACGCTGAGGCCTCCCGCGTGGTCACCCGGCCACCATTCCCACCCTGTGTCCCCGACGCGGATGCAATGGCGATGCGACTCAGAGATCGAGTTCACCGCTCAGGCGGGCCGGGGCCCGGCCGACTTGGGCCGGCTACCAGCGGGGTACCGGGACCTGACGACCGGGAGTGACGGTGAAGCTCTCCTCCCGGTCGAACCACTCGCAGTTCGCGACGAGCACGCCGGCGCCGTAGATGGGGCGCCCGACCTTCACGTACATGGGTCCGCCTAACAGCGGCCGGCAGGTGGCCGCCGCCTGGGTGGGGACACTGCACGGGTTCGTGATGACCTCTCGACCCAACAGGCCGTCGGTCCATTCGACTGGGCAGCCGGACCGCTGGGTCGTCAGAGTGATGGGTGAGGCCTCGGCCGTGCCGCCGCCGAGCAGCGAGAGGGATGTCAGGAAGGTCGCCGCGAGCAGGACCCTGGCGGCCCTGGCGTGGCGGCGGCGACTGGAGAGAAGGGCTGGGTGCATGACGCGGAACTCCTCCGGATCGGTGTGCTCACCCGGTTGACGAGAGCTGACGTCCTATCGGTTCAGATTCATCGCAGAGGGCTACGTACACAGCGCCCCATTAACTAACCGCATGAAACGGGTGCGTCTGACCGCCAGCGGGTGCACTACTGCGCTCGACCCGAGCCAGGCCGTGCGCCCGCCTAGCTGGAACGCCTGGTACGCCAAGACGAACTCCGCGCCGCAGCGGCCGCGGTGGGCTACTGGCACGCCGAGCGCCTCGACCAGGCTGACACCGACGAGGATGAGCGAGTCGCCAGGGCCGGCCGAGCTCGGCGAGTGGCGCGTGAGCGCGATGAGAGCCCCACGCGACGGGGCGGCCGATCAGTGTCGGCCGCGGTCCAGCGTGACCTCCGGCGGGTCGACCGGTGGCCTCGGGCTGGCTGTGCCCGGCTCCGAGTCCGAGTAGTTCGTGGACCTTGGCGCGGCGCGGGAGCTTGCCGGAATGGCCCACCAGGTCGGCCGCGTCTCCGGCCGGGCGCCCTGGCGCGAGTTCCTCCGGTGGATGAGCCGCGGGCGTCTGGGCCGGGCGCAGGGCTGGCCCGTGGTTCCCCGTCTGGCCACGCCCTGGCAGGACACCATCTCGGACGAGCGGATCGGCTGGCGTCAGCGCGCGGCCAACCTAGGCGGCGAGTTCGCGTTCGCCGTCGACTACGAGGTCTGCCGTCGCTGCCGGCTGGGCTGGGTGGAGCAGCCCTACACGATGCCCGAGTACCAGCGATGCGGCCTGGCCGCGGCGGGCCTGGCTGCGCTGCGCGCCGAGCACCCGGGCCTGGCCTGGCACACCCTCGGCGGTCACTTCGCGGAATCCCGGCCGTTCTGGGTCGCGGTCGGCGTCGACGTCGCGGGCCGCTACCACCAGCGCAACCTCTGCCAGCACGTCAGCCCAGGAGGCTAACCGCCACCGGGAGCAGGGACCCTTCTGCTCCAAGCGTGGAGCCGATCCGCCGTGCTACGTCTTGCCGGCCGTTCATCAGGGGGGTAGACGGGGCCATCGGTGCAGAAACAACGCCAGCGGCGGGAAGGCCGTCGGTCAGCTCAGATCGGGTGCGGTGACGACGGCGGCGTGCCGGTAGATCGTCACGTGGGCCACCTCGAGGGCTTGGCGGATCTGGTGGGGGCACTCTCGCTGCGGGCGAGACGTTCGGTCATGGCAACGCGCTTTCAGAGGGTCTACTTGTTCGCGATCCCGGTGCGCGCGTGGGCGCAGGACCGCCGTCAGCGTGGACGTCGGGCAGCGACGGAGTAGGCGGTGATGATCTGGTCACCGGTCAGGCGGTGGAAGGCCAGCTGCTGCGCGACGGCCTGCTCATCGGTCCACTGGCGGTGTCCTTGGGCCAGGGCGACGGCGAGTCCGACGACGGTCGTCCCGCCGCCGGTGTTCTGCTTGATCACCACGTCGCGCTTGTCCTTGCGCCCGTACCAGCCCTCCAGTACCTCGCCCTGCTCGGCGCGCAGGTACGACCAGGGCTTGTTCGGCAGCGCCGCGAAGATGTCACGTGGCCGTATCAGCAGCTGCTGACTCGACGACCCGATCCTGTTCCAGTCCAACGCCACAAACGCAACCTTTCACGACGGGGTATCAACGGTACTCGGCGTGCTCGGACGGCCACCGTTCTGCTTTCAGGAGCTCGGGTCTGCTCTTAGGGAGCTCGGGCCAGCCCCCCTCCCGTGTGCGGTGGTCAGGACGCCGAATCGGGCGCCTCCCGCATCGGAGTCGGATGGGATCGGACGATGCGGACGCGGTTGCGACCGGCCCGCTTGGCCTCGTAGAGCGCCCGATCGGCGACTTCCATGAGGACACGGAGAGGCGCAGCGACGGGTCGGTGGGCCACGACACCGCCGATCGAGATCGTGAGACCGTCGACCGTCAGCGGTCCGTCCGGGGTGGGTACCTCGACGTGTAGGGCGGCAACCCCGCGACGAATCCGCTCCGCCGCCGTGTCCAGCCAATCGCCGCCACGTCGATCACCCAGGAGTAGAAGAACGAACTCCTCTCCACCGAACCTGCCGACCAGGTCTCCGTCACGGACCGAGGTCCGGAGCACATCCGCCGCCGCCACCAGGACCTGGTCGCCGGCGAGGTGTCCGTAGGTGTCGTTGACCGCCTTGAAGTGGTCGAGGTCGCAGAGCAGTACCCCGTACACGGACTCGGTCGGGCGGGTCGTCACAGTGCGTTCGGCCCGCGTGTGCCAGGCCTCGGCGGTGAGCAGGCCGGTCTTGGCGTCGGTCGCTGCAGCTGTGATCAGCTGGCGCACGAGGGCGGCCTGGTGCAGCAGCAGCAGGGGCGGCAGGACGAGCAAGACCAGCCAGGGGTTGATGCTGATGGCTGCGGCAGCGAAACCACCTAGACACAACGTGCCCAACTCCAGCACGTTGTCGTGCCACGAGGCGAAGAGGCTCAACAGGTTCGCTGTGGGAGCGCTGAGTGCGATCACCCCCGCAACCAGGCACGAGTTGACAGTCGTGTAGGCGAGCATCGCCACTATGACCGGTGGCACGGAACCGGTGCCGTCGAACGGGGTCGCGCCAGCGCCTGCGAACCGGACGGCCGCGCTCGCGGCGAAGCAGGACAGCACCACCGTCGTCGTGGAGAAGACGATCCGGTAGAGCGGCGTTCGGAGGCGCCATGACCGGACCCACATGTAGCCGAGAATGATCACTGCGGTGGCGCCTGCGTAGACCGCGGGCAGCACCATCGCGGCAGCGAATGTCCAGACCGAACTGAGATCGACGCCGTTGGCCGGCGTGATCCGGCGACGGGTCCGCTCGACGCCGCGGGCGAGCTCGGAGTGAAGGACACCGGCACCGATGAGGATGAGGCCCCGCAGGATGTCCGTCTGTGTGGGGGCGCCGACCCGAGCAATGTGCACATAGCCCAATACGAGCGCGGTGAGCTCGACGGTGAAGACGGGCCACAGGACGCGCCCAGGCTGCGACCACACAGGCCACTGCCGTGGGGAGTGGCCTGCGGCAGTCACCGGAAGTCCTTGCCCATCTGCTCATTTCCCACGACGATTTACTACCCTCAGTAATCAACCTTTGTCACGACGTGACCGCATCCCAGGCCGCAGGTTACCTCACGGGCGACGCGGCCTAGGGCCGGTTTGCACGCCGCCGGCTCCAGGCTTGTGGCTCCCGATCACCGTCACCGCGCGCGAAGTCGAGGTCAGACGGGGGCGTGATCTGTAGGGCCACACACCAGCTAGTCACAGCGCGACCGACCACCAGGAAAGGAGCAACGCCGTGCGCAACCACCAGTGGACCTGAGCAACGTCGAGGTGTGTCAACGGACGGACGTTGAAACGGGATCGACCTATGTGCTGGGCCCGTCGGTAGGCGTGACCGCCGACGGGCCCAGCAAGAGGTGTCGGGTGGGTGCAGCCGCCCCTCCCGTTCGGTGCGGGCAGAGGCACGGGTTCATTGCACCACAAGCTGAGATGGATTTGTTGGGATCGAACAGGCCTATCCCAGCTATGATCACGAGGTGCAAGACGACAGACAGTCGGAGGTGCCACCCGGCACGTTCGCGGCGCGGCTCGAAGTGCTGTTCGAACGCTTTCCCAACCCGGCGACGGGACGGCGCTACACATACCCGGCCGTGGCTGCGGCGATCGCGGCCCGGGCCGCCGAGCGCGACGAGCACGACCGGGCTGGCCGGTCGATGTCCCCTACCTACATCTGGCAGCTCACTGTCGGACTACGGGACAACCCCACGGTGAAGCGTGTAGAGGCCCTAGCCGAGCACTTCGGGGTCCCGCCGCGCTACTTCGTCGATGACGAGGAAGAGATCGCCGTGCTGGACGGCGAGCTTCGCATGATCGCCGCGATGCGGCTGGCCGGAGTCAGCGCCGTCGCGCATCGCGCGCGCGGGTTGTCGCCAGGCGCCTTGACTTCGGTGATGTCCATGATCGACCACGTCCGTAGGCTCGAAGGGCTGCCAGATGACGGAGTGGACGGTTCCGCGGCGGAGTTACCGTCGCGTGACGTCAGCGGGCAATGATTGGCCGGCGCTTCTAGCGTCGTGTCGCGCCGACCTCCGCGCGCGGAGGATCGTGGTTCCGGAGCCATTCGACCTTGACACGTTCGTGGCGCTGCTTGCCCGGCAGCGTGGGCGGCAGCTCCACCTGATCCCCATGGCTCAGCCAGCCGCGGCCGCCGACCTGACTGCGACGAGCGTTGTCGGACCCGGTGTCGACTACGTCTTCTACGTCGACTCGTCATCCTCGCTGCATCAGTCCCACATCGTGCTTCACGAGATCGCGCACCTCATCTTCGGAACCGTCCACTCTGCGTGGACTACGGACTGGCTGGATGCTGCCGACCTCTCCGACACCGAGCGCGAAGCGGAGGCCTTCGCCGCGCTTCTGCTCGGCCGGTGGCAAGACCCCGCGCCGTACCAGTGGTCGTCGTCGTCGCCGCTGCGTTTGGGTGCGGAACGACTGGCGACGACCCTGGGATGGCAATGAGCCCGGCTGCAGCAGGGACGGCAACCGCGTTCGTGCTGGCCGCGGCATTGCCACTGCTCAGGGGTGGCGTCGGGCAGCGAGGCTTCGCGGCCTTCCTCCTGGCACTCGTCGCCATCCTGGCGCTGCGCTGGCCCGGGGCGGCGCCATGGCTGGACGGCGCGACCGTAGCGGACGCGTCGGTGGCAGCTCAGCTCGTCATGGCCGCGGCCGGTGGGACCGCCCTGCTCGCGGCGGCCCGCCGGATCGATCAGGCCCCCTGGCTCCTACGGGTTCCGGTCCTACCGACGGGGCTGACCATCACCTTGGCCCAGCTCGTCCTCTTCCATGCAGCGGCGACCACCACGGCGGGCCCCGTCCGGCCCGAGATGGTGATGTTGTGGGTAGTTGGTCTGGGGTGGGCCCTCGGGGCCACCGGACTGATGTTCGCGACGCTGCACCGGTATCGGGCATTCCTGGCCCGCAGGGCGCGCCGGGTCGGATCGGACCTGGTCGCCGCCGGCCTCTTGCTCAGCGCCACCGCGCAGCTCGGCGCGGCCGGGCAGGGCGTGGCAGGGCTGCTGGGCGGCGCCAGCACCTGGCTCGCTGGTCTGGTCGACTACGCCGTGGGCGGCGCGGGGATCCTGATCAGCTGCGGCCTCCTCGCTCCCCGTGTCGAAATCTGGATCGGCCCCGCGCTGCGGTGGGGCCGCGCGCTACGCGCGTTGAACCGTCTGCGGTGGCTGTACTCGGCGGTGGTCCTGCCGGGGGCGCCGGAATGGACTGTTCCACCGGGAGAGCTCCGGGGGCTCCCGCTCCTACGAGGCGCCCGGGGGGGCGAGGCCCGGCTGTATGGGCGCATCATCGCGATCCGCGACGCCTCATGGGCTCTGCTCGCCGTGTTGAGCGATGCGGACATCGCCGCGGCTGTCCGGTTCGCGACGAGCGCCTGCAGCCCTCCCACGAATCGGCGGATAGCGGCGGCTGCTGAGGCCTGCATGCTGGCTGCTGCGATGGATGCCTACCGGGCGCCAGCGGGTATGCCAGCGGAGGGCACCAACACCTACCGGACCCGGTCCCCGGATGAGCCACTGGGATCGGTTGTCGAGGAGGCGGAGTTTCTGATCCTGGTCGCGGAGACGTGGCGGCAGTGGTCGCGCACCGGCGCGCTCGCACGATTCCTCGAGGAGACACGGGCCCGCGGTGGACTCACGTGAATCGGGCCGAGGGTATGCATCAGCGGACGTACATTCCGCGGCGGTACGGTATGGGCAGAACCTGGCCGCCTACCCAGCGCGAGGACGGACGCATGCGACATCGCCGACGGAGTGGCGGCGAGCTGCGGGCCTGGGTGCCGAGCAACTGGGCCCTCTGGAAACTGCCGACCGCAGCGCTGGCCTATCTGCTTCTCACCGAACTCGGCGCTGTGGCGGTCCTCGTCGCATCTCCGCTGGAGGTCCCGCCGCCGGCGTTGCTCGCCGTACTGGGGCTCTTGTGCGCCTGCACGGTTCTGCACACCGAGTTCGTGATCGGGTTCGAGCACATCCGGCTGCGAATGACCGCGCACACGCTTGGCCGCAACATCGCGGTGCGGACCGACCTGACGACGGTGTGGACCTTCGCGGCAGCGCTCATGCTGCCGCTGTGGATGACCGCGGCGCTGGTCGTGCTGATGCAGGTCCACATGTACTGGCGTGTGATCCGTCCTCTCGACGGCCGACCGTTCCGGGCCGTGTTCGCCGGGGTGACGATCGTCTTGGCCGCCGCGGGCGTGCGGGGTGTGGAGGGCCTCGGGCTGCCGGTTCAGCCTTGGGACGGGATAGTCGACATCACCGAGCTCGGTGCGCTGCTGTGCGTCAGCGTCGCCTACATGGTGACCCAGTTCGGTCTGATGGCCGTTGTCGTCGCCCTGGTCTCCCGAGATCTCGGCAAGATCCGCGCGGTTGGCACCGCGGGGATGCCCATGCTGGAGGTCACCGCCGCGTGTCTGGGCGTGCTCTTGGCGAACCTGCTCGGATCCGGCCTGGCATGGACGGCGGTGCTGATGGTGCCAGCGCTGCTGCTGCTGGACCGCGGGACGGCAGAGCATCAACTCGAGGCCACCGCCCGCGAGGATGCGGGCGTGCTGAACACCTCGGCGTGGCACCGAACGGCCCAAGGCGCGCTGCGCCGGGCGATCTCGGCCGGGCAAGGAGCAGGCCTGCTTGTCATCGATCTCGACCAGTTCTGGCGGTTCAACGAGGCCCACGGTGCCGCCGCCGGGGATCGGGCACTCGCGGCGGTCGGGCGGGCGCTGAAGGACTGCGGACGCGACGGCGACGTCGTGGGTCGGCTCGGCGCCGATGAGTTCGCCGTGCTCGCCCCGGCCGCCGACACGGCCGACGTCGCCCGGCTGGCGCAGCGCGCGCTCGCCGCGGTCGCGGGTCTGCCGAGCGCAGCCGGCGCCGGCCCGGCCGCGCTGACCGCGTCGACCGGAATGGCGATCTGCCCACGCGACGCGGTGGAACTGCACGAACTCCTGGCGGCCGCCGACCGGTCGTTGCGCGCGGCCAAGCAGGATGGCCCATCGTCGATCGGAGCACTACCTCCCCCGCCGGGAGCCGAGTTGCTGCGCCGCCGAGCCCCGGGCACGACACCGGTGGAGCAGTGACGTCACCGGGGCAGCTACGGCCATATCAGGTGGAGGCGGTCGACGCCGGGGTTGCCGGGCTACGCGCCGGTGGCCGCGGCCAGATCCAGGCGGCCTGTGGCAGCGGCAAGACCATCATCGCGATCCGCATCGCCGAGGACGTCTGCCCGGAGCGCGGGCTGGTGGTGGTCCTGTGCCCGACGCTGGACCTCGTGGCCCAGGTCCTGAGCGACTGGCAACTCCGCGCCCGCCGCAGCTTCACCGCCGTCGCTGTGGCCAGCGACGAGACGGTGGCAGGAGAGGTCGAGGCCCGCGCCGCCCTACCGGTTCCCGTGACGACCGAGCCCGACGAGATCCGCCGGCAGGTGACGACGGCACAGCGGTCGTCACTGCGGTTGGTCGTCGGCACCCACCGGTCGGCCGGCCGGATCGGGGAAGCCCTGATCGCCCTCGACGAGCCGGCCGCGCTGCTTATCGTCGACGAGGCCCATCACACGGCAGGCTCCGCGGGCAAGCACGGCGCCCTGGTGCACGACGACAACCGGCTTCCCGCCACACGGCGGTTATATCTCACCGCCACGCCCCGGATCATCATGCGCAGCGAGGGACGCCGCGGCGGTGACGCGGTCCTGACGATGGACGACCCGGCGGTGTTCGGCCCAGCGCTGTACCAGTACCCGTTCAGCCGCGGCATCGAGGAAGGCTGGCTCGACGACTACCGGCTCGTCGTCACCGGCGTCACGCGCCGCGAGATCCTGCAGCTGCTACGGGACAAGGGACGCGAGCACGGGTCCGCAGTGGGCCCGAGCCCATTGATCGCCGCCGTGCAGGTCGCTCTGGGGCGCGCCGCTCAGGAGTGGGGTCTGCGCCGCGTCATCGCGTTCGCCCCGCGCATCGTCGACGCCGCCGAGTTTGCTCAGTCCCTGCCAGGAACCCTTCACCAGGCGATGCCGGACTTCGCGGCGCCGCTGCACAGTGACTATGTGTCCGGGCTCCATTCGGTGGAGCAGCGCGCCCTGAAGAAGGACAGGCTCCGGCACCCCCCGGAGGGGGGATGGACCGTCCTGGCGAACTCGCGGGTTCTCGGCGAGGGCGTCGACATGCCCGCAGTGGACGCGATCGTCTTCACCGCGCCCAAGAGATCCGTGATAGACACCGTGCAGGCGGTTGGTCGCGCTATGCGGCCCCACCCCGACGGGCGCGGCACCGCGACGGTCGTCGTCCCGATCCTGCTGCCCGACGACCAGGTCGACCCGGCCGCCTACTACGACCACGTCGGGGCCTCCCCGGAGTGGGACGTGCTGTGGCACGTAGTGCGTGCGCTACGCGCTCACGACGACCTCCTCGCCGCCGACCTGGACTTCCGCCGCGCAGCGGGCGGCGACTACGCGCAGGAGCCGCCGTCGAGGATCGTCTTCCGCATGCCCGAAGAGCTGTCGGGCCCGCGGTGGCTCTCCGCGATCACGGCGAAGCTGGTCGACACCACGACATCCCCCTGGTGGGAGGGGCTGGCGGCGGCACGGCGCTACCACGCCGGAGTGGGGGATCTCGACGTGCCGCCGGACTACGTCGACGACGAGGGGTTCGCCCTGGGCCGGTGGATCCCGGCGCAGCGCCACCACCGCCGCCGCGGCTTCCTCGCTCCCGAGCGCGAACGCGAGCTCGCCGAGCTGGGCATTTCATGGGATCCGCGCGAGACCCTCTGGAAGGACGGCCTGGCCGCCGCCGCCGCATTCACCGGCCAACACGGCCATCTCGACGTGGCCGCCGCGCATGTCACCCCGTCCGGGTTCGCGCTCGGTTCCTGGATGGTCACCCGGAGGCGCGAGCAGCGCCAAGGTGAGTTGGGGGCAGACCGCGACGACGCGCTACGTGCCCTCGACCCGCTGTGGGATCAGCCGAAACTGAGCCGCGGAATCGTCGCCGCGCGACGCTTTCATGCCCGCCACCAGCACCTCGACGTGCCGGCCCGCCATCGCGAGGCCGACATCGATCTCGGGGAATGGCTGCGAGGATGCCGCCACGACCACGCAGCCGGGACGTTGCCGGCCCAGGTTGATCACGAGCTCGAACAGCTCGGAGTGCGGTGGGCGGTGCGCAGCAGCAGCTGGGACCGCCACCTCGCCGCAGCTGGGCAGTTCCACGCCGAGCACGGTCACCTCAATGTGCCGCCGGGGTTCCGTGTCGGCGAGCTGAAGCTCGGCGAGTGGCTGATGAAGCGCCGCTACGACCGGCAACGCAACCAGCTGAGCCCAGACCGGGTCGCGGCCCTCGAGGCACTCGGAGTCGAGTGGGAGTCACAGTCCGAACGGATCTGGCAGACGGGCCTGACGGCACTGCGAGCCTTCCACGCCGAACACGGCCATGTGAGGGTGCCGGCCGGATACCGGACCGACACGATCGACCTTGTCGCCTGGATCGAGACCCGCCGCCAGGATCACCGCGGCGGGACCCTGGCTGCGGAACGGGCCGCCGCGCTGGAGGCGCTCGGGGTCGAGTGGAACCCGCGCGGTACCCGCCGAGCCGAGGGGCTTGCAGCCGCCGGCGACTACTACCGCGAGCACGGGAATCTCCGGGCTCCGCAGTCTTACCGCACCCCCGACGGCTTTCGGCTGGGTGCGTGGCTCCATTCGCGACGCAAGAGGTTCAGGGCCGGCACGTTGGACTCTGAGCAGGCCGAGGCCTTGAACCAGATCGACCGCGGCTGGGCTCAGCACCAGCGCTCGCCCAAGTCGCGGCCGCCGACGACCGGATGACGTCAACCGCGGCGCACAGGCAGCGGTTGAGAGTCCAACGGGGGGGACAACCGGATGGCCAAGCAGCGCGGACCGGCCGGCCGCAACCTGTCCGCGGTCTTCCGGCTCCCGGAGTTCCGCGCGGTCTGGACCGCGGATGTGCTGTCGGTGGCGGGGGGCCAGCTGGCGCGCGTCGCGTTGACCGTCCTGGTGTTCGATCGAACCAACTCGGCGGCGTGGGCGGCCGGCACATACGCCCTGACGTTCCTGCCGGCGATCGTCGGCGGGGTGGTGCTGTCGGGTCTAGCCGACCGCTTCCGCAGGCGAGAGGTGATGCTGGCCTGCGACCTGCTGCGCTCCGGGCCCGTCGTGCTGATGGCCATCCCCGGGGTCTCGCTGCCGCTGTTGTGCGGGCTGCTCGTCTTGGTGGTGTTGCTCGGGGCTGCCCGCCCTGCTGCCCGGTGACCTCTACGAGCGCGGTCTGGCCGTCGCACAGATCTCGAACCAAACGGCCCAGCTGATCGGGTTCGGGGCGGGTGGGCTGCTCGTCGCCGCGCTGACCCCAGGTGCAGCCCTGCTGATCGACGCCGCAACGTTCCTCGCGGCCGGCTTGGTCGTCCGGCTCGGCCTGACCGACCGACCGCGACCCAGCCCGGTCGACGGGCCCGCCCGACGCAGCTGGCGCGGCTCCGCGTCGGACATCGCCGACATCCTCGCCGACCCGCGGCGCCGGGCGCTGCTGGCATTGGTCTGGATGATCGGCTGCTACGTGGTGCCCGAGGCGCTCGCGGCGCCCTACGCCGCGCAGGTTGGCGGCGGCCCAGCGGTCGTAGGGCTGCTGATGGCGGCAGCGCCGCTCGGCAGCATCGTCGGAGCCTGGTTGTTCGCACGGTTCGTCCCGCCCGCCCGGCGGCCGATGTTGATCGGGCCTGCGGCGGTGGCGGCGGGTGTCCCGCTGCTCGGGATGGCGTGGCACCCGTCGATCCCGCTGGCGGTCGGGGCATGGAGCCTGACTGGTCTGCTGTCCACGGCGTACCTGATGCAGGCCCAGGCGTCGTTCGTTCGGGCGACACAGGAGCACATCCGGGGCCGCGCCATAGGGTTCGCGGGCTCCGGCATCATCGCGAGTCAGGGCCTCGCGGTTCTCGGCGGCGGGATACTCGCCGACCTGTGGGAGCCCGCGGCCACGATCGCCGCGATCGCGGCGGTGGGCATCGTCCTCGCCCTCGCCGGAGCGGTGTCCTGGCGTCGGGCCGAGAGCCGGCCCGGGTCGTCGACGGCCCGCATCGCGGGCCGGGCGCCGCGACCGCGATGAGCGGAACCGCACTCGTGGCCCCGCCCACCATCCACTAGAGCTTGCAGATCGACAAGGGGCAATGGCTGCCCCGGCCTGTTCAGGAGAACTCTGCAGCCCGAGAGCGGAGCTCTCTTGTCATTCACATCAGTTCATGGTGCGATCCTGTTGACGTACTTGGGTTTATAGGCAGTCGGGTTGTGGTGGGAGGAACATGGTGTTGACCAACGCGGACCGCGCCGTCTCTGACGGCGATGTACGACAGGGCGCTGGCCTCGGTCCGGGCACCGGCTGGCTCGAGGATCGGCGGTGAGCGTTGTGTCCTGGACGGCGCCTGCTGTGGGGGTGCACCAGTTGCCGCTACCGCGGATGTGCCCGGCGGTGCGCGACCGCCTGAAGCGACAGCCGCCCCGCCGCGATGCCGTGGAGGCCGGGTACCCGCTCTACGTGCTGAGGCTCGGGATCACCGTGCTGCCGCACCTGCCGGTGGACGGGGCATGGCTCTGCACCGTGATCGCTTGCGACCGTCCCGGCATGTTGCCGACAGGGATCTGCACTGTCCACGACCTCGACCTCGCAACGGCGGTAGAAGTCAGAAATCCTTGGTGCCCGCACGTCGATCTCACTGCAGCGGACTATCTGAGCGTCTGGGAGGTACGCGCGCGTCAGAGGTTCTGCGGGCGGCCCGGAACGTTGGAGGCGGCGCTGGTCGCCGCCGCCGACACCGACACCCTGCAGGTCGCCACGGGCCGCCAGGTGAACCCGCGGCTGGCCACTGCTGCAGGTTGCGGGCGCTATCCGGCAGCCGTGCGCGTCGAGTGCGCACGGCTGGTCGCCGCGGGCTTCCTACTCACGTTGTTCACCGACGACACCGACCCGGAGCGGCGCTACGCGTTCGCGATTCCGCCTGCGCCATGGCCGACGCCATGAGCCGGGGCCCCATCTCCACGGTCCCTACGCCGCGCCTGCACGGACGCGACGCCGGCGGTGCCGAGGTCGGTGGACCCGGGGGGATCCGCGGCCGGGGTGGCCGTCGGTGTCTCGGCGCCCCCGCCGCCTTCGACCTCAACTTTGATCACCTCCGCGACGACGAGGCCGAGCTGACGATCAACCTGGGCGACCCGTTTGTCGAGGGCCAGGAGTCGCGGAACACGAAGCACCTGGAACGGGCTGTCGTGCACCGCATGGTCGAGATATTGGGGGGCAAGCCGGGCAGCCGGTGGGGGTACATGCCCACCGGTTCCACGGAGGCCCTGGACTGGGGGGTCCAGGCCGGGCGTGAGATGTACCCGGACGCGGTGCTCTACCACTCGACGGCCGCGCACACCTGCATCCCCAAGGCGGCGTGGAAGGCGCGGGTGGAGGCCGTGGCGGTCCCGGCCGGTCCCGGCGGGGACATTCGCGTCGACGCGCTGATCGCCGCCGTGGACCGCTCTCGGGGCGCGATCATCATGCTCACCCTCGGCACCACCCAGCATGAGGGTCTCGACGATGTCGCCGCGGTCCGGGAGGCGTTCGCGACGGCCGGGATTACCCGGGTGTACGTGCACCTCGACGCAGCGTTCGCGGGGGGTCCGCTCGCGCTCGCACGTCACCCGCTCGGTGTCGCGCAGCTGGAAGGCGTGGACAGCTGGTCCACCAGTGGGCATAAGGCGTGGGCGACGCGGGAGCCGTGCGGGGTGTTGCTGGCCCGCCACGAGGTGGTGGACCGGCTGCGACACCGCCGCGTGCCCTACACCGGCGACATCGATGTCACCGTCTCCGGGTGCCGGCCCGGAGGCCCCGCGCGGCGACTGCGCCACGCGCTGACCGCGATCAGTGACGACCAGCACCGGGCCCGGTTCGCCGCCGCCCGCGACCTGGCCGCCTACACACAGGGCGCGCTAGTCGACCTCGGCTATCGGGCATGGCGCCACCCGTGGGCCATGACCGTCGTGATCGACAGCCCGCTCCCCCGGGACCTGGTGTGGCGGTGGGGCATCTTCGGGCACGACGGCCAGCACCACGTGGTCACCCCCCCGGGGGTGACCCGCGGCGACGTCGACGACTTCCTGACCGAGGTAGCCGACCTTCCCCGCCAGGCATCCGCGTGATCACAGAGGGCCCGACGCGACAGCAGCCGCCTCCCGGGGCCGCGCGGCTCGGAGGCCGGTGGTGGGACAAACCGCTCCCGCAATGGGGCTTTGTCGTGGTCGAGCAGACGGAGACGGGCCACGAGCTGCTGAGCTTCCACCCGCGGGTTCGGGCTGCGGTTCGGGCACAGCGCCGCCGGACCCGCTGGTGGGTGCGCCGCGCCGAGAAGCCGGACTCGGTCGACGTCGTGATCCTCAACCGCTCCGAGTACACCGATCACGGGCAGGCGCGGTGCCCCGGGTGCACTCTCACCCTGTCCCGGCACGGCGCCGAGTCCATCCGGCTACAGCCGTGATCGGCTGGTGCTGGGCGTCTCCCCGCCGCGCGACCGCGGGGCATCACCTACGCGGCCGACGACCCTGGCCTGGGCCCGGGCCCATCTCGCCGGGCAGCGTCTGCTGATGGCCACCGCGCTGACAGTTGCGGTACCTGCGTGAGCCCCGCGCCCCGCGCACCGGCGCCGAGCACCGCTCGCGGCGGCGCGGGCCACGCCGGCGCCCGTGTGGGCTCCGCCCGCTCCCCCGGTCCGCCAATGGACCGCGACGAACGCAACGACGAACGCGACGAGACAGCCCAGCTCGCCGTGACCTTCGCGATGGACTACCTGTCGTTCGACCAGGAGGACCCGGACCGGTGGCGGCAGGTCCTGGCCCGCTACCTATTCGCCGAGTCGAGCCACGGGCACGGCTGGCCCGGACAGGGCCGACAGCGGGCCGAGTTCGCGGTCGCCGGGCGCCACCACCTCGACGGCGCCCTGTGCTGGGTCGATGTCCGTGTACGCGTCACCCCCTACCACCGCTTGCTGCCCGCCGCGGCCGGGCTCCCCGAGCCGACCGGACCGGGGACGCCACCCGCAGCGCAGGGGACGGGGGCGGTACGGGGCGACGCGGTGCTGGCGTCCGCGCCGCCACCCGCTGCGATCGGCTGGGTGGCTGAAGCCGCGATCTGGTATCGAATGTCCGTCCCAGTGCGGCGGAGCCGCTCGGGCGCCGTGTTCGTCGACCTCGGGGCCGCCGGCGGCTCGGCGGAGTCTGGTAGCCGGCCATGAGCGACGACGAGCCCGACCAGACCTTGCTGCGCGGCTGGGACGACCACACCACCGCCGATGTCGTGCTGCCGTGGACGAGGCAAGCGGCGGCTGCGGGCCCCGAGCCGGACCATCGTGTCGCCGTCGGTGGCGGCGGCCCCGGCCCACCACGGGTGTGGGGTGATCCACCCATCCCGCGCGACAGTCGGATCGTCCCGTGGACCGCCGCGTTCGGGCCGCCGCTCGCCGCCGGCGGCACCTCTCTGCGCAGTGCGGCCGGGTTCGCTCCGGCCGCGGCCGAACCGTTCCCCTCGACCAGTCGCCGCCCGCGCCCGACCGGTGGTTGGCGAGGGATGCTCTACGTGTCCACGGGCGGGCGGGTCAACCCGGGCCCCTCCGCCGTGCAAGCGCGACGGCATGCGTGGATGCAGCGGATCACAACTCCGCTGGCGGGGTGCCACGAGGTCACTGTTGTCTCGATGAAGGGCGGCGTCGGGAAGACGACCATGGCGGCGTTGCTCGGCCTGGTGCTCGCTGAGCACCGCGGCGACCGCGTACTGGCACTCGATGCCAACCCCGACGCCGGCACCCTCGCTGACCGGATCCTGGGACGCAGGGTGGCGCGGACCGTCCGAGACCTGCTCACCGACCTCGACCGGGTCGAGTCCCTGACCGATCTCGCCCGCTACACCGGCCTGGCTGGTCGACTGCAGGTGCTGGCCTCCGAGCAGGACCCGGCGATGTCCGAGGCGTTCAACCAGCGCGAGTACGAGATGGTCATGGCCCTGCTGCAGCGATTTGTCAACGTCATCATCACCGACTCGGGCACCGGCGTGGTGCACTCGGCCATGCGCGGCGCGCTCGATGCCACCAGAACCCTCATCCTCGTCGGAGCCCCCACGGTCGATGCGGCCAGCCGGGCTGCGAAAACCCTGGATTGGCTCACCGCGCACGGCCATGGGGCACTGGTGGCCGGCGCGGTGGTCGCCCTGTCGTATGACCGGGTCAGCCCCGAGATCGACAGGACCGCCGTTGCCGCGCACTTCGCCGCCCGCTGCCGGGAAGTCGTGCACATCCCCGCCGACCCCCACTTGGCGGCAGGGTCGCTCATCGAACTCGACCGCCTGCATCGACGAACGCTCGATGCCGCGCTGGCGCTCGCCGCCGCCGTGGGCGACGACTTCGACCGCCCTGCCCCGCTCCGCCCCGCCCCCGGGTACGAGCCGGGGCCTAACCGGCCCCGGCCGCGGTGACCACGTCGCCCCGGCCCGACCTGGGCGAAGCCCACCTCGCGGGCGGACCTCCTCCTGACGCGGCAGTTCGCCGCGCCGTTGATGCCGTCGCCGGCCACCGCTGGCGGGTCGGAGCTGAGACCGCAATACCCGACCTCGTGCTCGTGGGCGCGGTCACGCCGGTCGCGTCCAACATGCTCGAGGTCGAACTTCGGCTACGCCTGCGCACCTCGGATGGGGCGGTGTGGCTGCGACTAGCGGTACCGGTCGCGGCCCCCCGCCGATCCCAGGACCGGACTTCGCAGGACCGCCCACCACGTGGCGCCACCGCCCAGGCGACGACCCCTGTCCTGGACGACGGCAGCGGCCCGCCGCCGGTCGGCGCGCCCACAGCTACCTGCACTGACAGTGCACGGGCCTTCGCCGGTGCATTCGCCGCCGACTACCTGTCCTGGGACGAGAAAGCTCCTCAGCGCCGCGGCCTCGCGCTGGCCGGCTATCTGCCGGGCCTCCCGCTCGCGGCCGCGACCCGGGCCGGATGGACCGGCCGCGGTCGGCAACGAGTGGAGCTGATCGTGCCAGGCGCCCTGCAGCACAGGGGTGGCCTGATCAGGGTGACCGTGGCCGTACAGGTCGCCCTGTTCGCCGCGGCCGGGGTCCCGCCGCGGCCGCGGCCGTCCGCGGCAGTGCTGCCCGCGAATCGCGCGCCGGAGGATCCGTTCATGCCCTGCTCCGCCCCGGCGCCGGACGACCCGGCATGGTCGGCGAGGGACAGGATGTGGTTGGAGCTCGACGTGTTGGTGGCGGTGCGCGACGGGCAGCTGAGCGTCGACGCGTCGACGATCCTGGCGCCGATTCGCCCGCCCCGACCTGGCGCGGGTCACGGACCGGGCGGAGCGTTGCCGCCTGCGGCATGGGTCGCCGACTCCCCGGGACCGGCGTGATCCACCGAAGCCATTCGCGGCGGTGAGCTGGTCGAGCAGGCCGTGCGGGTGCGCCTCTTACCGGGCCCGGCCATTCGGCATGCTCGCGGCGGGCCATCCCGGGTCGTGACCCGCCCAGTCTCCGGGGAATACACCGGTGGAAGGCGTGGCCCCGTAGCCGGCGGCGTCGGGGCGCCAGCCCGCGGCGCGGTCCGGCCAGCCGTCACGTCGCCCCGCCCGGTACAGCTCGTCGGCCGACCGGGCCGCCGCGGGGTCGAGAGCGGCCGTCAGCACCGACGCTGGCACCCACACGGTCTCGGGTCGACTCCGCACCGCTGCTGGTTGCACCCCGCCAGGCACACGGAGCTCCGGTTGCGGCGGCGGATCAGCCGTCGGTGCAGGTGATGAGAGTTCACGGGCCCGCAGCCGCGCCCGGCCCAGCACGATGATGATCGCGACGGCCGAGCACGCGATGCTCAGGTAGGCGGCGTACCCGACCTGGTCGAACGACCAGGTCGGGGCGGCGGCGAGGGTGCACAGTGCCGCCGCAACACCGCCGGTGAAGCAGGGCAACGGCTGCCCGCGCGGATCCTGCCCCGCCGAGAACGCCGTCGGGATCGCGGCGATCCCGTCGGTGATGATGGTCAGGACCAACGCCTCCCGGCTGGAGGTCCCTACCAGCCCCGTCGTCGAGGCAAGCAAAGCCACGAACGCCAGCCCTGCCCCGGCCGCGCACACCCGGTTGATCCACCGCTGCCACGGCTGCTCGCCGACCGCGCGTGGCGGGCGTAGACCCCGTTCGACCTGCCGGCGCACCCACCACGCGCCGGCGGCGACCACCGTGGAGACAGCCGTGACCGGGATCAGCAGCGCGACGCCGACCTGCGCACCCAGTTGGATCTGCGCGAGCAACGCCACCCAGGCCAGGCCGGCCCAAATGGTCCAGGTCACCACGTTGGTACCCCAGTGCCCGCGCCAGGTACCTGTCACGTTGGACCAGTTCGCCGCCACCAGGACGACCGCCCCGACCCAAGGCAGCCAGGACCCGGGCTGCGCCAACATCCACCCGCCGACGCTGGTGATCAGAGACCAGAATGGGTTCACGTGCACAGCGCATGTCGGATTGACCGTTCGAGCGGCTCCTCCCCGGGGGGCGCGGCCGCTGACGCCGCCCCCGCAGGGTCCACCCGCGGGAGGAGATCGATGTGGGCGCCGCGTGCGCCCGGGAACGGGTCTGGCCTTACGACGATGAGGGCACCGGGCGCCACAACGGCACCCTGCTCGAGGTGGGACATCGACGACCTTCCCGACGCCAGGCTGAACGCATGTTCGGCATCCACCGAGGTACGGGACGCCTCTGGCTAGCGTAAACTGTTGTGAACGCGGATCCTAGCTTGGATCGTCACCAGCGAGCGCCGAAATCAGGCCGCACGCTGGTCCGAGACCTGCCGTGCAGAGCGGGAGCTGCATTCATGGCTAGCCCTATCCATCACACCAGTTTATGGTGTAGCTGCGCCATCAGACTGCTGACAGAGCCATTGATCGAGGCTGGCTCGTTGACGGCGTGGGGACGGCCGACTCCGTCGGAGCGACCGATCCGCGCCGGCGTGGGGGGCCTGTTGTGTCCGGGGTGGTGCAGGCAGGAGAGCGTCTGCAGGCTGAGGGGAGCGGACAGTTGGCGACCGGATCTGGCGAGCGCGAGAGCTCGCCACGTCCAATCCCCGCTTGTCCGGCGGTGGGCGCCTCGGCGGCCTGGTCGCAGTTGTCGATGTTGGTTGGCCGGACGTGACGAGCGGACGCCGGCGGGGCGACGAGGACCTGTTTCGCGCTGCCTGTGCCGAGCATGGCGCCGCCGTCGAGGGTTGTGCACGCCGCTGGACAACGCGCTACCTCAACGATCCTGGTGCCGCACCCGACGTCGCACAGGAGGTGCTCATCCGATTGTGGAAGAACCTCGACGTGCTCGCCAACAGCTCCGGCGTGGTACGAGCGTGGCTGCTCACTGTGACGCATCGGATCGTCATCGACCGCGCCAGGTTGAGTCGCAACCGTCGGGAGATCCTCGGTGTCGAAGGAGCTGAGCAGGTGGTGGCCGACCACGCTGACCGCACCGGCACTGCGGTGGCGTTGCACGCGGCGATGAAGCGGCTCTCCCCGCCGCACCGCGCCGTCCTGGAGCAGATCTACCTGCACGACCGCGGAATGGCGCAGGCCGCCGCCGCGCTGGGCATCCCGACCGGCACCGTGAAGTCTCGGACCTATTACGCTCTGCGCGCGTTGCGGGAGGCGATGGCACCGCTCGATACGTCGCGACCTACGCCGTGGGAGGTGGCCGAGAGTGACCGAGCATGACCTGGGTGATGTCGCGGCGCTGGCCGCGGGCCTGCTCGATCCAGGGGATCATCCGGCCGTGATGGCCCATCTAGCAGGATGTGCCAGCTGTCGCGGCGAACTCACGCAGTTGCGGAGCATCAATGCTGAGCTGCGGGCGGTGCCGCCTGAGATGTTCCTCGACGGTGCGGCGTCGGAGTTGACCATGCGCCGTGTGATGCGCCAAGTCGGCATCGACGACCGTCGAGCACCCCGGCGCTTGCATCGAGTCGGGCGAGTGCTGGCCGCTGCCTGCGCCGCCGCTGTCCTCGTCGGGATGGGAGCGGTGGCGGGAAGGATCAGCGCGCCCCCGGCGGAAGTCGGGGCGCTGAGCGGGCCCGATCTCAACGGCCCGGCAGCTGTGGTGGCGCGAGGCAGCGCTGACTGGGCCGGTCAGCAGGTTCGCCTCAACGCGAGGCTCTCACCGAGGGCAGGGTGGGTTCAGGTGGCGGCCACGGTTGCGGGCCTGCCATCGGGGCATCGCTGCACGCTGGTGCTGGTGGCGGCCGATGGGTCGGTGCGGTCGGTGGCTGAATGGATCGTGGGCGGCGCAGGTCAGGAGCAGGGGGCGCAGCTGAGCGGTTCGGTGATTCTGGACCCGGCGCTGATCCGCGCGATCGCGGTTCGGGACGCCGACGGATCAGTGCCGATCTCCGTCCCGGTGACTTAAGCGGGTCGCCGATTCCCGATGGCAGACCCTCGCTGGCACGCGCGTCCAGTACCGGGGAGAACGCATCCGCGCGACGCCGAGCACCGCTGCGGTGACCTGAGCGGGTGTCCCCGCGGCGCCGGTCCCCGAATCTCCGGTGCGGCCTGGGCGGATGGGATCTACGCACTCGGGACGATCAAAGCTGAACCGGCCACCGTGGCGATCTCGTCTAACTGGTTGTGGGACACACGGTAACGGTCGGTCTGACCGTGAGCAGCCGATTCAGGTGGAGCGGGAGAGGTGGGCTCGAGTGAGCGGATCGACCGGACCGGAATGGCGCCCTCGGCCCCGCCTGACCGTGGTCGGCGCCGACCACGGCCGTGGCGGCGATGGCGCGTCCACTGATGGCCCGGCCGCGTCCGGCACCGGCGTCGAGCGAAGGCTCGCCTCGCCCGGCCCCCGGTCCCGCGCCGGCTGGCGTGGTCGGCTCCACCGTGCGAGCCGAGGCCGGTTGCGGCTGCGGGTCACCGCCGCGGACCGGGAGCTCGCGGACCGGCTCGGCCGGGTCGTTGCTCAGCTCGGTGGCTGGCATGCGATCGCCGTCGTCGGCAGTAAGGGCGGCGTTGGGCGCAGCACCATCGCCGCGGGCCTGGGGCAGAAGTTGGCGCAGGCCCGCGGCGATCATGTGATCGCCGTCGATGCCCATCCCGAGGTCGGCACGCTGGCCGGCAGGCTCCTGGGAGCGACGCCCACGGCGCCCGCCGGTGACCTGCTCGCGCAGCTGGGGCGGATCCAGTCACATGCCGACCTCGCCGCGTTCACCGGCCGGGTCGGGAACCTGGACGTCCTCGCCTCGTCCCATCGGCGAGATGCGCCGCCTGGAGCGCTCGGCGCGGTGGATTACCACCGGCTCGTCGCGACGTTGTCGCGCTTCTACAACATCATCCTCACTGACACCGCAGCGCTGCTGGAGCAGCCGGCCACCCTGGCTGCGGTGGCTCAGGCCGACACCATCGTTGTGGCGGCGACGGCGAGCGTCGACGGCGCCGCGGCGGCGGACCGGACGCTGGACTGGCTGCGGCGGCATGAGCCGGCGCTGGCCGGCGAGGCGATCGTGGTGCTTTCCGGACACCACAGCCACCCGCAGGTCGATCGCCGCGCCCTTCGTGGGTACCTCGCGGCTCGATGCCGCGCGGTCGTGGAGATCCCCGCCGATCCGCATCTAGCAGGAGGCGGGCCGCTGGACCCTACGCGACTGCAACCTCGAACGAGCGCGGCCTTCCTGAGTTTGGCCGCGCATGTCGCCGACCAGTTCCGGTGGGGTCTCCCAGACCGGGCGAGAGGAATTCGGGCGGGGACAACGACGTGACGACTCAGCACCGGTTCCAGTTGATCAGGGGAGACCGCATGGTGGACGAGCCTGCGGGCAACGGGCTTCGGGGTGACCACCGGGGGTGCCCGGCAGCCGGCGGGTACGCAGACCCGCCCGGGGCGTGTTCGTGCCGGTACCGCGACGAGCTCGCGGCGGCGGCGGTGGCCATCGTGCAGGCGATGGGCGCTGGGGTCACGGGGACCGCCACTGGTGCACTGCTCGATGACGCTGCGCGACGTCTGGACCGCGCCCGAGCAGAGATGCAGGCCGCGGCCTGCGGCGCCGTCTGACGACCTGCTCAGATCAGCAGGTGGCGGCGGCGGTTCAGACAGCCGAGCGGTCCGGCGCCGAGCTGCGGCGGCCCCCGGGGCGCGCCTCCACGTCGGCGAGCCTGGCGATGATGGCGGCGATTGAGGAGCGAGAGGCGGGCGAGAGCTGCCCAGCGGAGGCGATCAGCGCGGGCAGGGCTTGCTCCTCATCCCACACTTCAGGGTCGAAGACCTCTCGTCCTTCGGCCCGCAACAGGCTGGTGATGACGTCCTGCAGCGCCGCGGTGGCGGGCGGTGCGAGCGACGACGCATCCGCCAGCATCGTCTGCAGACCGTCGCCGCGCAGCCGGATCTGCACGTCCAGCCATGGACCGTTGATCGGGGGTGGGTCCTGCACGAGGAAAAACTCCGGGGGGACCCCGAAGAAGCGGGCGAGCCCCGGCAGGAACCGTGTGGTCGGCTCTCGGTCCCCGTTGAGCAGCTTGCTGATGTATACGGCCGAGATGGGTTCGCCGACGCCGTCGGCCCTAATCCAGCGGGACACATGACCCGCTGTGTAGGGCCGGGCACCCGGTGCGTGAACCACCGCAAACAGATAGGCCAGCCGTTCGGTGACGGTGCCGACACGGTTGGCCCGCGTGGGCCACGAAGCGGGCCGGTTGTCCGCGAACGCCCAGAGGCGGCGTCGGCTATAGAGCCTGCGCCCGCGTCCCGAGGCCAGCGTCTCGGTCCGGTCGGGTTCGATGAATCGCCCGGTTCTGATGGCAGCGTTGAGAGCCGTCGGAGTCTTGTGGCCTAGGAGCCGCGACGCCTGCGCTGCGGTCAGCAGCTCGTGCGGGTCCCCACTGCGGTCGACCTCGGCCAGCGGGGCGCGTGTCACGTTCCCCTGGTCCGGGTCACTCCCGACCATAGACGTGGGACTCATCACCACCGCTTCCATCCGGCTCCTCCCAGGCTGCTGCGCATCGTACTCATGTACGGGGTCGGAGACGAAACAATGCCCTCAGAAGTACACACACCACTCCCGCGCCCTATACTATCGTAACAATGGTGGTGCTTCCAGCCCACGAGCCACACCCACCGGCGGCGCGAAGGAGACCCGATGACTCACCGACCTCGGCGCGGCGGTTCGAGTGCCAGGATGCACGGAATATGAGGGGCCGCGTGCGCAACGAGGGGCCGCCGAGCTGGTTCCCGCCCCTCACGTCAGGCGATGATGTCCGGCCCGTTCTCCCCGTTAGCTCACCCCTCGGATCCCCTTCTGAGCCGGTCGTGACCAACACCGAAGCGGGCGGGCAGGACCCGGGCCACCCAGAGCCTCGGCTGGACGACCAAGGTGCGGACGTGGCTGGGCCACCGACCGGGCAGCCGAGTGGGCATGCCAGACCTGCTGTTGAGAGGGTCGGGCCTTCCCCCGTACCCCGCACAGCTGAGCCATCGTTGGCTGCAGGCGTCCAGGTCGCGACCATGTTCGCGCTTGACTACCTCTCATACGACGAGGACGACCCGGCGCAGCGGTGGAGGGCGCTGACCAGCTATCTCCCGCCTGGGGCCGACGGTGGGCTGGGCTGGGATGGGCACGGTCGACAGCGTGCCGAGATCGCGGTGGCCGGGACGACGACGGTGGTTGACGATCTCCTGAGGGTTGACATGCGGGTACGCGTCGTCCCCTACCTGCGTGCAGACGGGCATCCGCGCCACCGGCAGCCTTACCCTGCGTCATCGATCACGCCCCGCGCTCAGGGGCGACAGCCTTCGTCGGCGCCGGCGCCGGTCGCGCTGGGGTGGTGGGTCGCGGCGCCCGCAATCTGGGTGCAGCTGTGGGTGCCTGTTCGTCAGGACAGGCGTGTGCCTGGGGGCGTCGTCATTGACCCGAGCCAGATCAACTCACGGCAGTAGAGAGATGCGCGGGACAGCCGTCAGGTCCGCGACGGCGGGCGAGGGTGGCCGAGCCGGCGCCGCCGTCTTGGGTGGCTGACCGAACCGGGCCGGCGTCCGGGGGGCAAGGAGCGCCCGCGGTCCGAAGCGCGAGCGCCACCTACAGGCCTGCGCGTCAAGGACCCACGGCGCTCTGCGACGGTCTCATCGTTACGGACGTGGCCTCATGGCAGTGGGGTGGGCAAGCCTTTGACGGCAAGCCAGAGCAGGGGTACTCAGAACTCTCGTGCGGCCACCCGCCAGAGCCCGTCGGGCCCGCGCTGCATCTTCAGCGTGGCGGCGACGGCCTCCGTCCCGGCCGAGACCGTCCCGCTGTTCCCACCGCCGATCCCGCCCACGGCGCATCGGGTCCGCAGTGTGGCCACCACCTGCACGATCACGACATTCTTGGTACGGGGAGCCTCGGCTGGCACCACCGCCGTCGGCATCTCGACCGCGGAGTCGCAGCGGGCCGCGACCCGCTGCGCCCAGGCTGCCCCGGCGCCACCTTCCTGGCTACGGCTGTAGAACGCGGCCAGCGAGGCGGTGACGAGCGGGCGAACCCGCCCAGCCCAAGCGTGAGGAGCCTCGTCGTAACGAGCCGTGCGATACGCCTGCAGCCACGCCACCGCGACATCGCGAGGATCGGAACTCGGCAGCGCAGGTAGAGGTGCACGCGGCCTGGCCCCCCCACCACTCGGAGCGGGAACCACCGCCGTGGGCGGGACGGAACCCGCGGCGCGGTCAGCGGCTGGCCCCACACCGGCGACCGCCGCGGCCACCACGACGAGCACGACGACGGCAACCCCGACGACGACACTCGCGGGCCGCGGTCGCCCGCGAACAGCGCTCAACTGCTCCAGTAGTTTCGCATCTTTGCCCATAGACACTTACGATAGTATCGTTTTATACTTCATTGTCTATACTATCCTGAGAGGTGGGTCGCCGTGGCTGACAGTGTTGCGCGGGACCTGCCACGCGTGGCCGGTGTCACCGGCGGGGTCGGAACCACGACGGTGGCTGCCGCCATGGGTGGACGGGACATGGGCATCTACCGGCGCGGCGACCCGGTCGACGTCATCGTGGCTCGCCCGACGATGTGGTCGCTGGGCTGCGCGCAGCGGGCGCTGGCGACCGCCCCGGGGCCCGCCCCGCTGCTCGCCGTGGTGGCCGATCAGGCTCGGGTAGGGCTGCCCCGCACTGCCCAGCACCGGTTACGAATGACCGAGGGCCTCGTGAGCGGGGTCGTGCTGCTGCCCTTCGTCGAGATGTGGCGCGGCGACGACCACCCACATCGATCAGCAGCCGGAGCTCTCACCGGCCGCCTGCTCGCGCAGGCTGACACCCGAGGTACCAGGGCGTTCGTCGCGGCCGCCGGCCAGCTGGCTGCCCACCTGGAGGCACGGCTGGCGGGGAGCCAGACCAACGGCCATGTCCGCACCCCCGCCCCCCTGTCCGCCGCCCCTGCCCGCGTCACGGTCACCGGACCGGAGAACCGCGGCCAGCCCGGCCCGCGGCTGGCGGCGGTGGCGGCAGGGACAGCCCTCGTGCCGGTAGGCGGGCGAGCTCGGCCCGCACCCGGAAGAGCCGACCCGGTCGCTGTGGTGCGGGCGCCAGCTACATCCCCGCCGGGGCGCCACGCCCCGGGCCGTCGATGACAAGGAGCAACTGTGATGGCCCTGATCCCGAACCCGAAACCTGCGATACCGCCAGGTCTGGGCCCAATCGCCGACACGGTGGTGTCCTGGGGAAAGTGGGCGGTGCTGGCCGCAGGGGTCGTTGGACTCCTCATATGCGCCATGCAGATCATCATCGGCCGCCGCAACCGGAACGCGATGGCCGCCGATGGCGTCGCCGGCGCGGTGTGGGTGATCGGGGGCCTGGCGTTGGCGGCCTCGGCGGCCGGCCTGGTCGGGGTCTTCATCCTCTGACGCCGGCCCGACCTTCCGCCTAAGACCTGCTCACACAGCCCGAAGCCCAGATGTCGAGGAAAGGTTGCTCCACGATGGCGTTCATCTCCGGTGACGGGTCCCGCTCCCCCCGTTCCCGCCACACCGCCGTTCTGATCGCGCTCCCGCTGGCCGCGCTGCTCGTGGTGGTGGCGGTGCTGGTCGGGCGCGCCACCAGCGACAGCACGTCGGTCACCGACGGCCCCGCCCCCGTGGTCATCGTGCGCTGGGACCGGGTGGGAGGCGAGCCGGTGCCGATCTCGGCAGCACACGGGCCCCGCCGGGACGGCGACGGGATGGCTACCGGGTTCAGCCACGACGAGCTCGGCGCGGCGCTGGCGGCGATCCACATCAGCACCCGCCTGACCGGCGCCGCCGGACCACTGGTCTACGAGACGACCGCCCGCGAGCAGTGCGTCGACGGCTCCGACGCGACCGTGGCCGCGATCATGACCCAGTCGAGCGAGGCGGTCGCCGGTTCCACAGTCGCCTCCGAGTTCCTCTACCGGGTCAGCGGCGGCGCGGCGGGCGGGGACCTGGTCCAGGTGACGATCGCGGCCCGCTCGCCACAGGCCACCAGCCAGGGCGGTTACGCCGCCTTCGACCGCACCCTGCAGTGGACCGGCGGGGATTGGCGGATGCAGTGCCCGCCGCCACCGCCGCGCCTGGTCATCTCCGTCGACGGGTTCACCACGCTGGGGAGCACCCATGCCTAGCTCTAGCTGTGGGGTCCTCGATCTCAACTGCCATGTCGGCGACGCCGCGCTGAGTGTGTTCGACCGCATCGCCCAGGCCGCGGCCGAGGCCGCCGCGACCGTCATCGGGGACGCCATGACCTGGTGGCTGCACACGCCGTCGGTCGACCCCGACAACGCCGCGGTGCACAGCCTGCAGCAGTACACCCTGCCGATCGCCGCGATCGTGCTCACCGCCTCCGTGCTCAACCAGGCCCTGCGCATGACCCTTTCCCGGCGGAAGGACCCGGCGCTCAACGTCGGTCTCGGGTTGCTCAAGTACGTGGTGGTCACGGCAGTCGGTCTCGTACTGCTCTCGACCGTGGTCAAGGGCGGGGACGAGTTCGCCGACTGGCTGGCCACGCAGAGCGTCGGGCAGTTCGCGGGCCGGATGAAGGGACTGTTCGCGACCCCGGCCTTCGCCACGAACCCCTTCCTGGAGTTGACCATCGGTGCGGTCGCGGTGGTGATCGGGGCGCTTCAATGGTTCCTGGGTCTGCTGCGCCAGGGCGGCATCCTGGTGCTGGCCGGGTTGATGCCGATTGCCGCATCCGGATCGATGAATGAGACCACCCGACCGTGGCTGCCCCGCTACATCTCCCCGCTCGCGGCGCTGGTCGTGTACAAGCCCATCGCGGCGCTGATATTCGCCGCCGGGTTCACCTTCATGGGCGAGGGCCAGGACCTCACCACCGTGTTCGCTGGACTCATGGTGCTGGTGCTCGCGGTGATCGCCCTGCCCGCGCTGATGCGCTTCTTCGCCTGGTCGCAGGTGCAGGCCAGCGGCGGGGCCGGGGCAACAGGGGCGATCGCGGCGGCGGCCACCGGCGCCGCGTCCATCGCGGCGCTGCGCGCGGGTTCGGGCATGACCACGACCGGGCCCGGCACCGGGCCCACCGGTGCAGGCGGCCCCCCGTCAGGCGGGCCGGGCGGGCCGGCCCCCGGCGGTGGCGGGCCGGGGAACGGACCCGGTGGCAGCGGACCGGGCGGCGGCGGGCCCGGCGGGGGCCCGGCGGGACCGAGCGGCGCGGGCAGCGGAGCGGCCGGAAGTCCCGCTGCCGCAGGGAGAGGGGGCGCGACCGCCGCCAGCGGCGGCACGGCTGGGGCCGCGGCCGCGGCGGGG
>JBBQEF010000031.1:0-27306 GCA_038320445.1 Mycobacteriales bacterium
GGCGACCTGCTCGGCGATCTCCACCTCGGCCTGCTCGGCGGCCTTGGACAGGGCGTCGGTGGGCAGGTAGAGCCCGGCGGCGAGCCCGACGTGGTCGATCAGCACCCGCGCGGCCTGCGGGTACTCGGCGCGGGCCAGGTAGTGCGGCACGTGCACGGCGAAGCCCATCGCGTCGTGGCCGGCCTCGCCGAGCCGGAACTCCATCAGGGCGACGGCGCTTCCGGGCACCTCGGCCGTGGCGAACCACGCCTCGTGGCCCTCGGTGAGCTCGGGTTTCGTGCCGTGCGCCGTGACGCCGATGGGGCGGGTGTGCGGCGCCGCCATCGGGATGGCGGTCAGGTTGATCACCAGCCGGACGCCGAGCCGCTCCACGAGCTGCGCGACCGCAGCCGAGAACCGCTCCCACTGCGTGTCCGGCTCGGGGCCCGACAGCAGGAGGTAGCCGGTGTCGTCGGTGTCGGACAGCGCCACCACGTCGAGACGGGGTGCGGTGTAGCCGGCCCACCGGTCGGTCTCGAACCGCAGCGGGGGGCGCCGCGACCGGTAGTCGATCAGCTGGTCGATGTCGAACGTGGCCACGACGCGCGCGTCCCGGTCGTCCCGCAGGGCCGCCACGGCGAGGCGTGCCGCGTTCCCGGCGTCGACGAAGCCGTCCAGCGCCACCAGCAACACCGGCCCGTCGGCGTCGGACCCCTCGGGACCGGGCGCCGTCAGCTCGGGGGCGTCCGGTGCCACCTCGTACAGCTCCGCAGGCTCCAGCACCGCGTACCTCCTCGACGTCTTGCGCACGGCCACTTCCAGGCCACAACGTGAAACTCCCCGCACAGCATCCCTTTCCGGGCCGGTGTCCCGCACCATTGGGTCCGAGATGACACAGCAACGACGTTTATGGGCCGTCTGGACGGTCGGGCTCGCCGCGTACCTCGTGGGCGTGATGCAGCGCACCTCGTTCGGGGTCGCCGGCCTCGACGCGGCTGCCCGCTTCGACGCCGTGCCGGCCGTCCTGTCGGGGTTCGTGGTGCTCCAGCTGCTGGTGTACGCGGCGTTGCAGGTGCCGGCGGGGGTGCTGCTCGACCGGTTCGGCGCCAAGCGGCTGGTGATCGTCGGCGCGCTCACCATGGCCGCGGGCCAGCTGGTGCTGGCGTTCGCCGAGGGCATCCCGCTCGCGATCGTGGCCCGGGTGCTCGTGGGCACCGGTGACGCCCTGACGTTCATCAGCGTGCTGTCGGTGGTGTCGGCGTGGTTCCCGGTGCGCCGGGTGCCGCTGATGACGCAGATGACCGGCCTGCTCGGCCAGCTCGGACAGGTGCTCTCGGCCATCCCGTTCGCGGCGCTGCTGCACGGGCCGGGCTGGACCACCGCGTTCGTCTCGGCCGCTGCGCTCGGTGTCGCCGTCACGATCGCGGTGGCGGCGGTGCTGCGCAACCGGCCGCCGGGCGCGCCCGCGCCCCCGCCCGCGGCGTCACCCCGGGAGGTGCTCGAGGGTCTCGGCCAGTCCTGGCGGGAGCCCGGCACCCGGCTGGGCCTGTGGACCCACATGGGCACGCAGTTCTCCGGCACCGTGTTCGCGCTGCTCTGGGGTGTGCCGTATCTGGTGGCCGGCCAGGGCCTGACGTCCGGGGAGGCGAGCGCGCTGCTCACGCTCTTCGTCGGGGTCGGGATCGCCGCCGGGCCGCTGTTCGGCGAGTTCACCGCACGCCATCCGCTGCGGCGCTCCTGGCTCGTGCTGGGTGTGATGGGGCTGACCGCGTCGATGTGGACCGTCGTGCTGCTGGTGCCGCCGCCCGCGCCGGTGTGGCTGCTGGTGCTGCTGGTGACGGTGCTCGCACTGGGCGGCCCCGGCTCCATGATCGGCTTCGACTACGCGCGCACGTTCAACCCCGGCCACCGCCAGGGCACGGCGGTCGGGATCGTCAACGTGGGCGGCTTCCTGGCGTCGTTGCTGGTGGCGCTCGGGATCGGGGTGGCGCTCGGCCCCACCGGCTACACCCCGGACGGATTCCGCGTGGCGTGGACCGTGCAGTACGTGGTCTGGGCCTTCGCGCTGGTCGGCGTGCTGATCGCGCGCCGCCGGGCACGCCGCAACCTGGCCGCGGCGGGCGTGCTGGTCCCGCCGCTGCGCGAGGTGCTCACCCGCCGCCGCCGCTGAGCGCCCACCGTCCCGCCTGCCGGAAGTGCCACCGGGAACCCGAACCTGGCGCTCCAGCACCGCTGAACATGGTCGTGCGCGGTAACGGGTGCTCTGGCACTCGTTACCGCGCACGGGCGGCGGTAGCCGCCACCTACTCGGCGAGCAGGCGGTAGATGGTCTTGCGGGCCTCTGCCAGCGCGGCGCTCGCGGCGGTGACCTGCTCCGGCGTGCCGGCGCCGATCACCTGCTGAGCGGCCGCGTGCAGCTGGCCGAGCTGCTCCATCAGCTTGGTGCCCTCGTCATCGGCATCCTGGCCGACCGACGCCCACACGGCGTCGAGCTCCGCGCGGTGCTCGGTGACGTAGGAGGTGCCGGCCTCGGTGAGGCTGACGACCCGGCGCCCGTCGGTCTTCTCGACGGTGACCAGGCCCTCGTCCTCCAGCTGCGAGAGCGTCGGGTAGACCGAGCCGGGACTGGGGCGCCAGGCGCCACCGGACCGCTCGGCGATCTCCTGGATGATCTCGTAGCCGTGCCGCGGCTGCTCGGCGACCAGAGCGAGGACGGCGGCGCGGATGTCACCGCGGGCCGTGCGCCGGCCGCGACCGCGACCGCGCGGGCCGGGGAAGCCCCTCCCGAAACCGGGGGGCATGCCCGGGCCGAAGCCCGGACCGAAGGGTGGGCCACCGCGGCGACCACGGCGTCCCGGACCGCCGCGGTGTCCGCGGGGTCCCTCGTTCTCGTCGTCCACCGGGCTCGCGAAGGGCGGGGTGGTCGGGTTGTCCATCGCCGCTGACATCGACCCGGTCATCGGGCCGAAGGGCGGGCGGGGCCGGCCGTGCCGGCGTCCACGGAAGTCCCACGGGGGGTTCATGGCAGTCATGGTTCTCGTCTCCTCAGACGTTGCGAGCCTCCTGCTCCGATAGCACTGAGTAGCTCGTGTGCCATCACGATATATCGCGATAGGTCCGATGACGATATGATCTGGGTCACACTTCGTGGTCAGTCCTCGTGCCAGCGCGGGGACGTGGTGCGCGGCGGCGTCAACCGGGCCCGGACGTGCACGAGCTGCGGACCGGGCGCCGCCAGGGCTCCGGCCAGGTCGTCCATCGACGCGACCGTGGTGGCGGGCAGGCCGAACGCGGCGGCGAGCGCGACGAAGTCCGGGGTCACGAGGTCGACACCGACCTCGGCGTCACCCGCCCTCACCTGGTCGTAGCGCAGCATCCCGTACCCGCCGTCGTCCACGACGAGAACGGTGACCGGCAGCCGTTCCTGCACGAGCGTCGCCAGCTCGCCCGGCCCCATGGCCAGCCCGCCGTCGCCGCAGACCGCGATCACCGGGTGCCCGGCCGCAGCCGCGCCGACGGCGGCGGGGAGCCCGAAGCCGAGCGTGCCCCAGCCGAGCGGATAGGCCGTGCGGCGGGGCCCGGGCGCCGACGCGTAGCCACCCACCCAGTACCCGGCCACGGCCATGTCGCAGACGAGCACGGTGTCGTCGGTGCGCGCGGACTCGACCGCCTCGACCAGGGCGATCGCCTCGGCGGTGAGCGGATCGGCCGCGAGCCGGGCCAGCACCTGCTTGCGCAGCCCGGTCGGCGCCCACGGTCCCCGCGCGGGCAGCCGGTCGCGCAGGGCGCGCAGGGCATCGCCGAGCTTCCCCGTGACGGCCGCGTCGGCGGTCCACTCCGGTGGGTCGTGCGGTGCGGCCGCATCGAGCGTGACCAGCGTGGCCGGGCGCGGCATCGTCCAGTTGCGGGTGTTCGGGCCGTCCAGGTCGCCGCCGACGGCGAGCAGCACGTCGGCCGAGCCGATCAGGGCGGCCACTTCCGGCTCGTGTGGCGGGAGCCCCACCACCGCCGGATGGTCGGTCGGTGGGCAGCCACGGGCGTGGTAGCTCGCGACGATCGGCGCGCCGAGGTGCTCGGCGAGCACGGCGACCGACGGCGCGACGTCCACCGCACCACCTCCGACCCAGACCACCACGCGGCGGCCGTCGAGCAGGGCCGCCGCGGCGTCGAGGTCGGCTCCGGCCGGCTCGACCTCGTGCCAGTGCGCACGCTGCGTAGGGTGTGCGGCGTGGCCGAGGACGTCCGCCGGGATGTCGAGGTAGACGGGCCCGCGCGGGTGCGTCATCGCGGCGGCGAGGGCCGCGTCGAGCACCTCGGCCACCTCGGCCGCCGAGCGGGGGGTGAACACGGCCTTGGCGAGCGGCGCGAACATCGCGGCCTGGTCGCGGGACTCGTGCAGCACCCCGCGCACCCGACCCTCGCGCCGCAGCGCCTGCGGGATCTCCGACGCCACGAGCAGCACCGGCGACCCGACGGACGCGGCTTCGCCGAACGCGGCGAGGGCGTTCGCGGCGCCGGGCCCGGTGGTGACGACGGCGGCGCCGAGCCGGCCGGTCGTGCGGGCCCACCCGTCGGCCGCGTAGACGGTGGCCTGCTCGTGGCGCACGACCATGGGCGGACGGGGCACGCCCTTCCAGAACGCCAGGTTGTGCACGCCCGGCAGCCCGAAGACGGTGGTGGCGCCGTGCTCGGCCACGGCGTCGAGCACGGCCCGGGCGACGTGGGTGTCCGGCACGTCCCCGACCCTACTGCCCGGGTCGCCGTGGTCCCCCCGGTGCGACCCGTGCGGGGGCGCCCCCCGTGATCACGCCGGCCACGGGCGCCCGGTGCGCAGGACACGGGACACGCCCAGCGCCGCCGTGCGGACCGCGGGGGCGAGCCGGGCCGTGTCGAGCCGGTTGGCCCAGCCGGTGATCGAGATCGCGGCGACCGCGCTGCCGCTGCCGTCGAGGACGGGCGCGGCGACGCAGGCGATGCCGACCGTCGACTCCTCGTGCTCCTCGGCCACCCCGCGTTCGCGCACCCGGGCGAGGTCCGCGTCGAGCAGGCCGGGGGCGATCACCGTCCGCGGGGTGCGGCGCACCAGCCCCGCCGCGACCACCGCGGCGAGCCGTTCCGGGGGCGAGAAGGCGAGCATCGCCTTGCCGACGCCGGTGCAGTACGCCGGCATCCGGCCGCCGACCCGGGAGGTGACCCGAGGGCCGCGGCGGGCGGCGAGCTTCTGCACGTAGACGACGTCGGTGCCGTCCGGGACGGCCAGGTGCACGGTCTCGTGGGTGGCCTCGAACAGGTCGGCGAGGAACGGGGCGGCGGCCTCGCGCAGGCCGCGCTGCAGCGGGGCGAGCTGGCCCAGCTCGAACAGGCCCATCCCGAGCCGGAGGCCACCCGGCGTCCGCTCGACGACGTTCCAGGTGGCGAGCTCGGCGAGCAGGCGGTGCGCGGTGGGCTTGGCGATCCCGGTGCGGCGGCAGAGCTCGGCGAGGGTCAGCTCGGTGTCGCCCGGACGGAACGCCGTGAGCAGCGTCATCGCCCGCCCGAGCACCGAGTTCGGCGGCTCTGTGTCTCGCTCAGCGGAACGCACGGCCTCATCATCGCCGCTGGGCCGGCCGCCGTCGAGGTGGCAGGCTCCGGCCTGTGGAACCCGACCTGGCCGCCGAGATCGACGCCGCCCATCGCGCCCGCCTGCTGCTCGACGCGCCGCCGGGCGCACTCGACCTCGACGCCGCCTACGCCGTGCAGGCGCGGCTCACCGCGCTGCGCACCGCCCGCGGGGCGCGCCGGATCGGCTGGAAGCTCGGCTACACCTCCGCCGCGATGCGGGAGCAGATGGGCGTCGAGGCGCCGAACCTCGGACCGCTGCTCGACACGATGATCGTGACCGACGGCGTCGTGCCGGAGACGCTGGCGCAGCCCCGGGTGGAGCCGGAGGTGGCGGTCGTCGTCGGCCCGGACGGCGGGCCCGCGCAGGTGCGGGCGGCGCTGGAGATCGTCGACTCGGTCTGGCGCGACTACCGCTTCACCCTGGAGCTCAACACCGCCGACGGCTCGTCCGCGGCGGGGGTGGTGCTCGGCCCCGAGCTGTCGGCGGCCGATCTTCCCGCGCTTCCGGTGACGCTCCGGCGGAACGGCGACGTGGTGGGGCAGGCGACGGCCGCGGCGGCGATGGGCCATCCGTTGACCGCGTGGGAATGGCTGGCCGCCGAGCTGGCGCGGCGGGGCGAGCGGCTGCACCCCGGCGACATCGTGATCACCGGCGGGCTGACGGCCGCGGTACCGATCGGGCCGGGCGATGAGATCACCGCGGAGTTCGGAGACGGCGCAGTGGTGAGCCTGCGGGCGACTCCGGCCCGGCCGTGATCACGGGCGGACGGTGGTGATCGGGGCGCTGCCGACGACCCTCTGCCCGTGATCGGCGCCCCGTCGTCCGCCCGGTGTGGCGGCGGTATTGCGGCTCCTCCGACGACCAGTGCGACGAGCTGCGGGTCCTCGGCGGCGGCGGCCACCGCGGCCCGGATCGCCTGCGTCCCGGCGGGGGTGCGCAGCGCGCGGGCGACCTGGACGGCCAGCGCCGTGAGGTCGGCGACCGCGTCCCCGGTGTCGGGCACGGCGACCTGCACGTCGGGCAGCCGCTGCACCGCGGCCGCCACGAGCACGGCCCTCGTCTCCCACCGGCGGTAGACGGTGGTCTTGTGCACGCCGGCGGCCGCGACGGTTTCGCTGAACGGAACGCCGGTGTTCCGATCCGGGCGGGCGGACGCCACTCTCGAACCATGGGCACAGTCACCGCCGCCATCGTCGGGCCGGGCAACATCGGCACCGATCTGCTGGCCAAACTCGAGCGCAGCGCCGTCATCGAGGTCGCGTACATGATCGGGGTCGTCGAGTCCGATGGTCTGAAGCGCGCCCGGGACAAGGGGATCGCGGCGTCGGCGGAGGGCGTCGACTGGCTGCTCCGCCAGGACCCGCTCCCGCAGATCGTGTTCGAGGCCACCTCGGCGAAGGCCCACGAGGCGAACGCACCGCGCTACGCCGAGGCCGGCATCCAGGCCGTCGACCTCACCCCGGCGCACCTCGGGCCGATGGTCTGCCCGCCGGTGAACCTGCACGCGCACATCGCGGCGCCCAACGTCAGCATGATCACCTGCGGCGGCCAGGCCACGATCCCGATGGTGCACGCGGTCTCGCGGATCACCCCGGTGCCGTACGCGGAGATCGTCGCCTCGGTGGCATCCCGAGGGGCCGGTCCGGGGACGCGGGCGAACATCGACGAGTTCACCCACACCACCTCGCAGGCGGTGGCCGAGGTCGGGGGAGCGGCGCGGGGCAAGGCGATCATCATCCTGAACCCGGTCGAGCCGCCGATGATCATGCGGGACACGGTGTTC
The DNA here is from genome assembly GCA_038320445.1 of Mycobacteriales bacterium. Lineage (GTDB taxonomy): Bacteria > Actinomycetota > Actinomycetes > Mycobacteriales > Pseudonocardiaceae > Pseudonocardia. The sequence goes on from JBBQEF010000031.1 coordinate 7,365, forward strand.
TGCATGATCGGCCCCGATGCCGACCGGGAGGCGATCACGGCGTCGATCCACGAGATGGCGCACGAGGTCCGGCAATACGTGCCGGGCTACGCGTTGCGCGCCGAGCCGCAGTTCGACGAGCCCAGTGCCAACTGGTCGGGCAACGGCCGGGTGGCGGTGTTCCTGGAGGTCAAGGGCAACGGCGACTACCTGCCCGAGTACGCGGGCAACCTCGACATCATGACCGCCGCGGCCACCCGGGTGGGCGAGCTGATGGCCGCAGCGAGAATCGACGCGGCGAAGCCCGGAGCACGCGCATGAGCGACATGCCCACGATCCGTCACGACGTCCGCATCACCGACACCACCTTGCGCGACGGCAGCCACGCGATGGCGCACCAGTTCACCGAGGGGCAGGTCCGCGCCACCGTCCACGCGCTGGACGGGGCCGGGGTCGAGGTCATCGAGGTGACCCACGGCGACGGCCTGGGCGGCTCCTCCTTCAACTACGGGTTCTCCGCCGAGGACGAGATCAAGCTGATCGCCGCCGCGGTGGACGAAGCGGCCGAGGCGTCCATAGCGGTGCTGCTGGTACCCGGCATCGGGACCCGCGACGACCTCCAGCGCGCCTTCGATGCCGGCGCCCGCGTGGCGCGCGTGGCCACCCACTGCACCGAGGCCGACGTCTCCATCCAGCACTTCGGCCTGGCCCGAGACCTGGGCATGGAGACCGTCGGGTTCCTCATGATGGCGCACAAGACCACGCCCGAGGACCTCGCTCGGCAGGCCCGGATCATGGTCGACGCGGGCGCGCAGTGCGTCTACTGCGTGGACTCGGCCGGGGCGCTCGTGCTCCACACCGCGCAGGTGCGCGTGGAGGCGCTGGTCCGCGAGATCGGGCACCAGGCCCAGGTCGGATTTCATGGCCACCAGAACCTGTCGATGGGCGTCGCGAACTCCGTGCTGGCCTACAACAACGGGGCCAAACAGATCGACGGTGCGCTCTGCGCGCTGGGCGCAGGGGCGGGCAACGCGCCCACCGAGGTGCTCGCCGCGACGTTCGACAAGCTGGACATCGCCACCGGCGTCGACGTGCCGGGCGTGCTCGCCGCGGCCGAGGACGTCGTGAAGCCGTTCCTGCCGCGCTGGCCCTCCAGGGACCGCAACGCGATCGTGCAGGGCTACGCCGGGGTCTACTCCAGCTTCCTGCTGCACGCCGAGCGCGCCGCCGAGCGGTACGGCATCCCGGCGTACGACATCCTCACCCGGGTCGGCGAGCTCGGATACGTCGGCGGCCAGGAAGACATGATCATCGACGTGGCGATCGAGCTGGCGGGGGCGAGGACGTGATGGAGTTCTTCGGGCATGTGATCGACGGCGAGGAGCGCGAATCACTCGACGGCGCGCGGTTCGACTCGATCGACCCCTACACCCGGCAGCCGTGGGCGCAGGTCGCGCTCGGCGGCGCGCCGGAGGCCGAGCTGGCCGTGACGGCCGCGCGGAAGGCCTTCGACGAGGGCCCGTGGCCGCGGATGGGCTTCGCCGAGCGCGGGGCGTTGATCCACACGTTCGCGGACCTGCTGGTCGAGCACATCGACGAGCTCGCCATGGCCGACACCCGCGACATGGGCAAGCCGATCAGCGACGCCCGGGGGAAGGACGTGCCGCGCGCGGCACAGAACTTCCGGTTCTTCGCCGACCACGCCCGGCTCGCGATGGCCGAGGCGCTGCCGATGGACACCGGCCACCACGCCTACACCCGCTACGAGCCCGCGGGCGTCGTCGCGGCCGTCGCGCCGTGGAACTTCCCGCTGATGCTCGAGAGCTGGAAGGTCGCGCCCGCGTTGGCCTGGGGCAACACGGTCGTGCTGAAGCCGGCGGAGGACACCCCGGCGTCCGCGACGATCATGGCGCGGCTCGCGCTGGAGGCCGGCATCCCGCCCGGCGTGCTCAACGTGCTGCACGGATACGGCCCGAACTCGGCCGGCTCGGCCCTCACCGAGGACCCGCGCGTCGACCGGATCACGTTCACCGGCGAGTCCGGCACCGGGCGGGTCATCACCGGTGCGGCCGCGAGGAACCTGACGCCCGTCAGCCTGGAGCTGGGCGGCAAGGGGGCGAACCTGGTGTTCGCCGACGCCGACCTGGACGGGGCCGTCGACTGGTCGATCAAGGCGATCTTCACCAACGCCGGGCAGGTGTGCCTGGCCGGCAGCCGGCTCTACGTCGAGCGCGGAATCCTCGACGAGTTCCTCGCCCGGTTCGTCGCCGCGGCCGAGACGCTCGTCATCGGCGACCCGAAGGATCCGGCCACCCAGCTCGGGCCGCTCGCGTCGGAGGAGCACTACGGCAAGGTCCGCCGCTACCTGGAGAACCCGGCGGGCAAGGTGCTCACCGGCGGACTCGGGGACGGCTGGGTCGTGAAGCCGACGGTCGTGGTCGACGCCCCCGCGGACTCGGCGATCCAGCGCGAGGAGATCTTCGGCCCGGTCGTGACGGTGACCCCGTTCGATACGGAGTCCGAGGCCGTGCTCGCGGCCAACGACTCGCCCTACGGGCTCAACGCGATGGTCTTCACGGAGAACCTGTCCCGCGCGCACCGCGTGGCCGCGCAGCTGCGGGCGGGCACGATCTGGGTCAACTGCTTCTTCGTCCGCGATCTGCGCGCCCCCTTCGGCGGCATGGCCGACTCGGGCTGGGGCCGCGAGGGCGGCAACTTCAGCCGGGAGTTCTTCACGGAACCGAAGGCTGTGGTGATGGCGATCCACAGCTGACAGCTGACGACCGCAGCGCGCGGGCTCGATGTCGTGGAGAAGCCCCTTCCCGCCGCAACGAGCCCGCGCAATGCGGTTCCGTTCAGGGGCCTGGGCGGATCGTCGGGAGGGTGCCGTCGTGCGCGGCGCGCAGCGCCGTGTCGAGGGTCGTGCGGAGCTGGGCCACCGCGCCGGCCCCGACGACGTCCGCCCAGCCTGCCTCCAGTTCCCGGTAGATGTCCTCGACAGCAGCGAGGAGATCGCGACCGCGCGGGGTCAGCGCGACCGTGCGGGCCCTCGCGTCGGCGGGGTGGGCCGCGCGGGTGGCGTAGCCCGCCGACACCATGTCGTCCACCAGCTGCGACACCGCCTGCTTCGACGTGCCCAGCGCCGCGGTGAGGTCCCTGAGCGTCGCGGACCCGGGGGCGAGCTGCAGCAGCACGAACCCGAACGCCGGCCGCACCCCGGTCCAGCCGCGCTCGGCGAGCCGCTCGTGCAGGCCGTCGACGAGCAGCCGGTAGGCCATCGCGAACAGCCGGGCCAGCGGGGTGGGGGTCACAGCGCCCAGGGTGGCGTGAACGGCTCCCCGTCGGCGAGGCGGGCCTGGCCGCCGACCGGCAGGCAGCACAGCGCCCGCAGCGGCTCCTCGCCCGCGGCACCCAGCGCGAACGGCGTGTCGGCCGGGACGACGATCGCGTCGCCCGGCCCGGCCTCGTGCTGCGTGCCGCCGAGCTGGACGCTCGCGCGCCCGCCGAGGACGACGAACACCTCCTCGCGGGTGAGCTGGTGCGGCGTGGCGGGTGCGCCCGGGTCGACCTCCACCAGCCAGACGCTCGTGTCGGTGCTGCCGCGGGCGGGCGTGGCGAGCGAGGTGAAGCGGGCGCCGCCGATGTCGTGGGTGGGGGCGGACGGGGCGGTGATGACGGCCATGGTCTCTCCTTCGTCAAGGTGCTTGACCACTGTAGCCCATTCCGTCAAGTACCTTGACGATCAGTCGAGGAGTGCGGCGCCCGCGGAGCGGGCCGGCCAGGCCTGCGCGTCGTCCATCGACCAGCCGCGGACGCCCACCAGCAGCTCGCTCCGGCGTCAGCCGCGCGCACTTCGCCGTGCGCGACGACCTCGTGATGCCGCGCGCGCTGGGCCTGGTGCCGAGCTGACCGTGGGCGATGTGCTCAACGCCGCCCCACGTACATCCCGACCGGCGCCGACCAGGTCCGCGGCAGCTCGGCCGCGTCGGTGAAACCCCGTTCCCCGATCATCCCGACCAGCTCGGCCGGCTTCCAGGGATGCCCACCGGACCGGACGGTCCGCACGTCGACGAGCAGCCGGGCGAGCCGGTCGGTGGTGATGCTCGGGCCCGCAAGCGGCCCTTCGGTGGGCCCGGCGTACGTCCCCGCCAGCAGCCAGCCGCCGGGACGGAGCAGGCGCCGCGCCGCGTCGAGGGCGGCGGGCACGGTCGCGGCGGGCAGGAACGGCATCGGCAGCCACACCGCGTCGTAGGGCTCGTCCTCGGCCGTCGTGACGTCCTGCAACCGGAGCTCCACCTGTCCGCCCAGGCCGGCGTCGGCGACGTTCGCCCGCGCCAGCGCGAGTGAGGGTTCCAGGATGTCGAGGCCGACGACGTGCAGGTTCGGCCGGCTGCGGGCCAGGGCGATCGCGAGCCACCCCGCGCCCGTGCCGACGTCGAGGAAGCGGGCGCCGGGCGCGGCGAGCGCCGCACCGAGGCCGTCGAGCGTGTCGCCCGCGACGCCGAACGCGTCGACGATCGACATCGACTGCCGGCCGATGCTCTGCACCAGGCCCACGTCGTCGGCGACCCAGCCGCCGGTGCGTCCCGGGTCGTCGACGAGGTCCTTGGCCTGGCTCAGGAGCGCGCGCGTCATGCCGACCACCGCTGCACCGGCCGGCGCCTCGGTCCCGTCGTCACCGAGCAGCTCCCGTGCCACCTCGGCGAGCAGGTCGCGCAACAGGGGGTCTACGTCGATGCACTCGGCCACCACGCGCACGTGGGCGGCGAGCGCCGCGAGCGCTTCCAACTTCGAGCCCAGCCCGACGGCAGTGCCCATCAACGTCATCGTCAGCTCCTGACCGGCACGGTGTGGGGGTCGGCCCCGCGCAGCACCCGGAGCAGCACATCCTGACCTGCCGCGACGTGTTCGGCCAGCGTGACGCACGATCGCAGCTCGACACCGTCGACGGCGACGAGCAGGTCACCGGCCGCCAGCCCGTCGGGCGTGTCGGGGGAGACCTCCAGCACCAGCAGTCCGGGAGTGTCGGACAGCCCCACCGACGTGCGCATCCGGCGGGCGACGTGAGCGGGGGCCAGGGTCAGGCCCAGCGGCCCGCGGGTGCGCTCGTGCTCGAAGCCGACGAGCAGCTTGCGCAGCAGGCCCGCGAGCTGCGCGCGCTCGACCGTCGTGAGCGCGGAGAGCAGCAGGTCCTCGTTCGCCAGGTGGGCGGGCGCGACGTCGTCGAACAGCTGCAGGCCCCGGCCGGTCAGGGTGATCAGCGTGCCGCGGGCGTCGTCCGGGCTGGGGGCGCGCTCGACCACGCCCTTCGCGACGAGCCGGGTCAGCCGGACGCTGATCGTCCCGGAGGTGAGCCCCAGCCTGGTCATCAGCACCGACTGGGGCAGCCGGTACGGGGCCCCGGCCCGGCGCAGCGCCGCGATCACGGCGAAGTCGGCGGCGGAGAGGTCGAAGCGGGCGAAGACCCCGGCCAGCTCGTCGTCGAACCGGGCCCGGAGCCGGCCGACGCGGGTCACCACCTCGATCGGGTCGACGCGCAGGTCAGGTCGCTCGGCGGCCCATTCGCGCACGACCCGGTCGACGACGTCGGGCAGCGGCGGCTCCACGCTCGGACTCTACACAGCAATTGTCACTTGCCATCAATGCTTGAGTTCAAGCAATATGGCGGGCATGAGCCCGAGCGACCACCACATGCAGACCGACCACGTCAGCGATACGCCCCGCCGGGTGCTGATCGTGGTCGCCAACCCCACCGTGAGCACCAACAACCACTGGCCCGTCGGCTTCTGGGCCGCCGAGCTCACCCACCCCTGGTACGAGCTGACCGAGGCCGGGTTCGACGTCACGATCGCCAGCCCGGCGGGTGGCACCGTCGAGGCCGACGCGCTGTCGGACCCGCGCGACCCGTCGAAGTGGTCGGCCGAGGACCTCATCAGCCTGGGCTTCCTGAGCTCACCCGAGCACGCCGCCCTGCTGGCCGACACACCCGCGCTCGGGGACCTGGACCTGGACGGCTTCGAGGCGATCCTCGTCGCAGGCGGCCAGTCGCCGATGTTCACCTTCCGCGACAACCCGCCGCTGCAGGACGCGATCCGCGCGTTCTACGAGTCGCAGCGCGTGGTGGCGGCCTACTGCCACGGCGTCTCCGCGCTGGTGGACCTGAACCTGTCCGACGGCACCCCGCTCGTCGGCGGGCGCACGCTCACCGGGTTCAGCAACATCGAAGAGGACTACGGCAACAAGGCCGCGGGTGTGCAGATCATGCCGTGGCGGCTGGAGGACGCCCTGCGCGAGCGCGGCGCGAACTACGTCTCCGGTGGGCTGTTCAAGGCGTTCACCGTGCGCGACGGGCGGCTCATCACCGGGCAGCAGCAGTACTCCGGACGCAAGGTCGCGCAGGCCGTGCTCGCGGCGCTGGGGGTCTGAGTGAACATCGGGATCATCGGGGCCGGGCACATCGGCGGTAACGCGGCCCGGTTGCTGGCCGCGGCCGGTCACGACGTCGTGGTCGGCTTCTCCCGGGACGCGACGGCGCTGGCGGCGCTCGCGGCCGGCATCGGGGCCCGCGCCGGCTCCCCCTCCGACGCCGCCGGCCACGGCGACGTCGTCGTGCTGGCGGTGCCGTGGGGCCTCGTCGACCTCGCGCTGGAGCAGGCGGGCCCGCTCGCGGGGAAGGTGGTGATCGACACGACCAACCAGTTCGGTCCCGGCGGCGTGCTCGATCTCGGTGGGGTCTCCGCGGCCGCCGTGAACGCCGCCAAGGCGCCGGGGGCCCGCTGGGCGAAGGCGTTCAACACCCTGACGGCCGGGTTCCAGGCCGGCAGCGCGGGCCGTACCGGGCCCGACCGGGTCGCGATGTTCTTCGCCGCCGACGACGAGCAGGCCGCGCCGGTGGTGGAGCAGGTGATCACCGACGCCGGGTTCGAGCCCGTGCGCACCGGCACGCTCGCCCGCACCGACGTCGGGCACCAGGAGCCGAAGGGCGACCTCTACGGCGAGGAGTTCCACCGCGCCGACGGGCTCGCCGCCGTCGCCCGGCTGCGCGGCACGGTGCCGGCCGGCACGGGACGCCCGTGAACTCCGACCTCACCGCCGCGGGGTTCACCACGGCGCGCGTCGAGGCGTTCAGCGACGGGATCATCGCGATCGCGGCGACCCTGCTCGTGATCGAGCTGCGGCCGCCCGACCCGGGCGCCGACGTCTGGCACGGGTTGGCCGAGGAACTGCCCTCGTTCGCCGCGTTCGTGGTCAGCTTCCTGACCATCCTGATCTTCTGGGTGAATCACCACGCCCTGTTCCACCTGGTGCGCGCCGTCGACAGGCCCCTGCTGTTCCTGAACGGGCTGCTCCTGCTCGCGATCAGCTCGATCAGCTTCCCCACCGCGGTGCTCGGGCGGGCGTTGCAGGGTGGTGTGGACGACGCCGCGGCCGCGATGTTCTACGCCGCCGTGCTGGCCGTGACGTCGGCCGTGTTCACCGTGCTGTGGGCCTACCTGCGGGCCCACCCGCACCTGCTGGAGCCCACGGCCCATGACCGGCCGGGCGCCGGTGCTGATCACGCCCCGGCGCGACGAATCGCGTCGGCGGCAGTGCGGCGGAGCCTCGCCGGGCCCGCGCTGTACGTTCTCGCGGGGCTGGTGGCGCTGGTCAGCGCCCCGACCTCGCTGGTCGTCGACGCGCTGGTGGCGGCCTACTTCGTCCGCCCGTCCCGGACGGTGGTTGCGCGGTGAGGCTCACGGTGATCGGAGCCGGCCCCGTCGGGCGTGCGGTCGGGGACGGGTGGGCACGCGCCGGCCACGAGGTGCGCTTCGGGGTGCGGTCGCCGCAGGGGCGGCCCGCGGTCTCGGCCGTGCCCGACGCCCTGGACGGGTCCGACGCCGTGCTCCTCGCGCTGCCCGGCGCCGGCGTACCCGCACTGCTCGACGAGCACGCCGGGCGCCTCGACGGACGCCTGCTCCTGGACGCGACCAACCTGGTCGGGGCGGCCACGCTGCACCAGGTCCCGCTGCTCACCGCCCGGCTGCCGGCCGCCCGGATCGCCAGGGTGTTCTGCTCGGTGGGGTTCGAGGTGTTGGCCGATCCCGTGCTCGACGGGCAGGTCGCCGACCTGTTCTGGTGCGGGCCGGACGGCGCCGACGGGGAGGTCGTCGAGAGGCTGGTGCATGACACCGGTGCCCGGCCGGTGCGGGTCGGCGGGCTGGACGCGGCCGACGTCGTCGACGGGGTGGCGCGGTTGTGGTTCGCGCTGGCGTTCGGGCAGGGCAGGGGGCGCGAGCACGGCTTGAAGGTGCTCGACAGGACCCCAGGAGCGCCCTGAACAACTCGGCCCTACTGCGCGACGCCCAGCCGGCGCCCTCGCCACGTTGGACGATCAGACCGGTACGACAACGGTATCGGCCCGATCGTCCGCCGTGCGATGACACCACCTGGCCGCCGCTCGCAACGGGCGGAGTTGTTCAGGACTCTCCTAGGCTGGGCGACGTGGACATGGCGCAGCGGGTGGCGGCACTGGAGTCGATCCTCGTCGAGAAGGGTTACGTCGACCCCGCGGCGCTGGAGAAGATCATCGCCACCTACGAGCACGACGTCGGGCCGCGCAACGGGGCCCGCGTCGTCGCGCGGTCGTGGGTGGATCCCGCCTACCGGCGGCGCCTGCTCGCCGACGCCACGGCCGCGATCGCCGAGCTGGGCTTCGGCGGGCGGCAGGGAGAGCACATGGTGGCGCTCGAGAACACACCCGACGAGCACCACGTCGTGGTGTGCACGCTGTGTTCCTGTTACCCGTGGCCGGTGCTCGGGTTGCCGCCCACCTGGTACAAGTCGGCGGCGTACCGGTCGCGCGTCGTCCTCGACCCGCGCGGCGTCCTCGCCGACCTCGGCGTCACGCTGCCGGCCGCCACCCGCATCGCGGTGCACGACTCCACCGCCGAGGTGCGCTATCTCGTCGTCCCGATGCGCCCGGCCGGAACCGGCGACCTCGACGAGGACGCGCTCGCGGCCCTCGTCACGCGGGACTCGATGATCGGCTGTGGCCTGCTGTGAACGGGGCAGCCGATCTCGGCGGCATGATGGGCTTCGGCCCCGTGGCCCCGGACGACGTGATGTTCCACGCCGACTGGGAGCGTCGCGCCCTCGCGCTCACGCTCGCGATCGGCGCCGCCGGGCGCTGGAACATCGACAAGAGCCGGCACGCCCGCGAGAGCCTGCACCCCGCCGACTACCTCACGTCGAGCTACTACGCGATCTGGGTCAAGGGCCTCGAACGCCTGCTGGTGGCGGCCGGGCTCGTGGGCGCCGACGAGCTGGAGCAGCGCCGTGCGCTGCGCCCGGGCGAGCCCGTCCGGGTCTGGGATGCGCAGGACGTCGCCGGGGTGCTGGCCGCAGGCAGTCCTTACGACCGGCCCACCGACACGCCGGCACTGTTCGCGGTGGGTGACGCCGTGCGCACCCGGGTGCTGAACCCGACCGGCCACACCCGGCTGCCGCGCTACGCCCGGGGCAAGCAGGGTGTGGTGACGGCGGTGCACGGGGCGCACGTCCTGCCCGACGCCAGCAGCCGAGGCGACGGTGAGCAGCCGCAGTGGCTCTACTCGGTCCGGTTCGACGGCCGGGAGCTCTGGGGTGCCGACGCCGATCCGGGCCTGACCGTCACGATCGAGGCGTGGGAGAGCTACTTGACCTGAGCGCAGTTCTGGTTGACGTAGGTCGCCACACGCTTTGCCGCCGCGGTCAGGTCGGGCGAGTCGACCTGGGCCATCACCTGCGGGTCCCGGGCGGCGACCTGCGTGTCCCCACCGGCGGCGAGCAGCGCCTTGAGCTGGATCTCGAGGGCGTCGACCGTGCGCTGGACGTCGGTGCGGATGACGTCGGGGGCGGCGTTGAGCAACACCGTGCCCGACATCCGTGCGGCCTGCACCGCGGTCGTGAGCCGGCCGGCCGCCTCCGGCGTGCGCAGGTTGAGCCCGTTGAGCGGGCGGATCGCGTCGGCGTTGGCCCGCACGGCGGTGCAGAACGGTGCCGCCTGGTCGGACAGCGGCCGGGTGGTGGAGGGAGCGGCGCGGCGGGAGTCGGCGTCGGCGACCGACCCGCCGCAGCCGGCGAGAAGCGCACCGAGCACGACCGCACCCAACGCTCGCCTGCTCCGTGAAACGTGGCCCAACGCCTGCTCCCGGGACGTCGCGGATGGGGATCGGATGGTAGCGACCGACCTCGCGGAACCCGGGAGCGGGCATCGGCGCTTTGACCGGTATGGCCCATGTCTCCGGTACTGCTCTCGCGCCGCGCCGCCTCGCGCATCCACCGCGCTGGTACGTGCGGTGACGCAGGGGAGGAAGGCGGGGGCGCCGGGCATCCGCGACCGCCTCCGCGCGCTGCCGCGCCTCGGCGACGACGCGGTGGTGGCGCTGTGGCTCGGCGGCACGTTCGTCGCCGAGACCGAGCGGTTCCTGCGGTGGGAACGCGCCCTTGGCGACGGCACCTGAGATCATTAGCGTGACGCCATGCCGATCCTCGAGGTGCATCTCGTCGAGGGGCGCCACACCCCGGTCCAGCACGAGGAGCTCCTCACCGCGCTGAGCACGCGGTACGCGGAGGTCCTGGAGTCGCCGGTCGAGCGGGTGCGCGCCTACGTCACCCTGCACCGGCCGGAGCACTGGGCCACGGGCGGGGTTGCGGGCACGGAGGCGCCCTACTTCACCGCGATCGTGCTGGAGGGGCGCCCGGTGGAGCAACGTCACCGGTTGCTCGGGGCGTTCACCGACATCCTTGTCGACGTGCTGGGGGTCGACCGGAAGCTGGTGCGGGGCCGCATCATCCCGGTGCAGCCCGACGACTGGGCGATCGGCGGGGTGCCGGCCAGCCTCGCCCGTCGCTCCGAGATCGCATCGCGGGCCGCGGGCTGACGTCCGCCAGGGATTCCGCAGTAGTCGGTCGGCGCGGAACCAGCGGTCGAACGGGGTTGGGCGGTGGCCGGAAACTGTCGGTGGTCGCGGTTAGGGTCGAACGCATGGTCGAAGGGATCGGGGTCGTGGGCTTGGCGGGGTTGCCGCCCGGCCCCGGCCTGAGCGCTGCCCTCGACGGTATCGATCTGGCCCGGGTGCCCAACGACGAAGTGGTGGACGTGCTGGTCGCTCAGCACCGCCAGCTGGCGCGGGAGCAGGCCAGGTCGTGGGCGGTGATCGACGAGGTGGTGCACCGGCGCCGGTTCACCCGCCCCGGTGTGGTCGACCGGCGGGCCCGGCTGGAGCCGGACGGGTCCGCGGAGGTCCGGGCCGCGTTGTCGTGGAGCCGCCGCGCCGCGGACGTCGAGTCCGATCACGCCCACACCGTGGTGTGCCTGCTGCCGCAGGTGTGGGCGGCGCTGGCCGCGGGGCTGATCGACCGCGGTAAGGCGTTGGTGTTCGCCCGCCACCTCCCGGATCTGTCCCCGGCCCAGATCGCCCGGATCTGCGACGTGGTGTTGCCGGTAGCGGGCGGGCTGACCACGGGGCAGTTGGAGGACCGGATCCGGCGGTTGATCCTGGAGATCGACCCGTCCTACTACGAAGGCCGATACCGCAAGGCGCTGCGCGATCGGAAGGTGGTGTTCTACCTCGATCGTGACGGTGCCGCGGTGGTGACCGCGTCGGGTCTGCCGGCGGAGGAGGCGGCGGCGGCGATGCGGCGGGTCGACACCCTGGCCCGCGCGGCGCGCCGGGCCGGGCATCCCGGCACGCTGGACCAGATCCGCGCAGACACGGTGCTGGCGTTGTTGGACGGGTCGGTGCACGGCATGTCCCGCGAGGAGATCATCACCACCCTGATCGGCCGCTACACCGGCAGCGCCACCGGCAGCTACACCGGCAGCGACGCCGGCAGCGACGCCGGCAGCGACGCCGACTCGACCATCGCGACGGTGGGTGAGGGCGCGGTGGGTGAGGGCGCGGTGGATGAGGCCGGCGGTGGCGGCCCCGAGCCGGTGCCCGACCCTCCCACGCCCCCCGCGCCTGCGCCTGGGGATGGGAGCCGGTGCGGGGATCAGCGGGTCGGGATCGAGATCCGGGTCCCCCTGACCACCCTGCTCGGACACGCCGAGCGGGCCGGGGAGATCCCCGGCCTCGGCCCCGTCCCCGCCCTCACCGCCCGGCGCGCGGTGGCCCGGGCCCGCCGCGCCTCGTGGCGGTGGGTCGTGCTCGACCCCGCCGGGCGGCTGCTCACCGAAGGCATCACCCGCCGCCGCCCCACCGGACTCCCGACCACCGGCCCACCCGGCGGGATCGTCGAACTCCAGATCAGCGAAGCCGACCTGCTCCGGCTCGCCACCGACCCCACGACATGCCGGCAGTGGGCCGGAGTGGTCGCCGACCTGGCCGCACAACATCAGGCCTACCGCCATCCCGAACGGCTCGCCGACCTCGACGCCCACCCCGAGGACCGGTTCCCCCGCGCCGGGCTGCGCCGCTACGTCCAGATCCGGGACCGCACCTGCAGCGCACCGGGCTGCCGGGCGCCTGCAGTCGGCGCCGATATCGACCACACCATCGACCACGCGCGCGGCGGCACCACCACCCACGACGACCTCGGCCCCGCGTGCCGACACGACCACGGGCTCAAGGACGCCGGATGGACGGTGTACCAGCCCGAACCCGGGGTGTTCGTGTGGACCAGCCCGCTGCGGCGGGTGTATCTGGTCCGGCCCGAGCCGATCCTGCCACCCTCGGTGCAGCAGGTGCCCCGCCAGCAACCGGGCTGGTTCGACGAGCCGGCCGCAGATGTCGACCGCCCGTCGACCGCGCAGCCGCGCAGCCCGCGCGCACCACCAGCACCCGACGGCAGCGACCCGCCTCCGTCCTGACAGCGGACGCACGACCTCGTTCCGGTTCGTGGCGTGGAGGTGTGCCTTCGACCGTGGTCAACGCCGGCCGCCGTCCACGGCTACGAGCGCCATCTCGCGGCCCGGCCCGCGGCTGCCACCGGTGATCAGGGCGACGCGCCCGGTCAGGTCGAACAGGGTGCCGATCATGACTGCATCAGACCACGATCGCGTAACGTCAGGGAGGTGAAACGTCCGGATCCGCTGCGCTGGCTGTGGTACGCGATGGGCGGCCGGTTGCCGCTGCGCTACAGCCAGTGGGTGCTGCACGACGTCACCACGCGCTGGTGGCGGTTGCGGGCGCTGTTCCGGTCGCTGGTGCAGATCCTGCCGGTGGCGGTGCTGATCTTCATCTTCCTGCCGACCGAGCCCTGGGTGCGCGTGATGGCGTGTTTCGGGGGAGTCTGGGTCGGGATGATCTACGCGCTCGCCTACCTGGACGAGTCGAGCGAGAGCCGGGCACTCAGGGCCGGGTTCCTGAGCGGCACCGCGCAGCAGGTCCGCGACGAACACCAGGCCGGCAAGCGGTCCTCGGCGGCGGCGCGGTACGCCGAGCGGTACCGGCGTGACGAGCCGCCGCCCGCTACTCCGCGCAGCTCTGGGTGATCCGGGCCATCTCGCCGTCGATGTCCATGTGCTCGGCCTCGTCGCCGATCGCGGCGACCTGGAAGCTCGACTCGACGAAGCTCCGCAGGAGGTCGCGGTCGACCTCCAGCACGGCCCGGCCGTCGGTGGAACGGATCTCGATCTCGACGATGTCGTAGCCCTGCACCACCTGCGGGCTCATCCGGATGTCGCCGAGACCGGCAGGCCCCTCCAGCGAGTCGACCACGAGGTCGCGGGCCACCAGCCACTCGACCCAGCGGTCGTGCCGGGTCCGGACGGCGAGGACGACGGCGAACGGGTCGGCCGTGGAGTAGGTCCAGCGGGTCACGACGGGCGCGGGCTGGCCGTGCAGGACGGTGAACATGTCCTGGTGGACCGCGTCGGTACTGGCCTCGTTGCTCATGTCGGATCCTCCGGGTCGGGCGCGGCGTGCGTGCGCCGGTCTTGGGGGATAGATCGCCGCGCCTGCCCGGAACGCACCATGTCGACGGCTTCTTCACCCGACCGGTGGGTGCAGGCCGCTTCCGCCAACGCCAGGTGGGACTGCATCACCCGGTGACGTCGGCCGTCACCACCCAGATGCCGCCGTTGCCTTTCCGGCCGGGCTGCGCGACGGTCAGGGCTCGCCGCCTGCCGTCGGTGTTGCGGACGTCGACCTTCGTCGCCGTCGGGGTCCCTGCGGCGGGCGAGGCGTCCGCGGCAGCCCAGTTGTAGGTCGCCGCGACGTAGGAGAGCGCGAGGTCGGTGGGGTCGAGCAGCCACGGGGTGGCGCCCGAGTCGACGGCTGTCTGCATCCGGGCCGGGTCCGTGGTGGGCCACGGCAGGACCTTCGCGGGCACGGGCTTCGGCACCGGTGTCGCCGGGGGTGCGGGCGTGCGGGCGGCACCGGTCGGTACCGCGCTCGTCGTGGGGACGGCCACAGTGTCGCTCGGGGCCGCGGCCGGGGCAGGCGCTCCGCCGCAGCCGGCGAGGAGTGCGGTGAGGAGTGCGGTGAGGAGGGCGGCGGTCGCCGCAGCGCCGGCACGGGGGAGGCTCACGGCGACACCGTAGGGCGGCCCGGGGCCCCGGCGTGGGACCGCGACCCGTCACGTCCGGGTGGCGTCCTCTCCGATCGGAGATGAGACGTCGTGCGTCCCGATCATTAGGGTGACGTCGGCAGTGCGGCTACGTCACGAGGTGGATCTGTTATGAATGCGTCGGCTGAGGCCTTCTACGCGGCTCGTAAGTTCCTGGCGACGCACCGGGAGGACTACGACACGGCCTACCGCGACTTCCGCTGGCCGGAGATCGGCGACTTCAACTGGGCGATCGACCACTTCGACAACGTGGCCGCCCACCGCGGTGAGCAGCGGGCGTTGTGGATCGTCGAGCAGGACGGCAGCGACGCCCACTGGACCTTCGCCGAGCTCGCGGCCCGCTCCAACCAGGTGGCCAACTGGCTGCGCGCCCAGGGCGTCGCGCGGGGTGACCGGGTCATCCTCATGCTCGGCAACCAGGTGGAGCTGTGGGAGACGATCCTGGCGGCGATGAAGCTCGGCGCAGTCGTCATCCCCGCCACCACCCTGCTCACGCCCGCCGACCTGCGCGACCGGCTCGAGCGCGGTGACGCCAGGCACGTGGTGGTCGGCGGCGCCGACACCGGCAAGTTCGACGACGTCGAGGGCGAGTACACGAGGATCGCGGTCCGGGACGCTCCGGCGGGCTGGCTGGACTACGGCGACGCGTCGGGTGCCCCGGTGGAGTTCACCCCTGACGGCGTGACGAACGGCGCCGACACCCTGCTCCTGTACTTCACGTCCGGCACCACCGCGAAGCCCAAGCTCGTCGAGCACACGCACGCCTCGTACCCCGTCGGCCACCTCTCGACGATGTACTGGATCGGGCTGGAGCCCGGCGACGTCCACCTCAACATCTCCTCGCCCGGCTGGGCCAAGCACGCGTGGAGCAACGTCTTCGCGCCCTGGATCGCCGAGTCGTGCGTGCTCGTCATGAACTACGCGAAGTTCGAGGCCGCCTCGGTGCTCGCGGTACTGGACCGCTGCGGCGTCACCAGCTTCTGTGCCCCGCCCACGGTGTGGCGGATGCTCATCCAGGCCGATCTCTCCGGGCTCGCCAACCCGCCGCAGAAGGTCGTCGGGGCGGGGGAGCCGCTCAACCCGGAGGTCATCGACCGGATCGACAAGGCATGGGGCGTGCGGATCCGCGACGGCTTCGGCCAGACCGAGTCCACCGTGCAGATCGGCAACCCGCCCGGCCAGACCGTCAAGCCCGGTTCCATGGGGCGCCCCATCCCGGGCTACCCCATCGTGCTGGTCGACCCGGCGACCGGCGAGAAGGGCGTGACCGAGGGGGAGATCTGCGTCGACCTCGCGGAGCGTCCGCTCGGACTCATGGTCGGCTACTACGGCGACGCCGACCGCAACGCCGAGGCGATGGCGGGCGGCGTCTACCACACCGGTGACGTCGGCTCGCGCGACGACGACGGCTACATCACCTACGTGGGCCGCGCCGACGACGTGTTCAAGGCCAGCGACTACCGGATCAGCCCGTTCGAGCTGGAGAGCGTGCTCATCGAGCACCCGGCGGTGGCGGAGGCGGCGATCGTGCCGTCGCCGGACCCGGTGCGGCTCGCCGTCCCGAAGGCGTATGTCGTGCTCGTCGAGGGGTACGAGCCCACCGAGGAGACCGCCACCTCGATCCTGGAGTTCGCGCGTGACAACCTCGCGCCCTACAAGCGGATCCGTCGGCTGGAGTTCGCGCCGCTGCCCAAGACGATCTCCGGCAAGATCCGGCGGGTCGAGCTGCGGGGACGTGAAGCGGAGCTGCACAGCGGCGACGCGGCCACGCCGGCGGGCGAGTTCACCCTGTAGGGGTCAACCGGCGCTGAGGGCGTGCCGTCCACCGACGCGCGCCTGCCGCGCTGAATCCGCTCGACCGGTGCGGGTTCAGTGGTGTCGTGAGCAACGTTCCGGGGGACGACCGCAGGGCGATGGCCCGCGAGATGGCAGGCATGCCGGAGGTGTGGCGCCGGCTGCTGGTCGCACACGTGGCCGACCGGCTGGGCCGGTGCACGGCGTGCCGCAACTCCAGCGGGTCCGGAGAGCGGTGGCCGTGCTCGCTGCACCGGATCGCCGACGACGCCCAGCGGCTGTACGAGCTGCGCCTGGGTCAGGCGGTCGGCGGCGAGTAGTGGCCCGGCCATGTCCGGTAGGGGATCCGGGTGATGTCCAGGATCTCCCCGATCGTCGACCACTGGTTCTTGCCCAGCCGCGCGAGCGGACGCAGCTTGTCGATGTCGGGCAGGTCGCCGTGCTCGGTGTCGCCGTCGAAGACGTCGCTGCTGATCGACGCGTGCACCACCCGGCCGATCACCACCGTCGAGTCACCCAGCTCGATCGCCTGGTGCAGACGGCACTCCAGCGCCACCGGTGACTCGGCCACCCGCGGCGGCGCCACCACCGTGCTGGGCTCGGCGGTCAGCCCGACCTCGGCGAACTCGCTGACCCCGGCCGGGAAGTCCGTTCCGCACGCGTTGACCTGCTCGAACAGTGGCTCCGTCGCCATGCACACCACGAACTCGCCGGTCTCGACGGCGTTGCGCAGCGAGTCCTTCTTGCCCACGCTCGTGAACTGGATCATCGGTGGGTCCACGCACGACACCGTGAAGAAGGAGTGCGGCGCGAGGTTGTCGATCCCGCCGGCGGAGCGGGTGGAGACCCAGGCGATGGGACGGGGGACGACCACCGAGGTCAGCAGCTTGTAGAACGCGCGGGTGCCCACGTCGGCGGGGTCGAGATCGGTACGCATGCCGCCCATGATCCCTCGGGCCGTAGCGTCGTGCTCGTGAGATGGCGCGCAGCGGGGCTGGTCCTGGGTGCGGCGGCCGACGCCGTGTGGGGGGATCCCGCCCGCCGGCACCCGGGTGCCGGCGTCGGCACGTGCGCCGCGGCGCTGGAACGGCTGCTCTACGCCGACCCTCGCGGCAGCGGGGTCGCCTATGCGGCGGTTCTCACGGGTGGGGCTGTGGCGCTGGGTGCGGCCGCCGAGGCCGCCGGTCGCCGTCACCGTGGCGTCGGAGCCGCGCTGACGGCCGTGGCGACCTGGACGGTGCTGGGCGGAGCGAGCCTGGCGGCGCACGGCGACGCGCTGGCGCGCGAGCTGGGGTCCGCCGACCTCGCTGCGGCGCGGGCCCGGCTGCCGTCGCTGTGCGGGCGGGATCCGGCGCTGCTCGACACCGCCGGGCTGGCGCGGGCGGGCACCGAGTCGATGGCCGAGAACACCTCCGACGCCGTGGTGGCGCCACTGCTGTGGGGTGCGGTGGCGGGGGTGCCGGGGCTGCTCGGGTACCGCGCGGTGAACACGCTCGACGCCATGGTCGGCTACCGGTCGGCGCGCTACGAGCGCTTCGGCTGGGCGTCGGCACGGCTCGACGATCTCGCCAACCTCATCCCGGCCCGGGTGGCGGCGCTGCTGTTCGCCGCGCTCGCCCCGGCCGTCGGCGGCTCGCCCGCGGCGGCGCTACGGGCCTGGCGGCGCGACGCGCCGGCCCACCCGAGCCCCAACGCCGGCCCGGTCGAGGCGGCCGCGGCCGGTGCGCTCGGCGTCGGGCTCGGCGGGCCGACGGTGTACCGGCACGGTGTGGAGAACCGGCCCCGGCTCGGCTCCGGTCCGCCCCCGGACCCGGCCGACCTGATCCGCGCAGCGCGCCTGTCCCGGCTGGTGGGGGCGGCCGCGGCGCTCCTCTCGGCGGTGATCGCCGTCTCGGTGCGTGGGCGGCCCGAGCACCGACCCGCCACGGGGCGTGGTCAGCGGCCGTAGCGCTCGTTCAGCGGAGTCTCGTGCTGCTCGTCCTCGCCGGCCAGTGCGCGGCGCAGCGCGGTGCGCTCCACCGCCCGGCTCGCGCCCTTCCGGCGCTGGAGCAGCTCCAGGCGCACGAAGTAGGCGAGGGCGAACACGGCGATGGCGCCGAACGTCAGCCACTGCAGGGCGTAGGAGAAGTTGGTGAACGGTGCCCCGCCCGACCCCGCGTCGGGGGCGACGGGCAGCGCGGCGAGCACGCCCGGCTGGCCGGCCGAGAGCTGCAGGTAACCCGGCTCCAGCACCAGGCCGGTGGCCGCAGCCAGCGTCCGGGAGTCGGTGACGTACTGCTGGCGGTGGCCGTCGGCGGAGAACACCGGACGGCTCTCGGGGTCGGTCTCGTCGAGGCGCAGCCGTGCGGTGATCGTCACCCGGCCCGGCGGGGGCGCCGTGATCGGGGGCACCACCGCGCCGTTGCCGGCGGTGACGTAGCCGCGGTCGACGGCGAGGAGGCGGCCGTCGTCCGTACGCACCGGCGTGAGCACCTCGAACGCGGGCTTGCCGTCGTAGACGCGCAGGCGGACGAGCGACTCGTCGGCGGGCAGGTAGCTGCCCGTGACGGTGACCTGCCGCCACTCGTCGGCCGCCGTGACGCTCTGACCAGCGGGAACGAGCGTGCCGATGGGAGCGGGCGGGGTGGCGTAGGAGGCGTCGATGGCCTTCTGCTGGGCGTCGCGCTCGGCCTCCCGGCCGAACTGCCAGGGGGCGAGCAGCGCGTAGCAGCACACGACGAACCCGGCCACCACCGCGATGAACGCCAGCCAACCCGGGCGCAGGAGGAACCGCACGTCCCCACGGTAGGCGCTGGCGCGCAGGGGTGGCGCGCCGGTCACCGCCGGCATGCCCCCGGCCCGTAGCGTGGCCGTGGTGCGGGGTGCGCTGCTGGTGGCCGGGACCACGTCCGACGCCGGGAAGAGCGCGCTGGTCGCCGGGATCTGCCGCTGGCTGCACCGGCGCGGGGTGTCGGTGGCGCCGTTCAAGGCGCAGAACATGTCCAACAACTCGGTCGTGACCACCGACGGTGGTGAGATCGGCCGCGCCCAGGCCATGCAGGCGCATGCATGCGGGCTGGCGCCGAGCGTCGCGTTCAACCCGGTGCTGCTCAAGCCGGGCAGCGACCGCAGCTCTCAGGTGGTGGTGCTCGGCCGCGCGGAGGGCACGGTGAGCGCCCGCTCCTACTACGACCGCAAGGCCGCGCTGCTCGGCGTCGTCACGGACACGTTGCGCGATCTCCGGACCCGCTACGACGTGGTGGTCTGCGAGGGCGCCGGGTCGCCCGCCGAGATCAACCTGCGGGGCACCGACATCGCCAACATGGGCCTCGCGCAGGCGGCCGACCTGCCGGTGGTGGTGGTCGGCGACATCGACCGCGGCGGCGTGCTCGCCCATCTCTTCGGCACCGTCGCGGTGCTGGACGCGGCCGACCAGGCGCGCGTCGCCGGCTTCGTGATCAACAAGTTCCGGGGAGACCCGGCGCTGCTGGCGCCGGGCCTGGAGCAGCTCCACGCCCTCACCGGCCGCCCGACGATCGGCGTCGTGCCGTGGGCCGACGGGCTGTGGCTCGACGCGGAGGACTCGCTCGCAGCGGTCGCGGACGGGGTGCTCGGCCGGCCGGCCCCGCCGGTCGGGGAGCAGTGGCTGCGGGTCGCC
>JBBQEF010000032.1:0-27214 GCA_038320445.1 Mycobacteriales bacterium
GTAGTTCCCCGCCGGGCTTCCAGCCCCGTTCCCGCCCCGGCCGCGAGCAGGCCGCCCGCACCAAGAGCCGCCAGCAGCTGGCGCAGCAGCACCCGGACTTCGACGACGTCTCGCCGGAGCTGGGCGAGCTCGACCCCGACGCGTTCGACGCGGCCGTCGCCGAGGACCCGGAGGCCGCGGCGGCGCTGCTCGCCGACATGGCCGTCGCCACCGACGCCGAGCTGCGGGCCGCGGCCCGGCGGCTGGCCGGGCGGGTGTTCCTGCGGCTCGGCCGCGTCGGCCCGGCCAAGGCCCGCGGCACCCGGCGCCTCGGCCCGTCCACCCGGCTGGACGGCGACCTGGACCTCGACCGCACGCTGGAACGCTGGCAGCCCGGCTCGTCCCGGCGTCGGGCGGCCGACGGGTCGCTTGCGGGCCCGAGCATCAGCGCCGAGGACATCGTCACCCGCACCTGGACGGCGCACCGGCGCGCGGTCTGCCTGGTGGTCGACATCTCCGGGTCGATGCAGGGTCTCGCCGTGGCCCTCGCCTCGGTGGCCGCGGCCGGCGTCATCGTGGCGAACGAGACGGGCCCGCCCAAGCTGCAGCCCTCGGTGCTCGCGTTCAGCGCCGGGGTGCAGGTGCTGCAGCCCCAGGGCGTGCGCCGCCCACCCGAGGAGCTGCTCGCGGCGCTCGTGGCGCTGCGCGGGCACGGCACCACCGACCTGGCTTCAGGGCTGCGCGAGGCGTCACGGCAGCTGGCGGGGGCGGTGGCCGACGAGCGCATGGTGGTGCTGCTGAGCGACTGCCTGCACACCGCGGGCGACGACCCGGCCGAGGCGCTCGCCGGCATCGACCGCCTGCACGTGCTGGTGCCGCTGGGCGGGGCGGAAGCCGAAGCCGCGGCCAGGGCACTGGCGACCCGTGGCGGCGGCCGCGCGCAGACCGTGATGCGCCTGGCCGAGGTGGCTCCGGCCCTCACCCGCATCCTGGCCTGAGCGCTCGGGCGACGTAGGCTGGGAAAGTGGGCACCATCGTCTCCTTTCACGCGCATCCCGACGACGAGTCGATCGGCTCGGCGGGCACGCTCGCCCGCGCCGCGGCCGCCGGGCACCGCGTCGTCCTCGTCTTCGCCACCCGCGGGGAGCTGGGGGAGCCCGTGCCGGGCGTCCTCGAGCCCGGCGAGCAGCTGCCCGTGCGCCGCTCGGCCGAGTGCTACGCCTCGGCCGCGGTCATCGGGGCCAAGCGCGTGGAGTTCCTGGGCTACACCGACTCCGGGATGATGGGCGAGCCCAGCAACGCCGCGCCGTACTGCTTCTGGCAGGCCGACGTCGAGCACGCGGCCCGGCTGCTCGCGGTGATCCTCGACGAGGAGGAACCCGACGTCCTCACGATCTACGACGACAACGGCGGCTACGGCCATCCCGACCACATCCAGGTGCACCGGGTGGGAAAGCGGGCCGGCGAGCTCTCGGTGGTGCCCGTCGTCGCGCAGGGCACCATCAACCGCGACTGGATGATGCGCGGGCTCAAGGGCGCAGGCGCCGAGGTGCCCGCGGGCGTGCCGGAGATGGGCAAGCCCGAGTCGGAGATCACCCACCGCGTGGACGTGGTGGACTTCGTCGAGCAGAAGCGCGCCTCCATGCGCGCGCACGCCAGCCAGATGGCCCCGGACCATTTCCTGCTGGCCATGCCCGACCCGATGTTCGCGATGGGGCTGGGCGTCGAGTTCTACATCGTCGACGCGCCGCCGAGCCCCGCCGTGGCGCCGGACCTGTTCCTGGAACTCTTCGCGCCGCTGCCCTAAGGGAGCGTGGCGGAGTGCGCCTTCCACCACGTGTAGGCGGTGGAGGGCTTCGGGTCGCTGATGGCGGCGGCGACCAGCGAGTCCGACGACGCCCACGCCATGCGGAAGTTCCCGGAGCCGGGATCGTCGAAGCAGACCAGGAAGCCCTTCGGCGCCGCGCCGTCGGTCCACGTGGTGGAGCTCGCCGTGCCGTCGGCGCAGGAGCCGGAACCCGTCACCTCCTTCTTGCTGGTCTGGTACATGGCGGTGTAGGCGCCGCCGTCGGCCAGGCGGTAGAACACGACGTTGCGCGCCAGCGAGGGGTCGCGGGGGCTGCACTGGATCGCCGTGGCGTAGATCGCGGTCTCGGCCGCGGGGTAGGCCCTGCACGACGCCCAGCGGACGCCGCCGGCGTCGGAGAGGTCCCGCAGCAGGGCCAGGTGCCGCGCGTCGAGATCGGGTTCCTCGCTGCGCGGGGGAGCGGAACGCACGCTCGTGGGGGCCGCAGGTGCGGCACCGGCCTGCGCTGAACCGCCCTGCGCTGCGCCGCCCTGCGCTGCGCCGCCCTGCGCTGAACCGCCCTGCGCTGCGCCGACCTGCCCTGCGCCGGGCCGGGCGGCGCTGGTCGGTGCCGGCCGCGGGGCGGTCGCGGCGACCACGAGCGGGACGGTGGCCGGCAGCGTGCTCGTGGCACGGGCGTTGAACGCGATCGGCGTGACGACGCCGGCCACCAGCGCCGCCATGCCCATGCCGACGAGGACGGGCCGCAGCCGGTGCGTCGGCCTGGTCGCCGGCACAGCGGCCGGCTCCGGCTCCCGGTCGGTGACCGGTGCACCGGCGCCCGGGGCCTGGTCCTGCGCTCCGGCGGCGAGGGATGTCGCGGCGCCGGAGGCCACCCCGGGTGAGAGCGTGTCGAGGGGGGCCGGGTCGAGGGGGCCCGAATCGAGGGGTGCCGGGTCGCGGGGTGCCGGGTCGAGACGCGCCGGGTCGGCGAAGGCCGGGGTGACCGACGCCGGGCCGGCCGACCATCCGGCCGCGACGCCCACCAGCTCGGGTGCGGCCCGAGCGGGCAGCCGTTCGAGTGCGCCCAACGCCACCGCGGCCTTCGGGTCGTCGTGGATCTCGGCCGTCAGCCCGGTCCGCTCCCGGATCAGCTCCGAGATCCGGGGCATGCGGCTGGCGCCACCCGTGAGGTACACCGCTTCGAGTGCGGTGGGCTCGACGCCCGCGTCCCGGACCGTTCGGAGCAGCTCGTCCACCGTCGCGGCCAGCCGCTCCTCGACGGCCCGCTCCAGCTCCCGCCGGGTGATCCGGACGCCGCTCTCGATGCCGTCGATCTCGATCGCGACCCAGGGCCGCGACGACAGCTCCGCCTTCGCCTCGAGCAGCCTCTCGCGCATCGCGTGCCCGCGGGCGCTCGGGCCGTTCCAGACGGCGTCCCACGCGTCGGGGCCGGTGCCGCGGGCGTGCCCGGCCACCAGGTCGAGCAGCGCGTCGTCGACGGCCTCGCCCCCGACGTCGCGATGCCCGGCCCCCCGCAGCTCGAACGACGTCGCGGTGCGGCGCAGGACCGCCGCGCTGAAGGAGTCGGAGCCCAGGCCGTAGACGGCGACGTGCCCGCCCACCGGCACCGCGGCCCCGTGGAAGGCCGCCACCGCCGACGGCTCGGGCAGCAGCTCCAGGCTCGCGAGCCCGGCGCGGGTGGCCGCGGCGAGCAGGCGGTCGGTCTCCACCGGCGTGCACCGCACGGGGTGCGTGAGGACGACCCGCGAGGGGGGCCTGCCACCGAACCGGCGCAGTGCCTCGTCCGCGACGCGGCGCAGCGTGGCGGCGACGAGGTCGATCGGATCGACCGCACCGTCGCCCAGCCGGACCGCCGCTCCCGCCACGAGCGCCCGCTTCGGGGTCGGCTCGACCCGCCCGGCGTCCCACCGGGCCAGCGCCACGGCATCGCGGCCGGTGACGAACCGCCCGTCGTCGCCCAGCCCGACGGGTGAGGGCAGGCAGCGGTCGAAGTCGATCTCCAGGATCTCCACCCGGTCGCCGGAGCCGACCGCCGCACAGGTGATGATCGTGCCGTAGTCCACAGCCAGCGCCCAGTCCACGGTTGTCTGATCGTGAGGACCCGTTCGGTCGTTAGCGTCCCGACGGGTTCTCCCGCGAGATCAGCTCGTTCAACCCGGGGCGCGCCTTCGACGCCGAGTAGAGCTACGATCCTTGCGAGCCACGAAGACCCACGGCAGGGCCCGACGCGCACCTCTTCGCGCTCCGCCGACCAACAGCAGGGCAAGGAGACGAGCCACAGTGACAGCTGTCGCCCCCAAGCCGATCACGTCGCGCCCGTATCCGGTGCGGCAGTCGGCCAAGGGATCCATGCTGCTGAAGATGCTGCATACGACGGATCCCAAGGACATCGCGATCCTCTACCTGGTCACGTCGTTCGGCTTCTTCCTCGCGGGCGGCGCCATGGCGCTGCTGATGCGTGGCGAGCTGGCGGTGCCGGGGCAGCAGTTCCTCTCCAACGAGCAGTACAACCAGCTGTTCACCATGCACGGCACGATCATGCTGCTGCTGTACGCCACGCCGATCCTGTTCGGGTTCGCGAACTACATCGTCCCGCTGCAGATCGGGGCGCCCGACGTGGCGTTCCCGCGGCTCAACGCGTTCTCGTACTGGCTGTTCCTGTTCGGCGGCCTCACCGTGCTCTCGGGCTTCCTGACGCCGGGCGGCGCCGCCGACTTCGGCTGGTTCGCCTACACGCCGCTGTCGGACGCGATCCACTCCCCGGGTGCGGGTGCGGACCTGTGGATCACGGGCCTGATCGCGGCCGGTCTCGGCACGATCCTCGGTGGCGTCAACTTCATCACCACCATCGTGTGCATGCGCGCCCCCGGCATGACGATGTTCCGGATGCCGATCTTCACGTGGAACATCTTCGTGACGGCCATCCTCATCCTCATCGCGTTCCCGGTGCTCACCGCGGCGCTGTTCGGGCTGCTGGCCGACCGGCACCTGGGCGCGCACGTGTTCGACCCCGCCAACGGCGGTGTGATCCTCTGGCAGCACCTGTTCTGGTTCTTCGGCCATCCCGAGGTCTACATCGTGGCGCTGCCGTTCTTCGGCATCGTCTCGGAGATCTTCCCGGTGTTCGCCCGCAAGCCGGTGTTCGGCTACAAGGGCCTGGTCTACGCCACGATCTCCATCGGCGCGCTGTCGATCGCGGTGTGGGCGCACCACATGTACGCCACCGGCGCGGTGCTGCTGGCGTTCTTCTCCTTCACCACCTTCCTCATCGCGATCCCGACGGGCGTCAAGTTCGTCAACTGGATCGGCACGCTGTGGAAGGGCCAGATGACGTTCGAGGCGCCGATGATGTTCGCCCTCGGCTTCCTGGTGACGTTCCTGTTCGGCGGCCTCACCGGCATCCTGCTGGCCAGCCCGCCGGTCGACTTCCACGTCTCGGACACCTACTTCGTGGTGGCGCACTTCCACTACGTGCTGTTCGGCACGATCGTGTTCGCCACCTACGCCGGCATCTACTTCTGGTTCCCCAAGATGACCGGACGGATGCTCGACGAGACGCTGGGCAAGGTGCACTTCTGGCTCACGTTCATCGGCTTCCACACCACGTTCCTGGTGCAGCACTGGCTGGGCAACGAGGGCATGCCACGCCGCTACGCCGACTACCTGCCCACCGACGGCTTCACCACGCTCAACATCATCTCCTCGATCGGCGCGTTCGTCCTCGGGGCGTCGACGCTGCCGTTCATCTGGAACGTGTTCAAGAGCTACCGCTACGGCCGGGTCGTCACGGTCGACGACCCGTGGGGCTTCGGCAACTCGCTCGAGTGGGCCACCTCGTGCCCCCCGCCGCGGCACAACTTCACCGAGCTGCCCCGGATCCGTTCCGAGCGGCCCGCGTTCGAGCTGCACTACCCGCACCTGGTCGAACGCTTCCGGTCCGAGGCCCACGTCGGCGGCCGGGCCGCCCCGTCGGAGCTGATCGCGCAGGGCACGGAGCAGGAATCGGGCCCGAACGGCGGCGCGAAGGCCCGCTAGAGCGGTGGGCGGCACCAGTGTCCTGATCACGGTCACCGGTCCCGACCGTCCCGGCGTCAGCTCGGTGCTCTTCGCCGCGCTGACCCGGCACGGTGTCGACCTGCTCGACGTCGAGCAGGTCGTGATCCGGGGCCGGCTCACGCTGGGCGCCCTCGTGACGGCCCACCACGACCCGGAGGGCCTGCAGGAGGCCGTCGAGCAGTCCATGGCGAGCATCGCGATGCAGGTGCACACGTCGATCGAGCCGGACGAGGACCCGGAGGCGGGGCGGCACTCGTCGCACGTCGTGGTGGTCATCGGCCGCCCGATCACGGCCCGGGCCTTCGGCTCGGTGGCACAGGCCCTGGCCGGTGTCGGCGCCAACATCGACTCCATCCGCCGCGTGGCCGACTACCCGGTCACCGGGCTGGAGCTGATGGTCTCCCCGGTGCCGGGCAAGGGATCCGAGAACTACCCGCCGGGCACGCTGCGGGCGAGGCTCGTCGACGTCGCTCGCGCCGCCGGGGTGGACGTGGCCGTCGAACGGGCCGGGCTGGGCAGGCGCAGCAAGCGGCTCATCGTGTTCGACGTCGACTCCACGCTCGTGCAGGGCGAGGTGATCGAGATGCTGGCCGCACGGGCCGGTGCCGAGGCGGAGGTCCGCGCCGTCACCGAAGCCGCGATGCGCGGGGAGCTGGACTTCGCCGAGTCGCTGCACCGCCGCGTCGCGACGCTCGCCGGGCTGCCGGCGTCGGTGCTGGCCGATGTCGCCGACGAGCTGGAGCTCACGCCGGGCGCCCGGACGACGATCCGGACGCTGAAACGGCTCGGCTTCCGCTGCGGTGTGGTCTCGGGCGGGTTCACCCAGGTCATCGCCCGGCTGGCGGACGACCTCGGCCTGGACTTCGTCGCCGCCAACGAGCTGGAGATCATCGGCGGGCGCCTGACCGGGCGCGTGCTCGGTGACGTCGTCGACCGGCCGGGCAAGGCGGTGGCGCTGCGCCGCTTCGCGCAGACGTTCGGCGTGCCGCTGGAGCAGTGCGTGGCCGTCGGCGACGGCGCCAACGACATCGACATGCTCTCCACGGCGGGGCTCGGTATCGCGTTCAACGCCAAGCCCGCCCTGCAGGAGGTGGCCGACACGGCCCTGAGCCACCCCTACCTCGATGTCGTGCTGTTCGTGCTGGGCATCACCCGCGACGAGGTGGAGCGCGCGGACGCGGCCGAGGGCGTGGTCCGGAGGGTCCCCATTGCCTGACAGCCCGTGCGCGGAGAACGTCGCCGGGGCGACGTATTCCGCGCACGACCCGCGTGGGGTGCTCGAACCGTTGGCGGCGCGGTACGGCACCGGCGCCGTCGTCATCCCGCCGGAGGCCGACGGCGTGACCCGCGCGATGCCGGTGGTGGTGCGGCTGGAGCGGCCGTCGGCCGCGCGGACGCCGGTGCTGGAGGCGGCCGCCGCCGCGGCGCTCGCCGTCTGCCTCGACCCCCGCTCCGCGCCCGGTGGCGAATGGCACGACGCCGTCGCCACCTGGGTGGCCGGCCGCATCCGCAAGATCGCCCGCCGCGCGCGCGGCGCGCACTGGGAGGCGGTGCAGGAGCTGCCCGGGGTGACGTGCGCCGTCGGGGACGCCGAGGCCCGCGCCCTGCTTCCCGGCCCCGTCGACGAGGTGCCGAGGGCGTTGTCGCGGCTGCAGATCGGCGGCACCGACCTGGACGCCGACGATCCCGGTCCAGCGGCGCCGGGCGTTCCGGTGATCTGGGTGAACGCCGCGCTGGAGATGACGGTCGGCAAGGCCGCGGCCCAGGTCGGGCACGCGTCCATGCTGTTCGCGGCCGCCCGTGGGCTGACCGCCGTGCCGGCGTTCGCCGTCCGGGATGCGTCTCCTGAGCGGTGGGCGGAGCTGTGCGAGGCCGTCGAGCAGGGTGCGGCCGTCCCCGTCCGCGACGGCGGCTTCACCGAGGTGGCACCCGGCACGATCACCTGCATCACGCTCTGACCTACTCTCGCGGCGTGACTGTGGAGCAGGCGTACGTCGAGATCGCGCGCGAGCACGGTGCGATCCCGATCGGGCTGTTGCGCGAGCTGGTGGCCGCACGGCAGGGGCCGGACGCCGGTGACCCCAGCCGGCTCGACGACGTCGAGCTCGGGGTGCTCGACGACCCGGAGTCGCCACTGGTCATCGCCCAGCCGGGCGTCGTGGTGCACGTGCCCGTGCTGGCGGCCGGCATCGTGCTGACCCACCGGCTCTCGGCGGCCGAACACGTCGAGGAGTATCTCGACCTGGACACCGACCTGGCGGGCTTCCTGCGCGTCCCCGATCCGCACCTGCCCGCGGGCCCGCTGGAGCAGGTCGGGGCGTCGTGGGTGGGACCGGCCGGCTGGCTCGCCGCGCTGCCGCTGGACGCCCTGCTCGCCGTGCGCGTCGCCGCGGACGGAACGGTCGAGGTCACCGTGCTGGACGAGGAACCCGCGCCAGGACCCGTGGCGGCGCTGCGGGAGGCCTACGACGCGGAGGTGGCGCCGACGCAGCTGCCCGTCCCGGCCGAGATGCTGGTGGTCGGCATGCTGCTCCGTGACCGCGAGGTGTTCGCGCACCCGCTGCCGCCGCTCACCGAGCTGGCGGCCGCGGCGGGCCTGGAGCAGCGGGGGGACGAGTTCGCCCACGACGGGTCGATCTGGGCCGCGGCCGAGGAGGCCGAGCGGGAGTTCCGGATGCTCGACCTGCTCGGGGAGGACGCCGACGTCGGGCGGGAGGCCTTCGACCTGCTGTCGAGCACCGATCCGGCCGCGCTGCGCCGGGCGCTGGACCTGATGCAGAACCCCGACGTGCTCCTCGTCGTCGTGGACGAGCTGCTGGACGAGCACGGCCACGGTTGCGAGCACGACGCCGAGCGGGTGGCGGCGGTCGTCGCTCTCGCCGAGCGGCTGCGGGGCGTCGCGGGCCGCTCACCGCGGGCCGCTGTGGCGGAGTGGGTCGCGATGGTCGCCGCCGAGCGGGACGGGCGCGTGCTCGACGCCGAGTCGCACCTGCGTGCCGCCGCGGTGGCGGGCGAGGGCTGGGCGCTCGTCGAGGACCACCTCGCCGCCTACGAGTCCGACCGCGGCCACGCGGCGGCCGCGCTCGGGCGCTGGCTGTCGATCGACGCGGGCGACGACGATCCGGATGTCGAGGCCGTGCGGCCCTTCGCTGCGGCGGGCCCCGAACCCGGCCGCAACGAGCCGTGCTGGTGCGGTTCGGGGCGCAAGTACAAGCAGTGCCATCCGGGCCGGGTGGCCGTCGCACCGTTGGCGGAGCGCGCCGGCTGGCTGTACCGGAAGGCCGTCGGCTACCTGGAACGGCGTGGCGGCGCCGCCGCCGACCTGCTCGACGAGCACTCCCTCGCACTGGTCGTCGAGGACGGCGAGCAGGAGGACGATCCGCTCGTGGCCGACACGGTGTTGGACGAGGGCGGCTGGTTCGCCCGGTTCCTGGCCGATCGCGGCCCGCTGCTGCCCGCTGACGAGCGTGAGCTGGCCGCGTCGTGGGTGCCGGTCCGGCGCAGCGTGTACGAGGTGGTGGACGCCGGCCACGTCCGCGAGGTGCGTGCGAGCGAGCGGCTTGCCATCACCGGGGCCACACCCGCGGTGGGGGAATGGATCTGCGCCCGGGCGCTGCCGGACGGCGCGGGCCGCCACCTCCTCGTCGCTGCCGTCGCCGTGGACCGCGATGCCGTCGGGCTGATGATGTCCGTGCTGGCGGAGCGGGACGGCCTGGCGATCCTGGACCTGCTCGCCGTCGACGTCCTGGAGCCGCGCTCCGTGCTGCATCCCCCGCCGGCGTCACGTCCGCCGGCCGTCGCACCGGTGGTGCTGCAGCTGCAGGAGCGGCGCGAGCGGCGGTGGTGCGACGAGCCGGCGTCGGCGCTCGACGGCCTGAGCCCGCGGGAGGCCGCCGCCGACCCCGCCCGCCGCGACGCGGTGCTCGCGCTCATCGCCACCGTGCCGCAGGACGACCCGGTGACGGGCAAGCTCGGCCTGCGCCCCGCCCGGCTGCGGGAGCTGCTCGGGCTGGAGTAGCGGCCGTGCAGGTGTGATCGTCGGTTCGGTGCATCCCCGGCCACATGCGGCCGGGAGCGCACCGATCTGGTGATCACCGCCGGTTCGGCGCCCGCCGCACCGGTGCGGCCGGAAGCTGAGGATGGCGCCGCTTCGGCGCCCGCTACACCGGGCGGGCGTGCGGTTCCCGCCGGCTGGCATGCTCGGTCTCATGGCCGTCCGTCGCATCGACGCCGTGGAGCGGCGCTCCCGGCTCGCCGTTCGGCACCGGCTCGTTGCAGCCACCCGCACCGACTCCGTCGAGGACATCACCGCGGGCCTCGTCGCGCTGCACTCGACCGATCCGGTCACGGTGTACCTCTCGGCTGCGGCACGGATGGTGCACCCGAGCCTGGCCGCGGTCGACGACGCCCTCTACGAGCGGCGCTCCCTGCTGCGCCACCACGCCATGCGGCGCACGCTGTGGATCTTCGACCACGGGTCGGCGCGGCTGGCGCACCACAGTGCGACGCTCGGGGTCGGGCGCGCGCAGCGGCGACGGCTGCTCGGCATGCTGGAGGCCGGTGGCGTCGCCGATCCCGAGCCGTGGCTGAAGTCCGCCGCCGCGGACGTCGCGGCGCTGCTGACCGGGTCCGGCCCGCTCACCGCCCGGGAGATCGGGACGCGGCTGCCCGCGCTCGCGATCCCGATCCCGGTCGGTGGCGGCAGGTTCGCCACCACGCAGGCCGCGCACTCGCGGGTGCTCCTGCAGCTCGGCTTCGAGGGTCACATCCTGCGCGCCCGCCCCACCGGCACGTGGATCAACGGCCAGTACCGGTACGCGGCCGTCGACGAGTGGTTCCCGGGCGGTTTCGGTGAGCTCGGCGCGCGCGAGGCGGCGGCCGGGCTGGCCCGGCACTGGCTGGCGGCGTTCGGTCCCGGCACCCGCACCGACCTGCAGTGGTGGGCCGGCTGGACGGTCGCCGCCACGACGAAGGCGCTGGCCGACGTCGGGGCGGTCGAGGTCGAGCTGGAGGAGGGCACGGGCTACGTCCTGCCCGACGACGTCGACGCGCCCGAGCCCGCGCCACCGTCCGCGGCGCTGCTGCCGGGCCTCGACCCGTCGACGATGGGGTGGAAGCAGCGCGGCTTCCATCTCGACCCCGCCGATGTCCCGGTGTTGTTCGACCGCAACGGCAACGGCGGCCCCACAGCCTGGGTCGACGGCCGGATCGTCGGCGGCTGGCACCACCGCGCTGACGGCACGATCGCCCTCCACCTCACCGGCGACGTCGACGCCGACGCCCGCGCGGCGCTGGCCGAGCGCGCGTCCATGATCGAGCAACTGCTGGGCGCGGTCCGGTTCACGGTCCGATTCCCCTCGCCTGTGCAGGTGTCGCTCGCCGAGAAGCCCGGCTGATCCGCGGACGGTCGCGAGTGGCCCCGACACCCCTTTCGATCGGGACACCCCCGGTCGGCGGGTGGTGCGGACGCAGGAAGGGGGTGTGGGCGACCCGATGCACGGTCAGGCGCCGCGCAGGCGTCGGAGGGCGGCGTGGACCTTCTCGCGGTCGTCCGTCGGCCAGAACGGCGGGAGGCTCGCGCGCAGGAACCCGCCGTAGCGGGCCGTGGCCAGCCGCGGGTCGAGGATCGCGACCACGCCACGGTCGTTCATCCCGCGCAGCAGGCGCCCTGCGCCCTGGGCCAGCAGCAGGGCCGCGTGGGTGGCCGAGACCGACAGGAACCCGTTGCCGCCGCGAGCGTCGGTGGCCCGCTGTCGCGCGGCGACGAGCGGGTCGTCCGGGCGCGGGAACGGGATGCGGTCGATGATCACGCACGACAGCGACGGGCCGGGCACGTCCACGCCCTGCCACAGCGACAGGGTGCCGAACAGCGACGTCGCCTCGTCCTCGGCGAAGCGCTTGACCAGCAGCATCGTGGAGTCGTCGCCCTGGCACAGCAGCGGCGTGTCCAGCCGGCCGCGCAGCGCCTCGGTGGCCTGCTTCGCCGCGCGCATCGACGAGAACAGGCCCAGCGTGCGCCCGCCCGCGGCCTCGATCAGCCCGGCGATCTCATCCAGGTAGGCGGGCGGGAGACCGTCGCGGCCCGGCGGCGGCAGCCGCTTCGCGACGTAGAGGATGCCGCTGCGGGCATGGGCGAAGGGGGAACCGACGTCCATGCCCGACCACTTCGGTGCGTCCGGGTCGGGGACGGGATCACTCGACTCCGCCGAGCCCGCCGGGGGCAGGCCCCACTGCCGGGCCAGCGCGTCGAAGTTGCCACCCAGCGCCAGCGTCGCGGACGTGAGCACGACCGTCGACCGGCCGAACAGCCGCTCCCGCAGCAACCCGCCCACCCACAGCGGCGCGGCGCGCAACACCTTGTGCCGCATGCCGTCGGGGCCCTGCTCGGCCAGCCACACGACGTCACGGCGCTTCGCCGGATCGGGTTCGGAGAACGCGCCGAGCAGCCGTGTGGCCGTGTCCAGCACGTCGTCGAGGGCGGCCTGGGCGATCTTGCGCCCGGAGGCCACCTCCGGGTCCTCGCGCTTCTCCGACCCGAGTGCGGTGCGACAGGCACCCGCCGCGTTCACGATCGCCGACAGCGCCCCCGACGGAGCCTGGGGCAGGGAGTCCCAGCGGCCGGGCGCGAGATCCTCCAGGACCATCCCGAGCCCCTCGCCCGCCTCGGCCAGCCGGTCGGCGACGGACTGGTCGACCAGCTTGCCCAGCCGGCGTGCCGTGATCCCGACCATGCCGGCCGTCAGCTCGGCCGTGGCGACGCCGGTGACGCGGTCGACCAGCTCGTGGGCCTCGTCGACCACCACGACGTCGTGCTCGGGCAGCACCGGCCGCCCCTCCAGCGCGTCGATGGCGAGCAGCGCGTGGTTGGTGACGACGATGTCGGCGCGACCGGCCTCGGCCTTCGCCTTCTCGGCGAAGCAGTCCTCGCCCACCGGGCACTTCGACGCCCCGAGGCACTCGCGGGCGGTGACGGAGACCTGCCGCCAGGTGGCATCGGCCACACCCGGCACGAGCTCGTCGCGATCGCCGCGCTCGGTGGTGTCGGCCCACTCGTGCAGGCGCTTGACGGCGCGGCCCATCGCGGAGATCGCGAACGGGTCGAAGAGCTGGTCCTCCTCGTCGTCGGTGCCGTCGCCGTGCAGCTTGTTGAGGCACAGGTAGTTGCGGCGGCCCTTGAGGATCGCGAACGTCGGGGTGCGTCCGAGCAGCGGTTTCAGGGCCGTGGCCAGCCGCGGGAGATCGCGGTCGACGAGCTGGCGCTGCAGGGCGATGGTGGCCGTCGAGATCACGACCGTGGCGTTCTTCTGCACCGCGTGGTGGATCGCGGGCACCAGGTAGGCCAGTGACTTCCCGGTGCCGGTTCCCGCCTGCACGGCCACGTGCTCGCCCGTGCTGATGGCCGAGCGCACGGCCTGCGCCATGGCGTCCTGGCCCTCCCGGCGCTCCCCTCCGACGGCCGCGACGGCCGCCTCCAGCAGTTCGGCGACGCCGGGGAGCTGGGTCATGCTGGGCACGCCCAGCAGGCTACTCGGGCGCCGAGGGGGCACGTGGCCGAACACACGAACAGGTGGGAGCGGCGTGAGTGCGCCGTCACAGACGGGGGTTTGCGATGATCCGTCGAGTGACGTCCACGCAGCCACGGCTCGAGCCGTCGTCGTTCCCGGTGCTCATCGAGCGCACCGCCCGCTACAGCGACCTCGACCCCAGCCGGCGCATCGGCCGGGACGCCCTCGTCCGCTGGTTCGAGGATGCCCGCGTCGCGGTGGAGCTCGACGCGTTCGGCGCCGACCTCACCACGCGGATGCGCGCGGAGATCCGGCTGCTCCTGGCGTCCGTGCGGGTCGACGTGCTGGCGCCGCTGCGGGTGGCCGGGCGGAGCGTACGCGGAGCCCGCATCGATACGGGGCGGAGCGCACCCGGAGCCCGCGTCGATACGGGGCGGAGCGCCCCCGGGGCCGAGGCCGGGGAGTACCGCATCGGGCTGGGCGTCACGCGCATCGGCACGTCGTCGTTCACGTACGCGTACGGGGTGTTCGCGGGCGACGAGTGCGTCGCCACGGGTGAGTCGGTGAGCGTCCACGTCACCGCCGACGGGTCGGCACCGCTCCCGGACCCGGTCCGTGAAGCACTCGCCGGGCTGCGGGTCGAGCGGACCAGCACCGGTCGCGCCGAGCGCGCGCCGTCCCGGCTGGTGCGCGAGGCGTACCCGTTCCGGCTCGACATCCGCACCCGCTTCGGCGACATCGACACCAACCGGCACGTCAACAACGTCGCGCTGGCCGGCTGGTACCTCGACGCGCTCGCCGAGCTGCACCTCGACGTCCTGGGCTACCCCAGCGGCGGCCCGCTCGACGGCCTCTCACCCAGCTCGCTGCACGTCGAGTACCTCGACGAGGTGCACTCCCCGGGCATCTACCAGCTGCGTGTCGGTGTGCTGGAGCTGGACGAGTCCA
Source organism: Mycobacteriales bacterium (assembly GCA_038320445.1). Taxonomy (GTDB): domain Bacteria; phylum Actinomycetota; class Actinomycetes; order Mycobacteriales; family Pseudonocardiaceae; genus Pseudonocardia. The sequence goes on from JBBQEF010000032.1 coordinate 14,299, forward strand.
CGGTGCGCTACGGCTGCGGCCTGTTCGACGGTCCGCGCTGCATCGGCGTGGCCGACGCGCTCGGTGCCCCCGCCGAGAGGGACATCGCCGACCACCTGGCGGCGTGGCGCATGCGCCGCTCCTGACCCCGGGAGTGATCGCCGGTCGGGTGCATTCCCGGCCGGATGTGGCCGGGGATGCACCGAACTGCCGATCACCGCCCGCCCGGGCCGGTGTCGCGCGGATCAGGCGACGGTGATGCCCGCCGCGCGCATGTCCGCCGTGGCCCGCGCGGTGGTGTCCGGCGCGACCCCGGCGCACAGGTCCAGCAGGACGGTCGTCGGGTAGCCGGCCGCGGCCGCGTCGAGGGCGGTGGCGCGCACGCAGTGGTCGGTGGCGATGCCCACCACGTCCACGGCCGTGACACCGCGGGCGTCGAGCCAGTGCCGCAGCCCCGTGCCGCCCGGCTCGGCGCCCTCGAAGCCCGAGTACGCGGCCCGGTGGGCGCCCTTGTCGAACACGGCCTCGACGCCGGCCACGTCCAGGTCGGGGTGGAACGACGCGCCGGGCGTCGACACGCGGCAGTGCGCGGGCCAGGAGTCGCGGAAGTCCGGGGTGTCGGAGAAGTGCGCGCCGGGGTCGACGTGGTGGTCGCGGGTGGCGACCACGTGGTCGTAGCCGCCGGTCCGGATCCGTTGCGAGACAGCGCGAGCGACCGCCGCCCCGCCCGCGACGGCCAGCGAGCCGCCCTCGCAGAAGTCGTTCTGGACGTCGACGACGATCAACGCGCGGGTCATGCGAACACCGTCGGGATCGCCGGCTCGCCGCGCGACAGCTTCAACCCCTCCCACGGCACCGCGACCAGCGCCAGGCGCAGGCGTTCGCGCGACTCGTCCAGCGTCGGCAGGCCGGGCACCGGCTCGCCACCCCGCATGAGCGGCACCGGCAGCACCCGGTCGTGCGGCCCGACCGCGGGCGGGGATGCGGCCGCGTGCACGACCTCCTCCACCGCCGTGCCCGTCGGCTTGAAGCGCCGCACCGCCGACTTCCGCCCGCCCCGCGACTCCTTGGCCACGCTGCGCTTGGCGACGGGCCGCCCGTCGACCTCGACGAGCTTGTAGACCATGCCGGCCGTGGGCGCGCCCGAACCGGTGACGACCGAGGTGCCCACGCCGTAGGAGTCGACGGGCTCGGCGCGCAGGGCGGCGATGGCGTACTCGTCGAGATCGCCCGAGAGCACGATCCGCGTGCCGGTGGCGCCCAGCGCGTCGAGCTGTTCGCGGGCCTGGCGGGCGAGCTCGCCGAGGTCGCCGGAGTCGATGCGGATCGCCCCGAGCCCGGTGCCGGCCGCCTCGACGGCCAGCTCGACGCCGCGGCGGATGTCGTAGGTGTCCACGAGGAGGGTCGTGTCCGGCCCCAGCGCCTTCACCTGGCTCTGGAACGCTCCGAGCTCGTCGTCGTGCAGCAGCACCCAGGCGTGCGCCGCGGTGCCGGCGGTGGGGATGCCGTGGCGGCGCTCGGACTCCAGGTTCGACGTGGCCGCGAAGCCGGCCAGGTACGCGGCGCGGGCAGCGGCGACGGCGGCGGCCTCGTGGGTGCGACGGGAGCCCATCTCGATCAGTGGCCGGCCCGACGCCGCCGTGACCATCCGCGCCGCCGCCGAGGCGATGGCGCTGTCGTGATTGAGGACCGACAGCGCCAGCGTCTCCAGCATGACGGCGTCGGCGAACGTGCCGCTGACCGTCAGGATCGGCGAGCCCGGGAAGTACAGCTCCCCCTCGGGGTAGCCGTCGACGTCGCCCGAGAAGCGGTAGTCGGCCAGCCAGTCCAGGGTTCGGCGGTCGACCACGCCGTCCAGCGCGGCCAGCTCCTCGTCGCCGAACCGGAACCGGCTGATCGACTCCAGCAGCCGGCCCGTGCCCGCCACCACGCCGTAGCGCCGTCCGTCGGGGAGGCGGCGCGCGAACACCTCGAACACGCACGAGCGCCCCGCGGTGCCGTCGGCCACGGCGGCCGCCACCATCGTGAGCTCGTAACGGTCGGTCAGCAGTGCCGTGGAGACGCCCGTCGATGACGGAGAACCGCTCATGGAGCGACAGCCTATGGTGCCGTGCAGCGGGTGCGGTCGAAGTGTCACCATGGTGGACATGGCCGCCGACGTACTTCCTGCCGCGGAGGCGGCGTCGTGACTGCGCCGCTCCCTGTGCCGACTCGTCAGGTGGATCCCGTCGTCCACTCCGACGTCACGCCGGACGTCCCGTGGCAGGCGATCGTGTGGAACGACCCCGTGAACCTCATGTCGTACGTCACGTACGTGCTGCAGAAGCTGTTCGGCTACCCCGAGCCCAAGGCCACCGCGCTCATGCTCGACGTGCACCAGAAGGGCAAGGCGGCGGTGTCGGCCGGCGACAAGGAGAAGATCGAGGCGGACGTGGCCAAGCTGCACGCGGCCGGGCTGTGGGCGACGATGCAGAAGACTTCGTGAGCGCCGACGTGCTTCTTCCCGCGGAGGCGGAGTCGTGAGCGCCGACGTGCTTTTTTCCGCGGAGGCGGAGTCGTGAGCGCCGACGTGCTTTCTTCCGCGGAGGCGGAGTCGTGAACGGCTGGAAGAAGTCCGGACGCGGACAGCGGGTGCGGCTCGTCGCGTCCTTCGAGGCCCAGGAGGCCGCCGTGCTGCGCGGGCTCGTCGGTGAGGTCCGGCAGCTGCTCGCCGGGCGCACCGACGACAACCCGGCCGATGAGCTGGCCGTGCTCACCGGGATCCGCACCGGGCCCTCGACCCGCCCGGACGACCGGGTGCTCGCCCGCCTGCTGCCCGACTTCACCAGCGAGGACGCCGATCTCGCCGCCGGCCTGCGCTCCATCCACGAGCCGTCGCTGATCGAGGCCAAGGACGCCGCCGCCGCCCTCGTGCTCGACACGCTGCCCGAGACCGGGGGGCGTATCGAGCTGCAGCCCGACCAGGGCGACGTCTGGCTCGCCGCCTTGAACGACGTGCGTCTCGCCCTGGGCACCGCACTGGACGTCAGCGAGGACATGCCCGACGAGCTCCCGCCCGACGACCCCCGCTCGGCCCATCTCGGGGTCTACCACTGGCTGACGTTCGTGCAGGACGGACTGGTCCAGGCGCGGATGCGGGTCTGAACGATCGCCGTCGGGGCTGTGACGCCGGTCCGCAGGTGTGCGCGGTGTCGGGGGCGGCCCGTAGTCTGAGGGTGTGCTGGTGATCCGGGCCGATCTCGTCGCGCAGATCATGGTGCACGCGTTCGCGGAGCAGGCCGCGGGCGAGACGCCGGAGCTGCCCGGGTTCGAGGCGTGCGGCATGGTCGCCGGGCCCGAGGGCTCCGAGCGGCCCGAGCGCCACATCACCATGTCCAACGCGGCGCGGATGTGGACGGAGCCGCAGGTCGTCAAGGGTCGGGAGCGGTCCGCGCGCACCTACTTCGACTTCGAGGTGGCGGAGAAGCTCGCGGTCTTTCGCGAGATGGATCGCCGCGACGAGTGGCCGGTGGTCACCTACCACTCGCACAGCCACACCCACGCCTACCCGTCGGATGTCGACGTCGACATCATGTCCGGGCCGCTCACCGACCCGCGCATCCACTGGGTCGTCGTGTCCACGCGCGAGAACGCCGAGCCCACCGTTCCCGGGGGGCACGAGTTCCGCTCGTTCCGCATCCTGGACGGGGTGCTCACCGAGGAAGAAGTCGACGTCGTGGAGAGTTACATGTTCGCGCGCGATGGCGCCGACGTGCTCCATCCCAACGCCCTCGCCACCCACCCCGATCACACGACCTGGAGCTGAACAGAAGTGGCCGTCACCGTCTCCATCCCCACCATCCTGCGCACCCACACCGGCGGCGAGAAGTCCGTCGAGGCGAAGGGCAGCACCGTCGCCGAGGTCATCGACGACCTGGAGGCGCGCCACAGCGGCATCGCGGGCCGCCTCGTCAACGACGGCAAGTTGCACCGCTTCGTCAACATCTACGTCGACGACGAGGACGTGCGCTTCGCGGGCGGCCTCGAGGCCCCGGTCGGCGAGAACTCGACGGTGACGATTCTCCCGGCCGTCGCCGGGGGCGCCGCGACCGGCGGCTGATCGCGCGATGGCCCGCTACGAGTCCCTGCTGCACTCGGTCGGCAACACGCCGATCGTGGGGCTGCCCTCGTTCTCGCCCTCGCCGCAGGTGCGGCTGTGGGCCAAGCTCGAGGACCGCAACCCCACCGGCTCGATCAAGGACCGGCCCGCGCTGGCGATGATCGAGAAGGCGGAGGCCGACGGGCTGCTGAAGCCCGGGGCCACGGTGCTGGAGCCGACCTCGGGCAACACCGGCATCTCGCTGGCCATGGCCTGCAAGCTCAAGGGCTACCGACTGATCTGCGTGATGCCGGAGAACACCTCGGTGGAGCGGCGCCAACTGCTCACGATGTACGGCGCGGAGATCATCTCCTCGCCGGCGGCAGGCGGGTCGAACCAGGCCGTCGCGATGGCGAAGCAGCTGGCGGCGAAGAACCCCGAGTGGGTGATGCTCTACCAGTACGGCAACCCCGCCAACGCCGAGGCGCACTACCGCACCACCGGGCCCGAGATCCTGCGGGACATGCCCACCATCACGCACTTCGTCGCGGGTCTGGGCACCACCGGCACGCTCGTGGGCACCGGCCGGTTCCTGCGCGAGCACAAGCCGGACGTGCAGATCGTCGCGGCGGAGCCGCGGTACGGGGAGCTCGTGTACGGCCTGCGCAACCTCGACGAGGGCTTCGTCCCGGAGCTGTACGACCCGGAGGTGCTCACCGCGCGGTACTCCGTCGGCAGCCACGACGCGCTGCGGCGCACCCGCCAGCTCGTGGAGCAGGAGGGCATCTTCGCGGGCATCTCCACCGGAGGCATCCTGCACGCGGCCCTCGCGGTGGCGGAGAAGGCGGCCGGTGCCGGCGACACCGCCGACATCGTGCTCATCGTCTGCGACGGCGGCTGGAAGTACCTCTCGACGGGCGCCTACAGCGGCACGCTGGACGAGGCAGCAGACGGCATCGACGGCCACCTCTGGGCCTGACCGCCCTCCCGGGAGCCGCATCGCGCGGGCCAGTTGCTGCGGGCGCGCCGCGCAGATCGCATCGCGCGGGCTCGTTGCTGCGGGCGCGCCGCGCAGATCGCATCGCGCGGGCTCATTGCTGCGGGGAGTGCCGTGTGCGTCGCGTCGCGCGGGCTCGTTGTCGTGCCGGGCTTCAGGAAATCCGCGTAGCCTCGGATCCATGGTCGCCCCTGCGCCGGTGCCCCGGCGGTCCCTCGCCCGCGTGCTGCCGCCCTCGCCGGCAGCCGCGGCCGTCGTCATGCTCGCGTTCACCGCGCTGCTCTACGTGGTGGAGGCGGTCGACCAGGTCACGGCGCTGAACCTCGACCGGGACGGCATCGTCTCCCGCAACCTCGACGGGCTGTGGGGCGTCGTCTGGGCGCCGCTGCTGCATGCCGGCTGGCCGCACCTGCTCGCCAACACCGTGCCGTTCCTCGTGTTCGGGTTCCTCGCGATGGCCGGCGGGATCCGGCAGTGGATCGTCGTCACGGCCACGATCTGGCTGCTCAGCGGCATCGGGGTCTGGCTGGTGGGGCCCTCGGACGCGTACACCGTCGGCGCCTCCGGTGTGATCTTCGGGTGGCTGGTGTTCCTGCTGGCGCGCGGGTTCTTCGCGCGCAGCGCGCGGCAGATCGGGCTCGCGATCGTGCTGTTCGCGGTGTGGGGGAGCGTGCTGTTCGGGATCGTGCCCGGGCAGCCCGGCATCTCGTGGCAGGCGCACCTGTTCGGCGCGCTGGCCGGCCTGCTGGCCGCGTCGATGGTCGCGCGGGCCGACCGACCGGCCGCGCTCTCGCCGTAGACTCCCGGTCGTGACCGCGTTCGAACGCACCGGGTGCTGCGTGCCGCTCGACCACGACGAGCCCACCCCGTGACGCAGGACGCGCCGATCGGCATCTTCGACTCCGGCGTCGGCGGGCTGACGGTGGCCCGTGCCGTGATCGACCAGCTCCCGGCCGAGCAGCTGCTCTACGTCGGCGACACCGCCAACGGCCCGTACGGCCCGTTGGCCATCGCCGACATCCGGCGCCACGCGCTCGCCCTGGGTGACGCGCTGGTCGAGCGCGGCGTCAAGGCGCTGGTCATCGCGTGCAACACCGCCTCTGCGGCCTGCCTCGCCGACGCCCGTGAGCGCTACCCCGTGCCGGTGGTCGAGGTGGTGCTCCCGGCGGTGCGGCGCGCGGTCGCGGCCACCCACTCCGGCCGGATCGGCGTGATCGGCACCCGCGCCACGATCGCCTCGGGCGCCTACACCGACTCCTTCGCCGCGGCCCGCGACGTCGAGGTGACGGCCGTGGCGTGCCCCCGGTTCGTCGACTTCGTCGAGCGCGGCATGACCAGCGGCCGGCAGGTTCTCGGCCTCGCCCAGAGCTACCTCGAGCCGCTGCAGCGGGCCGACGTGGACACCGTGGTGCTCGGCTGCACCCACTACCCGCTGCTCGCCGGGGTGCTGCAGATCGTCATGGGGCCCGACGTCACGCTCGTGTCCAGCGCGGAGGAGACCGCCAAGGACCTCGTGCGCGTCCTCATGGCCCACGACCTCGCCCGGGACGTCGAGGACCCCCCACACGCGCCCCACGAGTTCATGGCCACCGGTGATCCCGAGCCGTTCCGGCGGCTGGCCCGCCGCTTCCTGGGGCCCGAGATCGGCGCCGTGTCCACCCTCGATCCGGCACCGGTACCGTCCCACCCGTGATCGTCGCACTGGAGATCGTGGTGTTCGTCGCGCTCGGCCTGCTGGCGGTGTTCGGGCTGGTCATCACGGCTCTGAACCGCCCGCCCGACCGCGCGGCGAAGATCGTCGTCGGAGTCGCCGTGGCGTTGCTGGTGGTGCAGGCCGCCGTCGCCGCCGTCCGGGTCGTCGGCGGGGTGGCGCTCGCCGAGACCTCCACGTTCCTGATCTACCTGGCCGTGTCGGTCGCGGTGCTGCCGATCGCGACGCAGTTCGCCACCGCCACCGACGAGGACAGCGGCCCGACCCGGTGGGGCGGCGCCGTGATCGCCGTCGGTGCGATCGCCACCGCCGTGGCCGTGGTCCGGCTCCAGTACCTGTGGGACGCCCGTGTCTGAGCGCGCCACGTCGTCGGGCCCCGGCCGGGTGCTGATCGCCGTCTACGGGATCTTCGCGCTGTCCGCCACGGCCCGCGCCGCGGTGCAGATCGCGGCCCGGTTCGGCGAGGCGCCGGTGGCGTACCTGCTGTCGGCGTTCTCGGGGATCGTCTACATCCTGGCGACGGTGGGCCTGGCCGGGCGCCGGCCGTGGTCGCGCCGCCTGGCCTGGACGGCCGTGCTGATCGAGCTCGTCGGCGTGCTCGCCGTCGGGACCTTCACGATCTTCGACTCCGGTGCGTTCCCGGATGACACCGTCTGGTCGGCCTACGGTCGCGGGTACGGGTTCATCCCGCTCGTATTGCCGCTGATCGGACTGTGGTGGCTGCGGCGCACGCGCGCTAGCGTTCCGCCATGAAGCTGATCGTGCTCGGCTGCTCGGGCAGCGGACCCGGCCCGGCGTCCCCGGCGTCGGGCTACCTGCTGGAGGCAGGGCCCGCGCGGCTGGTCATGGACATGGGCAACGGCACGCTGAGCGCGCTGCAACGCCACCTCGATCCGTGGGCGCTCGACGGCGTGCTGTTCTCCCACCTGCACCCCGACCACTGCGCCGACTTCTCGGGCCTCGCGGTGCAGCGTCGCTACCACCCCAACCCGCCCTACGACGCCTTCGCGCGCCGGCTCCCGGTGCTCGCCCCCGCCGAGGCCCCGACGCGCTTCGCAGCCGCGTACGCACCCTCGGCCGAGGAGCTGGCCGAGACCGACCTGTCCGACGTCTTCGACTTCCACCCCATCTCCGACGGCAGCACCGCCGAGGTCGCGGGCGCCACAGTGCGTGCGGGCCGCGTCGACCACCCGTGCGACGCGTACGGGCTGCGCATCGAGGCCGAGGGCCGGAGCCTGGTCTACAGCGGCGACACCGGCCCCTGCCAGGGTCTCGTCGACCTCGCCCAGCGGGCCGACGTGCTGCTGTGTGAGGCCACCTGGCCACACCACGAGGGCGCGCCGGCCGGCCTGCACCTCTCGGGCCGCCAGGCCGGGGAACACGCCGCGGCCGCGGGTGTCGGCCGGCTGCTCATCACCCACGTACCGGCGTGGTTCGACGGCGACACGATGCTGGGCGAGGCCAAGGCGGCGTTCGACGGGCCGGTGGAGCTGGTGGCGCCGGATGCGGCCTACGAGATCTGACGCTGCCCGGCGGCGGCGGTGCCGGGGTCACCGTCCCCACGACGAGCCCGGGACCACGACGCCCGCGACGCAGGTCGCCGCGGGAGGCCGTCGACGGAGAGCACCCGCGGGTCCCACCATCGACACTCCCTAAGCTGTCGCGGTGACCCGCGCAGACGGCAGGACCGACGACGAGCTCCGCCCGGTGACGATCACCCGGGGGTTCCAGAAGCACCCGGCGGGCTCGGTGCTCGTGGCCTTCGGTGACACGGTGGTGCTGTGCGCGGCGAGCGTCACCGAGGGGGTGCCGCGGTGGCGCAAGGGCTCCGGGCTCGGCTGGCTGACCGCCGAGTACGCCATGCTGCCCTCGGCCACCAACACCCGCAGCGACCGCGAGTCGGTCAAGGGCCGCGTCGGCGGGCGCACGCACGAGATCAGCAGGCTGGTCGGCCGCTCGCTGCGCGCCTGCATCGACCTCAAGGCGTTGGGGGAGAACACCATCGCGCTGGACTGCGACGTGCTGCAGGCCGACGGCGGCACCCGCACCGCCGCGATCACCGGGGCCTACGTGGCGCTGGCCGACGCCGTCACGTGGCTGGGCGCGCGCGGCCGGCTCTCGGACCCGAAGCCGCTGTCGTGCCAGGTCGCGGCCGTCAGCGTCGGGGTGGTGGACGGGCGCGTGCGGCTCGACCTGCCCTACGAGGAGGACTCCCGCGCGGAGGTGGACACCAACGTCGTCGCCACCGACACCGGCACACTGATCGAGGTGCAGGGCACCGGCGAGGGTGCCACGTTCAGCAGGCGCACCCTCGACGCGATGCTCGACGTGGCCCTCGGCGGGATCTCCCGGATCCTGGCGATCCAGGCCGAAGCCCTGTCGAACCCCTACCCGGGCGACCTCCCGTGACGCGCCCGCCGGAGCCGGGCACGACGACGCTCCTGCTGGCCACGCGCAACCCGGGCAAGCTGGTCGAGCTGCAGCGGATGCTGGTCGCCGCCGAGCTCGGTGGCGTGACCGTGCTCGGCCTCGCCGACGTGCCCGAGTTCCCCGAGGCCCCCGAGACCGGAGCCACGTTCGCGGAGAACGCGCTGGCCAAGGCGCGGGACGCGGCGGCCGCCACCGGCCTCCCTTCCGTGGCCGACGACTCGGGGCTCGCCGTCGCGGCCCTCAACGGCATGCCCGGCGTGCTCTCGGCGCGCTGGTGCGGCCACCACGGCGACGACCGCGCCAACCTGGAGCTGCTGCTCGGGCAGCTCGGCGACGTGCCCGACGAGCGCCGGGGGGCCGCGTTCGTGTGCGCGGCGGCATTGGTGGTCCCCGGTGGTGCGGAGACGGTCGTGCACGGCGAATGGCCCGGCTCGATCGTCCGGGCGCCGCGGGGCACCCACGGCTTCGGCTACGACCCGATCTTCGTGCCGGCCGGGCAGCAGCGGTCGTCGGCGGAGCTGAGCGCCGAGGAGAAGGACGCCGCCAGCCACCGCGGCCGGGCCCTGCGGGCCCTCCTGCCACACGTGTCGGCGCTCGGCACCTGAGGTGCCGCGCGCGTAGCTCCGCGCGCGCGGTCTGCAGACGCGCGCGCCGTGCGCTCAGGAGGAGTCGGGCTCCTCCGCCAGCACCCGCTGGGCGACGCCGAAGGCGCTGTTGGCCGCGGGCACGCCGCAGTAGATCGCGACCTGCATCAGGATCTCGACGATCTCGGCCTTGCTCAGGCCGTTGCGCAGCCCGGCCCGCAGGTGCAGCTCCAGCTCGGCCATGTGGCCGTGGGCGACCAGCGCGGTGATCGTGACGGCGCTGCGCATCCGCCGGTCGATGCCGGGGCGGGTCCAGATGTGACCCCAGGCGTACTCGGTGATCATCTCCTGGAAATCGGCCGTGGTGGCGTCGACGCGGGCCAGTGCCGCCGCGACGTACTCGGGGCCGAGCACCTCGCGGCGGACGGCGAGACCGTCGGGATCGAGGTCGAGAGCTCTCTCGGGGGGCGGGGCCATGTCGATCACGGTACTGGGCAGCCGGGCGCGGCGGTGGTCACCCTTCGCGGCGCCGATGACCCGACGTCGGTACCGTCAGGTGTGTGAAGTGGTGGCGGACCGCGCTCGCCGCCGTCGTGGTCCTCGCCGCGGTGGCCGCCGTCGTGCTGCTCGTCGGGACCGGGGGCATCCATCAGGTGCGCCGGACCGTCGAGTCGGCGGGGGCGTGGGCCCCGGTGCTGTTCGTGCTGCTGCAGGCCGTGGTCACGATCACGCCGCTGCCCCGCACGGTGTTCACCGTGGCCGCGGGCGTGCTGTTCGGCTCGGTCGCGGGCCTGCTCCTCACCGTCCTGGCCACCACACTCGCCGCGGTGGCCGCGCTGCTGCTGGTGCGGATGGTCGGCACGGCGTTCGTGGAGCGGCACGCCCACCGGCCCGGGGTGGTGTGGGTGCGGTCGCGGCTGGACCACAGCGGCCTGCTGGCTGTGGTGTCGCTGCGCATGATCCCGGCCGTTCCGTTCGCCCTGATGAACTACGCCGCGGGCCTCGCCGGCGTGCGCCTGCTCCCGTTCGTGGTGGGCACGGTGCTGGGCGTGCTGCCGGGGACGGTCGCCGTTGTGGTGCTCGGCGATGCGGTGAGCAGCGGCAACGCCCACCCGGCGATGTTCGCGGTGTCGCTGGCGGGCGGCCTGCTGGGGCTGGCCGGAGCGGCGTGGGCCGCTCGCCGCGTGCCGGCGGCACCCGCTGCGGTGGAGCCGGAACCCGAACCGGAAGCGGCGCTCTAGCCGCTGTCGCTCTGCTCCGTGCCGGCGACGGGATTCGAACCCGCACTGTCTTGGTCCTAAGCCAAGTGCCTCTGCCGCTGGGCTACGCCGGCCGCCTGTTCCCGCACCAGGTGTCGGTGAGGGCGTGGCAGTTCGGGCACAGGATACGGTCCGCTCCCTGTGCGGAAGACCTGGCCGTCGGGCTCAGACCTTCAGGTCCTTGCGCAGCTTCGCCACGTGCCCGGTGGCGCGCACGTTGTACTGCGCCTCCTCGATCCTCCCCTCGGCGTCGACGACGAAGGTCGAGCGGATCACGCCGGTGACCGTCCTGCCGTACATCTGCTTCTCCCCGAACGCGCCGTAGGCGTTCAGGACCGCCTTGTCCGGGTCCGAGAGCAGCGGGAACGTCAGGCCCTGCTGCTCGCGGAACTTCGCCAGCTCGGCCGGCTCGTCGGGCGAGACGCCCAGCACGTCGAGGCCGGCGCCGTTCAGCTCGGCCAGGTTGTCACGGAAGTCACAGGCCTGCTTCGTGCAGCCGGGGGTGCTCGCGGCCGGGTAGAAGTAGACGACGACGCGGCGGCCGCGGTAGCCCGCCAGGGAGACGGGCTTGTCGTCGGCGTCGGGGAGGGTGAAGTCGGGGGCCGGGTCGCCGGCCGCCAGTCGGGTGCTCATGGGGACGATCCTGGCACCGTGATCTACGGTGGCGACCTACCACCCACCCGGTACGTCAGGAGGCGTCGTGGCGCGCGACCCGGACACCATCCAGCGCGAGATCGAGAAGGCGAGGGACGCCCTTGCCGACAGCCTGGACGTGCTCAGCGAGCGGGCGAACCCGAAGAAGTTCGTCGACGCGGGCAAGAAGAGCGTGCTGGACACGTTGAACCAGCCGAAGGTCCGGTACGCCCTGATCGCCGTCGGTGCGATCGTCGGCCTCGCGGTGCTGCGCAGGCTGTTCCGCTGAGCTACGGCCGGGCCGCGGCGAACTGCACCGCCGCGGCCCGGTCGACCCCGCCGGCCACCAGGCCGCGGTAGCGGGCGATCAGCCGGGCCGCTCCGAACCCCGCGACGGCCACCAGCCGGCCGGCCGCGACGTACCCGGCGACCGTGCCCTTGACCGGCCCACCGTCGAGCCCCGCGCCGTGCAGGGGCAGCAGCTCGTCCGCCTGCTCCGGCCGCCCGATGAGCTGGATCTTCATGCCGAACTGGTCGGACCAGAAGTAGGGGACCGTCGGCGGCGGCGGCTCGGCCCCGAGGATGTCGCGGGCCACGACGGCGGCCTGGTCGCCCGCGTTCGTCCAGTGCTCGCTGCGGTGCCCGTCCCAGGACGCGACGTCCCCCACGGCCCACACCGCGTCCAGCCCGGTCACGCGCCCGGTCGGGCCGCACGCGACACCGCCACCGACGTCCAGGCCGGTGCCGTCCAACCAGCCGAGATCCGGGACACCGCCGACACCGACGACCGTGACGTCCGCCTCGACCGTGCTCCCGTCGTGCAGCTGCACCCCGGAGTCGATGAAGCCGGTGATCTGCACGGCCGTCCGGAGGTCGACCCCGCCCTCGGTGAGCAGCCGTCCGTCGAGCGCACCCAGCTCCGGCCCGAGCGCCCGGATCGACGGCGCGGGCTGGGCCTCCAGCACGGTCACCGCGAGGCCTCGCGAGCGGGCCGAGCTCGCGACCTCGGCCCCGATGAACCCGCCGCCGACGACGAGCAGCGAAGCGGCCTTCTCCAGCGCCGCACGCAGCGCCAGCGCGTCGTCCAGCGTCCGCAGCGTGCGCACGTGGGCAGGCTGGCCGGGCAGCTGTCGCGCGACCAGCCCGGTGGCGATCACGATGGCGTCGCCGTGCAGCGACGCCCCGTCCGACAGCTCCACCTCGCCGGCCCGCAGCGCCACGGCCCGCATGCCCAGGTGGGTGCGC
>JBBQEF010000033.1:0-27002 GCA_038320445.1 Mycobacteriales bacterium
AGGAGATGATCCGCCCGACCGGGTTCTACCGGAACAAGGCCGGCTCCCTGACGGGGCTCGGCCGCGCGCTTCTCGAGCGCTTCGACGGCGAGGTGCCCCGGCGCCTCACGGACCTGGTGACCCTGCCGGGCATCGGGCGCAAGACCGCCAACGTGATCCTCGGCAACGCGTTCGACATCCCGGGCATCACCGTCGACACGCACTTCGGCCGGCTGGTCCGGCGCTGGGGCTGGACGGCCGAGGACGATCCGGTCAAGGTCGAGCACGCCGTCGGCGCGCTGGTGCCCCGGCGCGAGTGGACGACGGTGTCCCACCAGGTGATCTTCCACGGCCGGCGGGTCTGCCACGCCAAGAAGCCGGCCTGCGGGGCGTGCACGCTGGCCGCCGAGTGCCCGTCCTACGGCACCGGCCCCACCGATCTGGTCCTGGCCGCCGCGTTGCTCAAGGGCCCGTCCCGCCCGCACCTGCTGGCGATGGCCGGCGTGCCCGCCGATGAGGCGCCCGCGTCCACGGGCTCCGAGGACCGGGACGCTCCGTGATGCACCGAGGTGGCCCCGGCGGGCCCGCCCGATCGTGAGCGGGGAGCGGGTCGGGCCGCGGCGTTCGGAGATCATCACCACGATCGTGGTGGTCCTGCTGGCCGCGGCAGGTGTGTTCGCCCTCTGGCCCCGGAGCGCGCCCGCGACGACGGGCACCACGTCATCGGACGCCGTCACTCCAGGCCTCCCGGCCGCGTCGGCGGTCGCGTCCGATGCCGATCTGGCCGCGCCGCGGGCAGCGGCCCGGCTCGAGCCCTGCCCGTCCGGGGGCCGCACGGGCGCGGGACCGCTGGCCGGAGTGCGGGTGGCGTGTCTGGGTGCGCCCGGCTCCGTCGATCTCGGGTCCGCGCTGGCCGGGCGCACCACGCTGATCAACGTCTGGGCGTCCTGGTGTGCGCCGTGCCGCGCGGAGCTGCCGGCGTTGGCCGCCTATGCGGCCCGGCCGGGCGCGGCGGGCGTACTGGGCGTCGACTTCCGCGATGACCCACGTCCTGCGCTCGGGCTGCTCGCCGACCTGGGGGTCCGGTTCCCGTCGGTCACCGATCCCGACAACGCACTGCGCGACGCCCTCGGCGTCCCGCCCGGCCTACCGATGTCCTATGTCGTGCGGCCCGACGGCACCGTGTCCAGGGTCGATCCGCCGGTGCCGTTCGCCACGGCCGACGATGTCGCCGCAGCCGTCGAGCGGCTGTCGTGACACCGACCCGTCCGCTGCGCCCCGAGCTCGCGCCCGAACCCCTCCAGCCGCTCCTGAGCCGGGTCGGTGACGTCGACTACCGGGAACTGACGCGCCACCGCATCACGCCACCACCCGATGCGCGCCGCGCCGCGGTGCTCATGGCCCTGGCCGACGACGCCCCGCACGGCCTCGACGTGCTGCTCGTCGAGCGCGCCGACACGCTCCGCCACCATGCCGGTCAGGTGGCGTTCCCGGGCGGCGGTGCCGATTCGGGCGACACGGGTCCGGTGGCCACGGCGTTGCGGGAGGCCGAGGAGGAGACGGGACTCGATCCCGCAGGCGTCGTCGCACTGGCACTGCTGCCCGAGCTGTTCATCCCCCCGTCCGGCTTCGTCGTCACGCCGGTGCTCGCCCACTGGGCGCGCCCCAGCGCCGTGCACGCGGTGGACGCGGGGGAGACCGCGGCGGTCGTCCGGGCACCGCTGGCGCACCTCGCCGATCCGGCGCACCGGCTCATGGTCGGGCATCCATCCGGATTGACCGGTCCGGCCTTCACCGTCTCGGGCCTGCTCGTCTGGGGCTTCACCGGGGGCCTATTGTCCGCGCTGTTGGATCTCGGGGGATGGGCACTCCCGTGGGACACGTCCCGGGTCCACGATGTGGAGGACGCATGGTCCGCGGCACGCGCCGCTCGGCAGGAGGTCGCGGGATCGTGACGGTCGGGGGACGCGGCGCGTGAGCTGGGTGGACCTGGTCGTCGTCGTCCTCGCACTGATCGCCGCCGTGTCCGGGTGGCGACACGGGATGGCGGTGGCGCTGCTGTCGTTCGTCGGCGTGCTCGGCGGTGCCGTACTCGGCGTGCGGCTGGCCCCGGTCCTGGCCTCGGGTATCGCCAACCCCAGCACCCGGGTCATCGTCAGCATCGCCGTCGTGGTGCTGCTCGTGGCGCTCGGGGAGACGACGGGCGTGTTCTTCGGCCGTCGCATCCGCGATCGCATCCGGGGTGAGCGCACCCTGACCGTCGACTCCTCGCTGGGATCGGTGCTGCAGGCCGCCACCGTGGTCATCGCCGCCTGGCTGGTGGCCCTCCCGCTGGCGTCGGCCAGCCTCCCGGCGCTGGCCTCGGGAGTGCGGGGCTCGGTCGTGCTGAGGGCCGTCGACTCCGTGATGCCCGAGAGCGCCAAGGCGCTCCCCGACGAGCTGCGGCAGCTCCTGAACAGCTCGGGCTTCCCCGACGTCACCAACCCGTTCGCCCAGACCCCGATCACCGAGGCCAAGCCGCCCGACGCGTCGCTCGTGAAGGATCCCGTCGTGGGGGTGGTCCAGTCCAGCGTGCTCAAGATCCGTGGGCGGGCGCCGTCCTGCCAGCGGCAACTGGAGGGCAGCGGGTTCGTCATCGGGCCGAAGCTGGTGCTCACCAACGCACACGTGGTGGCGGGCACGTCGTCCACCACGGTGGAGGTACAGGGCAAGCGACGTCTCCAGGAGCTCGACGCGACGGTGGTGCTCTACGACCCCCAGGTGGACGTCGCCGTGCTCCGGGTGCCCGATCTCGACGCGAAGCCGCTGGTCTTCGAGCCGCAGCCGGCCTCGCCCCAGGACGATGCGATCGTGCTGGGCTATCCGCTGGACGGCGGCTTCAAGGTCACCGCGGCCCGCATCCGCCAGGAGATCAAGCTCAAGGGGCCGAACATCTACGACTCGGGGGAGGTCACGCGCGACGTCTACACCGTCCGGGCCCAGGTCCAGTCCGGCAACTCGGGCGGTCCGATGATCGACTCCACCGGCCGGGTGATCGGCGTGGTCTTCGGTGCGGCGCTCGACGACACGGAGACCGGCTTCGCGCTCACCGTCAACCAGGTCGCGCCCGCCGTGCAGGCGGCGCCCGGGCTCACCGGCCAGGTCGACACGGGAGTGTGCGCGTCCTGAGCTACGGCGCGCTCAGACGTCGCGCGTGATCGTCTGGTCGCGGCCGGGGCCGACCCCGATGGCGCTCACCGGGGCCCCCGTCAGCTCCTCGATCCGGTTCACGTAGGCCCGTGCGGTGGCGGGCAGCTCGTCGAACGACCGGTACGGCGAGAGGTCCTCGAACCAGCCGGGCAGCTCCTCGTACACCGGCACGGCGTGGTGGATGTCGCTCTGCGTCATCGGCATGTCGTCGACGCGCCGGCCGCCGATCTCGTAGCCCACGCAGATCGGCACCCTGTCCAGGCCCGACAGCACGTCGAGCTTGGTGAGGAAGAAGTCGGTGATGCCGTTGACGCGCACGGCGTAGCGGCCGATGACGGCGTCGAACCACCCACAGCGACGCGGCCGGCCGGTGGTGACGCCGACCTCGCCGCCCGCCTTGCGCAGGTGCTCGCCCATCGCGTCGAGCAGCTCGGAGGGGAACGGGCCGGAGCCGACACGCGTCGTGTACGCCTTGAGGATCCCTATCACCCTGGTGATCTTCGTCGGGCCGATCCCGGAGCCGACGGCAGCGCCGCCCGCCGTCGGGTTCGAGCTGGTGACGAACGGGTAGGTGCCGTGGTCGACGTCGAGCAGCGTGCCCTGCGAACCCTCCAGCAGGATCGTCTCGCCCGCTTCGAGGGCCCGGTTGAGCAGCAGCCGGGTATCGGCGATGCGGTGGGCGAACCGCCGCCCGTGCGCGAGGACGGTGTCGACGACCTCGTCGACGTCCATGGCGCGGCGGTTGTAGACCTTCACCAGCACCTGGTTCTTGTAGGCCAGCGCCGCCTCGACCTTCTGGTGCAGGATCTTCTCGTCGAGCACGTCGGCCACCCGGACGCCGACGCGCGCCACCTTGTCCTGGTAGGCGGGGCCGATGCCGCGGCCCGTCGTCCCGATCTTGGCCTTGCCCAGGAACCGCTCGGTGACCTTGTCCATCTCCACGTGGTACGGCATGATCAAGTGCGCGTCGGCGGAGATCATCAGGCCGCTGGTGTCCACCCCGCGGGCCTCCAGGCCCGCGAGCTCCCCGAGCAGCACGCCCGGGTCCACGACCACACCGTTGCCGATCACGTTCTTCGTGCCGGGCGTGAGGATGCCGGACGGGATCAGGTGCAGGGCGAAGTTCTGGCCGTCGGGCAGCACCACCGTGTGGCCGGCGTTGTTGCCGCCCTGGTAGCGCACCACCCACTGGACCTGGTCACCGAGGATGTCGGTGGCCTTGCCCTTGCCCTCGTCGCCCCACTGGGCGCCGATCAGCACGATCGCGGGCATGTGAGACTCCAGTCCTCGGACAACGACGGCGGGGAGGTTATCCGATCCGGTGCACGCAATCGACTCGGAGCAGGTGCTGCTGACCTGCGGCTCCCACGGTAGTCGGCCTCCGGCGGGCCTCGATCGGGTGCCCACAGTCGCGCTGCCGCCCCGCCCGGGCAAGGCCGATCTCGACCCGGTGGTCGCCGAGCTCGCCCTCCGGCGGCTGATCGTGATGGGCACCGACGCCGACCTCGCCGCCGTCCTGCTGCGGCTGCTGCGCAGCGATCGGCTCGACCTGGAGCTGGCCTACCTGCCGGCTGCCCGGTCCGACGCGGCCCGCGCCTGGGGGCTGCCGGTCGGGGACGCGCGACTCGCCACGGGCGGCGTGGCGTCGCCCGTCCCCCTGGTCCGCGACGACTCCGGCGGTGTGCTGGTCGGGCGCGGGGAGGTCCGCGGGATGCGCGGCGAGTGCTACTGCGACGACGTCCTGGTGCTGCGCGGGACGGCACCGCGGCTGGTCGTCGCGCCCGGTCCGGGCGGCGTCGCCGTGCGCGCCGGACGCTTCGGGGGGCTCCCCGACGGCCGGATCCGCCCCGTGGTGGGCACCGGCCGCGGTTCGTCGGTGGGCCGCACGGCACAGCTCGGCGGTGAGCCCATGACGGTGGTCTCCGACGGCGTCGCCCACCCCCGCGAGGTTCGCCGCTGGACCTGGTACCGCCACACGACCGACTGGCTCCTGGTCCGGCCCTGATCACCGGACCCGTCCGGGTCCCCCGTCGACGCGCGGGCCTGCGCTACGATCCGACCCGATGCAGCGGCGCGCGGACGAGTCGGCGGGCGTCCCGGCGAGCGTGTCACGCCGGGCCTCGTGGCTCCGGGGCAACCCCGGGGCGCACCACCTCTTCGCGGCACGGCGTCCCGCGCGCCTGGCGCACCGACGGAGTGCGGAGTGCGCGCGGCGAACGGGAACACCGGTCGTCACGTGCCGTTGCATCGCCCCGGGCGGCTGAGATGGCTCCCGACGCCCACGTCGTGGCACACGCCGCCCTGGACGGCCCGTGGACGCTCGGCTCACTCACCACCCGTCTCGTCGAGCGCGCCGGCTGGCGGAGCACCGACGAGATCGGCGAGGTCGCGGCGCTGCTGATCCAGCGCTGGAACCGCAGGCCCCGCTCGTCCCCCGCCCGCTTCCTCGCCGAGGTCGAGGCCGTGCTCGCCGGCCGACCCGGCGCGCACCTGCTGCTCACCGACCCGCCGGTCCCGCAATGGCGCTGGCCGGTCGAGCCGTGGCCGGGTCTGGAGGCGCTGGCCGTCGGCCTCGATCTCCGGGTGGGTGAGCTGGACTGGTTCGCGGACCGCGGCGGCTGGCTCCGCCGCGCCCCCGACGGGCCGCTGCACCACTACCGGCGACGCTGGATCCTGTCCCGCTCGGGCTCGCCCCGGCTGCTGGAGACGCCGGCGCCGCGGTTGCAGGAGCTGCAGCGCCGGATCGGGCGGCGCGTGCTCGCCCGCATCCCCGTCCACGACGCGGCGCACGGCTACGTCCGCGGGCGCTCACCGGTGACGCTCGCCGTAGGGCACGCGGGCCGCGCGATGGTCGTCCGCGTGGACCTGGAGGGGTTCTTCGCGCACGTCACCGGTGAGCGGGTGGCCGGGTTCTTGCGCACGGCCGGCTACCCGCCCGCGGTGGCCGCGGCGATCGCCGGCCTGCTGGTGACGGCCACCCCGGGCGCGGTTCTGCGAGCGGCGCCCGGCGCAGCCTCGGAACCGCGGCGCCGCCTGCTCGACCGGCTGGCCGGCCCGCACCTCCCGCAGGGGGCACCCACGTCACCGGCGACGGCGAACCTGCTCGCCCACCGGCTGGACCGCCGGGTCGCCGGCCTCGCCGCCGCCGTCGGAGCGCAGTACGGCCGCTATGCCGACGACCTCGTGCTGTCGGGTGATGCCACGCTGCCCGCTCACGGGCTGGTCGCCCGGATCACCGAGATCGCGGCCGAGGAGGGGTT
Source organism: Mycobacteriales bacterium (assembly GCA_038320445.1). Lineage (GTDB taxonomy): Bacteria > Actinomycetota > Actinomycetes > Mycobacteriales > Pseudonocardiaceae > Pseudonocardia. The sequence goes on from JBBQEF010000033.1 coordinate 6,429, forward strand.
CCGGGTGCGCCCGGACAAGACGCGCGTGATGCCGGCCCACCACCGCCAGCGGGTCACCGGACTGGTGGTCAACGACCGGCCTGCCGCGTCCCGGTGCGAGTACGACGCCCTGCGTGCCCTGCTGCACAACTGTGCCCGCAGCGGCCCGGACACCCAGAACAGCGAGGGCCGTCCCGCGTTCCGTGACCACCTGCTGGGCCGGATCGCCTGGGTGGCGACCGGCCGTCCACGTCGGGCGGCCAAGCTGGGGGCGCTGTTCGACCAGATCCGCTGGTAGGTCAGGCGGCCGGCCGCTGGTGGTAGGTGTCCACGTACTCCTGCTCCGAGAGCGACGCGATCGCGTACATGATCTCGTCGGTGACGGCGCGGCGGATCACGTTCGAACCGCCGAGCCCGTCGTAGCGGGAGAATTCGAGCGGTTCCCCGTAGCGGATGGTGACGCGGCGCAGCCGCGGGAAGCGCGCTCCGGCCGGCTGCACCCGCTGGGTGCCCATCAGCGCCACCGGCACCACGGGCGCACCTGTGTCGAGCGCCAGCGTGGCGACCCCGGTGTGGCCGCGGTACAGCCGCCCGTCGAGCGACCGGGTGCCCTCCGGATAGATCGCGAAAGCACCGTCGGTGTCGAGGACGGTGCGCGCGGCGTGCAGGGCCGCGAGCCCGGCCTTGGCGTTGGTGCGGTCGACGGGCACGTAGCCCAGCGCGGAGAGGAACGCGGCGAGCGCCCGCCCCTTCAGTCCCCTCCCGACGAAGTACTCGGCCTTGCCGAGGAACGACACCGGCCGCCCGGCGGTGAGGGCGATCACGGCGGTGTCGACGGCGGCCAGGTGGTTGGCCGCGATGATCACCGGGCCGCGCCGGGGGACGCGGTCCGCGCCGTGCACGACAGGTCGGTAGAGGAAGCGGGCGAGCGGGGCGAGCAACCAGCGCACGAACAGATGCACGGCGGGAGAACGGCACAGGTTCTTCTCAGGTTCCCGACCGGGATCCACCCCACCCGGATGGCGGCGCGCAGGAGCCCGCTGTGCGTGAATGACGCGGCTCTGACCGCGTTCTTCACGCACGGGCGACGGAGGAGCTCAACCCGCCGGCAGGTTCGACCGCATCGCCGCCAGCGCGTCGGCGCGGGGCAGCCCGGTGGCCTGCAGCAGGTCGAGGGCGATCGACCGCAGCTGCGCCACCATCACCGTCTCGGACGGGGTGTGGGTGCGGCCGTCGGTCATCGCCACCGCGTGCCGGACGACGTCGAGCACCGGCTCGCGGGCCCGCTCGAGCACCCGGGCGTTGCGGATGGCGTAGTCCGAGCGCTCGGCCAGCTCGGCGAACACGCTCAGCACGCCACGCCTTCGGCGCAGCAACGGCGAGACCCTGGTGACCTCGCGGCCCCCGCGGAGCGCGGCGCGCAGCTCGTCGACGATCGGCTGGCTGGCCCTGGCCCGCACGAGCGCCTCCTCGGCGATCGCCGGATCGTGCTCGCGCAGCGCGTCGGCCGTGCGGGTGAGCACGGCCGACAGCTCGTCCAGAAGTGTCCGGGCTCCCCTCCGGACCGGCCCGACCGGGTCGGACGGCAGCACGGCCGCCACCAGCACGCCGACGGCGCCGCCGATGAGGGCGTCGACGCAGCGGTCCAGCCCGCCCGACTGCCCCGGCGGCAGGAGGGTGGCCACCAGCACCGCCGACGACCCGGCCTGCGCCACGAGCAACGCCGCGCCGTCGGTGAACACGGCCGCGGTCATCGCCAGTGCCACGACCAGCGCGATCTGCCACGGGCCGGTGCCGATACCGGAGATCAGCAGGTCGCCGACCAGCACCCCGAGGCTGACGCCCACCACCAGCTCGACGGCACGGCGCAGCCGGCTCGACAGCGACACACCGAGGCTGATGACGGCCGCGACCGGCGCGAAGAACGGGCGGGCGTGGCCGACGAGATCACCGGCGACGTACCACGCGAGCCCCGCCGCCACGGCACACTGCGCGATCGGCAGCGCCGAGGCGCGGACGCGCCCGAGCCGCGCCCGCAGGTGCGCGACCGCCGCGCCCCCCACGTGCTCAGCCCAGGCCGAGCGCGGCGGGCGCTGCCGGGTCGGAGTCGGCGAGGAACGTGGCTGTGCGCTCGGCCTCGTCGGTCTCCCCGATCGCGACGGCGGCCTTGTGCAGGGCCGCGAGCGCGCGCAGGAAGCCCTGGTTGGGCCCGTGCGACCACGGCACCGGGCCGAAGCCCTTCCAGCCGTTGCGGCGGAGCTGGTCGAGGCTGCGGTGGTAGCCAGTGCGGGCGTAGGCGTAGCCGGTGATCGTGTGCCCGAGCGCCGCGTCAGCGGAGCTCGCACCGGCACTGTCGGCCAGTGCGCGCTCGGCGAGCACCGCCCACGCGATGCTCGACGTCGGGTGCGCGGCCGCCACCTCGGCGGGCTCGACGCCGCTGTCGAGCAGGGCGGCGGCGGGGTCGACGGGCAGCAGGGTGGGCTCGGGTCCGAGCAGGTTGCCGTGCAGGGTCATGGGTCCCATCCTGCCGCTGGAGCAACGGTATCCACGCACGAGGTGTGGTTCGGGGGCGTGCCCGTGGGGAACACTGCCACCGTGCACACCGACCAGCTCCACCGCATCCGCTCCGGGAAGGGCTTCTTCGCCGCGCTGGACCAGAGCGGCGGGAGCACCCCGAAGGCCCTGGCCGCGTACGGCGTCGAGGCGGCCGAGGGCCCGGCCATGTTCGAGCAGGTCCACGCGATGCGGACGCGGATCATGACCAGCCCGGCGTTCACCGGCGACCGGGTGCTGGGCACGATCCTGTTCGAGGACACGATGCACCGCGAGGTCGAGGGTCGCGCGTGCGGCGACTACCTGTGGCACGTCAAGGGGATCGTGCCCTTCCTCAAGGTGGACAAGGGCCTCGCCGACGACGCCGACGGCGTCCAGCTCATGAAGCCCCTGCCCGATCTCGACGCGCTGCTGGCCGACGGCGTCGAGAAGGGAATGTTCGGCACCAAGATGCGCTCGTTCGTGAAACAGGCCGACAAGGCGGGCGTCGAGGCGGTCGTCGAGCAGCAGTTCGCTCTCGGCCGGCGGATCGCCGACGCCGGGCTGGTGCCGATCCTCGAGCCCGAGGTCGACATCACCAGCGAGGGGAAGGCCGAGGCCGAGCACCTGCTGCGGGCCGCGATCTCCGCGCACCTCGACCGGCTCCCGGCCGATCGGCAGGTGATGCTCAAGCTCTCCATCCCCACCGAGGACGGCTTCTACGGCGGGTTCGTCGGGCACCCGAACGTGCTGCGGGTGGTCGCCCTCTCGGGCGGCTACAGCCGCGCCGAGGCCGACGAGCGCCTGGCCCGCAACCCCGGCGTGATCGCCAGCTTCTCGCGCGCGCTCACCGAGGGCCTGCACGCCGAGCAGAGCGCCGAGGAGTTCGACGCCGTGCTCGACGCGGCGGTCCGCGAGATCTACGCGGCGTCCACTACGTGAGCGAGGTGCCCGTCGAGCGGAGGTTCTCGCAGGCCAGGGTCACGCGCTCGGCCATGCCCAGCTCGGCGGCCTTGAGGTAGGAGCGTGGGTCGTAGACCTTCTTGTTGCCGACCTCGCCGTCCACCTTCAGGACGCCGTCGTAGTGGGAGAACATGTGGCTCACGATCGGCCGGGTGAAGGCGTACTGCGTGTCGGTGTCGACGTTCATCTTCACCACGCCGTAGCCCAGCGCCTCGTGGATCTCCTCGAGCAGCGAGCCCGAGCCGCCGTGGAAGACCAGGTCGAACGGCTTCGAGCCGGCGGCGAGCCCCAGCTTCGCCGAGGCCACCTCCTGGCCCTGGGCGAGGATCTCCGGGCGGAGCTTCACGTTGCCCGGCTTGTAGACACCGTGCACGTTGCCGAACGTCGCCGCGAGCAGGTAGCGGCCCTTCTCGCCGGCGCCCAGCGCCTCGACGGTGGCCTCGTAGTCGCCCGGCGCCGTGTAGAGCTTGTCGTTGATGTCGTTGGCGACGCCGTCCTCCTCGCCGCCGACGACGCCGATCTCGATCTCCAGCACGATCTTCGCCTTGACGGCCAGGTCGAGCAGCTCGGCCGCGATGGCCAGGTTCTCGTGCAGCTCGGTGGCCGAGCCGTCCCACATGTGCGACTGGAACAGCGGGTTCTCGCCCCGGTCCACGCGCTCCTGGCTGAGCGCGATCAGCGGCCGCACGTAGGAGTCGAGCTTGTCCTTGGGGCAGTGGTCGGTGTGCAGCGCGATGTTCACCGGGTACTTCGCGGCCACGACGTGCGCGAACTCGGCGAGCGCCGACGCGCCCGTGACCATGTCCTTCACGCGCGTGCCGGACAGGAACTCCGCCCCGCCGGTGGAGACCTGGACGATGCCGTCGCTCCCGGCCTCGGCGAAGCCGCGCAGCGCCGCGTTCAGCGACTCGCTGCCCGTCACGTTGATCGCCGGATAGGCGAACTCACCGCTCTTGGCCCTGTCCAGCATCTCGTTGTAGATCTCGGGGGTGGCGATCGGCACGGTATGGCCCTCCTGTGCGGGGACTGGCGCCCGTCATTATCCAGCAACGTGCCACCGATACGATCGGCCCATGGGCGGTGACGTGGGGGAGAACGCCGTCGAGCAGACCCTGAGCAGGCTGAGGGCACTCGACACGCGTGCCGTGCCGCTCCCTGCGCCCGCGCCCGCCTCCCCGCTGACCCTCGCCGACCTCTACCGCGATCACCGGATGCGCATGGTCCGGCTCGCCGTCCTGCTGGTCGACGACCCGAACACCGCCGAGGACGTGGTGCAGGAGGCCTTCACCGGCCTGCACCGGAACTGGTCGGGCCTGCGCGACGAGGAGGCCGCCATCGGCTACCTGCGCACGGCCGTGGTCAACGGTTCGCGCTCGGTGCTGCGGCGCCGGCGCACCGCCCGCGACTACGTGCCTCCGCACCAGGTCAACGCCCGTTCCGCCGAGTCGCTGGCGATGCTGACCGCCGAGCACCAGGCCGTGGTCGACGCGCTCGCCACCCTGCCACCGCGGCAGCGCGAGGTGCTGGTGCTGCGCTACTACGGCGGCCTGAGCGAGGCGGAGATCGCCGAGGCCACCGGCATCAGCCGCGGCACCGTCAAGTCCACGGCGAGCCGCGCCCTCGACGCCGTCGGACGGGTGATGGATCCGGGGGCCCGGCGGTGACCTCTCCCCCGGGGACGCCTTCATGACCACCGACGACGCGTCCGAGCGGCGGGTGGCCGAGGCGCTGCGGGCCCGTGCCACCGGCGCGGGACGGCCGGGTGCCGCGCCGATGCGCGCGGAGCAGGGCGGGGTGTCGGCCCGCACCGCGCTGATCATCGCGCTGCTGGCCGGCGCCGCGCTCGGGGTGGTGCTGGCCCTGATGTCGCTGCTGGCTCCCGGTGTGCTCCCGCCCCTGGGCTGATCCGTCTCATCGGGCTCACAGCTGCGCCCGGTACCCTTGGGCATCGTGACCACCGCCATCGCACTCGGCCCGCAGTGGCTCCAGCCCGATTCGATCATCGCCTGGTTGGGCCCGTGGGCCCTCGTCGGGTTGGCGATCATCATCTTCGCGGAGTGCGGCCTGCTCCTCGGGTTCTTCCTGCCGGGCGATTCGCTGCTGTTCACCGCCGGCCTGTTCGCCGTCTCCGACGTCGGTATCGGCGCCCCGCTCTGGCTGGTCTGCGTGGTGCTGGTCGTGGCCGCGTTCGCCGGCAACGTGTGCGGTTACTACATCGGGCGCGCGGCCGGTCCGGCGATCTTCGACAGGCCGAGGTCCCGGCTGTTCAAGCCCGCACACGTGGCGAGGACACAGGGCTTCTTCGACAAGTACGGCAACCGCGCCATCGTGCTGGGCCGCTTCGTGCCGGTGGTCCGCACGTTCATCACCGTGATGGCGGGCGTGGGCCAGATGCCGCCCAAGCGCTACCTGACCTACTCGCTGATCGGCGGGGTGGCCTGGGCCGTGGGCGTCACGCTGCTCGGCGCGGTGCTGGGCCAGTTCGCGTTCGTGAAGGCGAACATCGAGCTCATCCTGCTCCTCGTCGTGTTCGTGTCGATCCTGCCCATCGTCGTCGAGGTGCTCCGGGCCCGCCGGAAGCCGGGCGCGCACACCGCGTAGCGGCTGCTCAACGCGCCCGCTGCAGGGTCGCCGCCGCCTCGAGCAGCATCCATCCCGAGAGCTGCACCGACAGGTCGGCCTCGGGGGCCCCGTTGCGGGGCTCGACGGCCGGACGCCCCCAGTCGGCCGAGAACACCGGCCCGCCCCGCACCTCAGCCCGCCCGGCCCACGCCGCCTCCGCGCTGGCCAGCACCAGCCGTGACGCGGCGTCGGTGAGCTCGGGCCTGCGCAGCGCCGCATCGGCGAGGTAGCGGGCCAGGATGCCCGCGAACAGGCCGCCGTCGCCGCCGCCGCACCCGGGCAGCACCCCGTCGGCGCGGGCCATGCGGTGCGTCACGGCGTCGACGAGGCCCACGGCCTGGTCGCCCCACCGGAGGTGCCCGTCGCGGACGGCGAGCTCCACGCACGCGCCCAGGTGCACGCCCTGGCAGTAGGTGAACAATCGCCCGTCCATCTCCTGGGAGGCGCCGTCGGGGCCGACCCGGACGCCGTCACGGACGAGGCCGGTCCCGGGGTCGACGAGCGTCTCGGTCACCCAGTCGGTGATGGCCGCCGCGAACTCGACCTGCCCGTCGCGGGCCAGCAGGATCGCGGCGGGCCCGTTGGCGGGGGCGTTCTTCACCGCGTCGCCGCGTCGCCACCAGATCCCGCCCCCCGCGTCCTCCGTCCAGCCGTCGTGCAACTGCTCGGTGATCGCCGCGAGCGCCGGGCCGTGGTGGCGCCGCGCCAGCCCCCCCGCGCGTTGCAGCGCGAGGCCGAGCCAGGCGACGTCGTCGTAGTAGCGGTTGGTCCAGGCACCCAGGTTGCGCAACCGCACGCTGCGCACGCACGCGCCGATCACCTGGGCCCGGCGGTCCTGCGGGTCGCGGCGCTGGGCGTCGACGAGGCAGTCCAGCAGGTGCGCCTGCCACCAGTAGTGCCACGGGTAGGGCAGCGACGGATGCCGCCGCGGCCAGCGGACGCGGCCGATCCGCGTGCCCGGCACGACGCCGCCGATGCGCCGCAGGTGCCGGCGGAGGACGGCCCGCTCGGCGACACCTGCGCGCTCCGACCAGTCGACGCTCGCGGCAGCCACCGGCCCAGTCTGCCAACATCGGGGCCGGGATCGGGTCGGTGGCGCGCCCTGGTCGGTCGCGAGGGACTCCATCCGCAGGTGGCGATACCCCTGATCGTCCTAGAAGTGGTCGAGCAGATCCGGGAAGCGCTCCACGGTGAGGACGTCATCGGGCACCTCGTCGTGCTCCAGCACCCAGGTGTGCGCGTTCGGGATGAAGACCGCGCGCAGGCCGGCCTCGCGGGCGGGCCGGATGTCCGACGCGGGCGAGTTGCCGATCATCCATGTCGACGACGCGACGAGGCCGTGCTCGGACACCAGCGCACGGTAGGTCGGGGCCCGCTTCTCGGCGACGATGTGCGTGCTGCGGAAATGGTGCGCCAGGTTCGAGGCGTCGATCTTGCGCTGCTGCTCGTCGACAGCACCCTTCGTCAACAGCATCAGGTCATGGCGGGTGCCGAGCTCCGCGAGCGTCTCGGCGACGCCGGGCACCAGCTCCACCTCGTGGTTCACCAGCGCCGACGCGAGCCCGGTGATCTCGGCGCGCTCGGCATCGGTGGCGGGGCGCTCGCTGAGCTTCTCGAACACGTCGTGCAGGCTGCGCAGGAAGCTGGCGCTCCCGTAGCCGTGGACGAGGACGTTGGCCCGCTCGACGTCGTTCAGCACGGCGCGGGTGGCGGCGCGGTCGAGCGTGGGATGGGCGAGCCAGTCGAGATAGCCGTCGACCACCCGTTCGAACAGGACGTTGTTCTCCCAGAGCGTGTCGTCGGCGTCGAAGACGAGGGTCTGTCGCTGCACGGGCCGACTCTAGGAGCCCGAAACTGTCGGTGCCTCCTCATATCGTCCGCCTCATGGACAGCACCGAGCGTTTCACCCACCAGGTCGATCAGTACGACGCGTGGCAGCGGGAGACCATCCGCCGCCACGGCTGGGCCCTGCAGGCCGTTCTCGGCGATGAGGAGTCGCCGCCGTTCGTCTACACCGTCGGGCTCTCCGGTTTCGCCCACGCGGAGCTCATCCTGTTCGCCACGTCGCAGGCCACGGCGGCGTCCGTGCTCAACGAGCTGGGCGAGCAGGTCCGTTCCGGGCGGCGACTGGAGGCGGGCGAGAAGATCCACGTGCGCAACGGCGACGTGCACCTGCTGCGGTTCCCCGAGTCCGAGCACTGGCTCTTCGCAGCCAACGACCTCTACCGCGTCCCCGGTCGGCCCCCGGTGCCGGCGCTGCTGGTCGTGCCCGACGAGGAGCTGGACGTCACGCCCGGGGAGGATCGGCCGTGCGCGTTCTGCAGCTGAGCCCGCGCCGCCCGTCCGGTCCGCACCGCCGGGACCACCGATCGGGCACGCCGGTCACCACGCGTCGGCGAGGTCCGCGTGCTGGCGGATCCAGGCGTGCATCGCGATCCCCGCGGCCACCCCCGCGTTGATCGATCGGGTGGAGCCGAAGTGCGCGATCGACACGGTCAGCGCAGCACCCGCGCGTGCCTCGTCGGTCACTCCGGGCCCTTCCTGACCGAACAGCAGCACGCACTCCCGGGGTAGTGACACGGCCTCCAACCGCCGGGCGCCCGGGGTGTTGTCGACGGCCACCACGGTGAGCCCGTGCTCCCCGGCGAAGGCCGCGAGCCCGGCCACGCTCTCGTGGTGGTGCACCGTGAGGTACCGGTCGGTCACCATCGCGCCGCGGCGGTTCCAGCGCCGCCGCCCCACGATGTGCACGCCCGCCGCCCCGAACGCGTTGGCCGTGCGCACGACCGTGCCGATGTTGTGGTCGTGCCCGAAGTTCTCGATCGCCACGTGGAACGGGTGCGCGCGGCCGACGAGGTCCGCGGCCACGGCGTCGCGCCGCCAGTAGCGGTAGGCGTCGACCACGTTGCGGGTGTCGCCGTGTTCGAGCAGGTCGGGGTCGTAGCGGTCGCCGGCCGGCCAGGCCGCGCGCCCGCCCGGCCACGGCCCGACCCCCACCTGCCCGGGCACCGCCCACTCGCTGGGGCCGGTCTCCGAGGCGTCATCGCTCACCTGCTGATGATGCCCGCCCCGTCCGGGGTGATCGGCACGGCCCGCACCTCGGCGCCGTGCCGATCACCGTCGTCCTACCGGGGGTCGTGCGCGATCGTGGCCGCAGCGTCGGCCTCGCGGCGGAGGTGCCCACCCGCAGGCAACGCGAGCTTCACCGAGGTGTGGCCGCGGTGCGCCCCGGCCGCCGCGGCGTGGTACTCCTCCAACCGCCCCGCGAACTGCGGGTCGGAGTACACCGAGCCGTCCACGGTGATGCCCTCGCGGCCGTCGAGCACCGCCTCGATGTCGTCGCCGGTGAGGGTCTTGTGGGTCTCCAGCGCGTGGGCGATGGCGAGGACGCCGGCCCGGTTGTCGCGCAGGATCGCCTCGGCCTTCTCCAGCAGCTCGGCGAGCTGGTCCTCGATGCGGTCGGCCAGCGCCGCGCGCAGCACCTTCTCGGTGCTCTCGCCCTTGGTCGGGCCGCCACGGCCACCTCCGGGGCTGCCCACCTCGAGCCGTCGCGCGGTCGAGTAGGAGGAGACGGTGGAGCCCATGCCCCAGTAGCCCTCCATGAACGACGCCACGGCCGTGGCGGACTCCAGGTCACCGGAGACACCGGAGGAGGAGTCGCCGTCGAAGAACATCCGCTCCCCGGCCAGTGACGCGAGCGAGACGAGGATGTCGGACTCGAACTCCGAGCGCCACCGCGTGAACTGGTCCTCCGGCGGGATGCTGGCGACCATGCCGAGGTAGTCGCTGCCCTTCTCGATGGTGGCCAGATCGATCTCCATGTGCCGCCGCGTGCGGTAGGCGACCACGGCGTGGCAGGCCTCGTGCACGGCGACGGCGTGCCGCTCACGCTCGATGTACTCCACGTCCTCGGGTGGCCCGAGGTCCTTGAGCTGCTTCGCCTTCATCACGTCCTTCCACGTGATGATCTCCCGGCCGTCCCGGATCGCGATGATCAACGCCTCGTTGACGAGGTCCTTGATCGTGGCGCCGGTGGCGTAGGGCGTGATCGTGGCGAGCTTGTCGAGCTGCTCGAGGTCGAGCTCGTGGGCGACCTTGTCGAAGTACCCCTCGTAGGTGCGCACACGGCCGGCCTTGCTCGGGTAGCCGACCCGGTAGATGCGGTCGATGCGGCCCGGGCGCAGCAGCGCCTCGTCCAGGGCCTCGGGCATGTTCGTGGCCATCATGACGAGGATCCGGTACTTGGGCGGCGGCTTCGGCCGCATGCCGATGGCTCGACGCCCCAGGCGGTTGATGATCCCGCGTGGCTTCTTCAGGCCGGACAGCTCGGTGAGCAGGGCCTGCAGCGTGCCCCCGCCGCCGCCCCCGCCGCCGTTCATGCCGCCGCCCATGACGAAGCCGTCCTGGCCCTCCTGCATGGCCGAGCGGGTCAGCAGCGAGCGGGTGTCACCCGAGAGGTAGGAGAAGCCGTGGCATCCCGCGGTCTGGAACGGGGCCGCGGCGCCCATGCCCCGCCCACCGCCGGGCCCGGTCTGCGCGAGCATGCCGCGGTTGCCCAGCGCGTCGGCCTCGTCGAAGAAGACGATGACGCCGCCGTAGCGGAGCGCGAGCTTGCGCAGCTTCCGGAACAAGGACTTGACCTTGAGGATGCCGACGCCCATGAACATGTTCGTGAACGCGCCGGGATCGACGAAGACGTACGGCTTGCCCGTCTCGCCGGCCACGGCCTCGGCCATCAGCGTCTTGCCCGTTCCCGGCGGTCCCCACAGCAGCAGGCCCGACGGCACGTAACCGCCCTTGGCCTCGATCTCGTCGGGGTTCTCCAGGAAGACGATGTTCTCCTTGACCCGGTCCACGACGTGGTCCTGGCCCCACACGTCCTTGAACCGGGTGGTGATGTCGTCGGGGTAGTAGGTGTCCACGCCCCCGCGGGAGAGCAGCCAGAACAGCCCGATGAACTGGAAGGCGATGAAGAAGAACGCGAAAGCGAGCTGCGCGATCATCGGCAGCGCGCCGTAGAGCAGCGCGGGCGCCTGGAAGATCGCCAGGATCGGCGACGTCTTGAGGATCTGGCCCGCGACCACCGCGAACAGCGCCACGAACAGCACGATCTTGATCCAGCGGGCGAGCCGGAAGCGCGTCCAGTCCGAGAAGCGCCTGCGCAACGCGCGGTCGGTGCCCCCGAACACGCGCTGCGACCAGAACCGGTGGTAGCGCGCCGATCGCTCACTGGCGAGGAAGTGCACCTGCCGCACCAGCTCGATTCCGGCGAGCCACAGCAGCCACTGGGAGTCCCGCAGCTGGATCAGCGCGGCGTCGGTGAAGGGCAGGATCGGGTTGTCGGCCACCGACGCCCACACGATGACGAACCACGCCAGCACGAACAGCGCGATCAGCCGGGTCCGCGCCCATATCGACATGGGCTTGCGGGTGGCCTCCGCCTTCGGGTGCGGTGGCTCGTCGGGCGGTGTGAGTCCCTCGGGCGGGGGGCCCGTGTCAACCGGAGCGGTCATGATGTCGCCTCCTCGGCAGGACGTGCGTCGGCGGTCATGTCTTCTCCTGGACGGTGAAGGAGGAGACCACGGTGCTGATCTCCTGTTGGCGCTTCGTGTAGCACTCCGTCGAGCACCGCACGAAGAACATGTAGATCTTGCTGGCGTCGTCGTTGACGTAGGTGGTCTGGTCGAACATCTGCGGCAGGCCCCCCGCGAAGCTGTAGCGGAACACCACGTGCACGCCGTGCACGCCCTTGCCCGGCGTCAGCACCTGGTCGGTGAACAGCTGGAAACCGGTGCGCTGCGACGTCGGGTCGGCGGCGTCGGCCTGCCGGCCGACGGCGGAGACCGGGAAGAAGAAGTCACGGAGGTTGTCCAGCGACACCTGCCCGCGTGCGCTCATCGGCAGGTCCTTCACCCCGGCGAGCACGGCGGGCACCTCGGCCTGCTTCCCGAGCAGGTGCGACAGCGACGGGCTGGGCGACGCGTCGTAGCCGACCAGCCAGAGCCCCTGGTCTGCGGCGGGGAATCCCGGATCGACACCGAGCGCGCCCTCGAGCTCCTTCTGGTTGATCGGCTGCCACGAGGTGGGGACCTTGAGGTAGGTGTGCTCAGCCGAGTTGGTGACGTAGGTGTAGGACGGAGCGGCGCACCCGGCCAGCAGCACGGTTGCGATCATGAGCACCCACGTCGCCGTCGCCGTGCGGCGCGTCCACCCCTCAGTACGGACCGCCATCCGACCTCCTGTCGTGACCTATCCGTGACACACGAGTATGCGGCACGAAGGTGTCCGGCGAATCAGCCGAATCGGTTGCGAGCAGGTTTCGGCTCACCGGGTGGCGCCTGGCCCGCTCGATCAGCCCAGACCCAGATCCGCCAGACCGAGCAACGCACGGTAGGGCACGCCCTCGGCCTCGATCACCTCGCGGGCACCGGTCTCCCGGTCGACGACGGTCGCGACGCCGACGACGACAGCTCCGGCCTCGCCCGCCGCACGCACGGCCGCCAGCGGGGATGCGCCGGTCGTCGAGGTGTCCTCGACGACCAGCACGTTCCGGCCGGCGATGTCCGGGCCCTCGATGCGCCGCTGCATGCCGTGCCGCTTGGCCTCCTTCCGCACGACGAACGCGTCGACGGGCGGGGTGCCCTCCTCGGCCGCGGCCGCGTGCAGGATCGCGCCGGCCACCGGGTCGGCACCCAGCGTCAGACCGCCGACCGCGGTGTACTCCCAGTCCGCGGTGAGAACGCGCAACAGCCGTCCGAGCAGGGGGGCGGCCCGGTGCTCCAGCGTGACCCGGCGCAGGTCGACGTAGTAGTCCGCCTCGGTGCCCGAGGACAGCGTGACCTTCCCGTGCACCACCCCGAGCTCGCGCACCAGCGCGGCGAGCTCCTCGCGGTCCCCGTGTGCGCTCATGTCCGGTCCCGGTCGGCCCGCGCCATCAGCCGCCTGAGCAGCGGCCGCGGCAGCACGTCCACCATCGCGACGATCGCCTTGTACTGCCGGCTCGGCACCGACACCACCTTCCCCCTGGCCAGGTCGGACAGGCATTCGTCCACCACCTGCGCGGCGTCCAGCCACAACAGCCCGGTGCGGCCACCGACGTCGATGTGGGCCCGCTCGTGGAACTCGGTGCGGACGTACCCGGGACACAGCGCCATCGCCCGCACGCCGGTGCCGTCCAGCGTCGAGGCGACGCCTTCGGTGAACGAGGTGACCCACGCCTTGTCCGCACCGTAGGTGCTACCCCGGCCGGCGAGGAACCCCGCCACGCTCGACACGTTGACCACCGCGCCCCGGCCCCGCTCCACCATGCCCGGCAGCGCGGCCCTGGTCAGCTCCAGCACCGACGTGACGTTGACGTCGAGCTGGCGCCGCAGGTCGGCGGAGGTGGCCTGCAGGAACCCACCCGGAAGGGCGAAGCCGGCGTTGTTGACGAGGAGGTCGACGGGTGCGGCGTCGGGATCGGACAACCGCGCCGCCACCCGGCCGCGCTCCGCGGCCACCGACAGGTCGGCGGGCAGCACCTCGACGGCGACACCGGAGGCACGCGCGGCCGCTGCGGTGGACTCCAGCCGCTCGCGGTCCCGCGCCACGATCACCAGGTCGCGACCGTCAGCGGCCAGGCGGGCGACGAAGGCGGCGCCGATGCCCGCCGTAGCTCCGGTGATCAGTGCAGTGCGCACGGTTGCACCCCTGGGAGGTCGAACGCCGCGCTCACTTCTCCAGGCGGTGTCGGGCGTTCTGACCCTGTTCCAGCGCCGTGGCGACCTCGGCCAGGTCGGCCAGCAGGTCCTGGAGACGGTCGGTGCCGGCGTCCAACGGGGCCGTGGCGAGCACCCAGGACTCCTCGGCCCACAGCAGCTCGACGTCGTCGCCGACCGCATCGCTGGCCAGGGCCAGGCGCGGGGTGAGCAGCGGCCGCACCGCCTCGGCGTCGGAGACGAAGGCGTAGCGCTCGCCGACGGGCTCCAACAGGTCGAGCCCCGCGTCGTCGGGCAGCGGCGCGGACGGCAACCGCAGCTCGACGGCCGCGGGCAGCTGGCTGCGCACCTGCACGGCCACCAGGACGGAGTTGAGCCGGCCGCCCTGCTCGTGGTCGAACACGTACGCCTGGCGCGGACCGTCCGGGGTGGGGACCTCACCGCTGATCAGGTTGCGCGCCACCCCCGGCCCGCCCTGGTGGATGGTGCCGTAGCGCCAGCGGCTGGGCAGGACGGGATCGGTGTCGAGGTACTCCCAGCCGCGCATGGCAGCCCATCGCCGCCGGTCCTTGACACCGCCACCCCCACCGCGCGAGCGGTCGAAGATCAGCAGCGCAGCACCCAGCAGGAGCGCGATGACCGCGAGGACGAACCAGGTCGTCGGGGAGAGGCCCACGCGCGGAGCCTAGACCCGCCGGGCCCCGAACAGCCGCAACGCCACGACCTCAGGAACGATCAACCCCGCAAACCCGCCTCGCGGGGCTGACGGTTACAGGGTGGCCGGGAGCGCCTTGCCCACCACCAGGCCGCCGGTGCCGCCTCCCGCGCTCGGGTCCAGGTCGACGCGGACCGTATCGCCCTCGCGGACGTCGCCGCTGAGCAGCTCCTTCGCCAGCTGGTCGCCGATCGAGGACTGCACCAGCCGCCGCAGCGGGCGGGCGCCGTAGACCGGGTCGAAGCCGTTCATCGCCAGCCACTCGCGTCCGGCGTCGGACACCTGCAGCGACAGGCGCCGCTTGGCCAGCCGGGTGCGCAGCACGTCGACCTGGATGTCGACGATGTGCGTCAGCTCCGCGGTCGACAGCGCATGGAAGATCACCACGTCGTCGAGGCGGTTGAGGAACTCCGGCTTGAAGTGCCGCTGCACCGCCGCCATCACGACCTCGCGACGGTGGGACTCGTCGAGCACCTGCCCGGGCGTGGAGCCGAGGTTGGACGTCAGCACCAGCAGCGTGTTGCGGAAGTCGACGGTGCGGCCCTGACCGTCGGTGAGCCGGCCGTCGTCGAGCACGGCGAGCAGGATGTCGAAGACGTCCGGATGCGCCTTCTCCACCTCGTCGAACAGCACCACCGTGTACGGGCGGCGCCGCACGGCCTCGGTGAGCTGGCCGCCCTGGTCGTAGCCGACGTAGCCGGGAGGGGCGCCGACGAGCCGGGCCACCGAGTGCTTCTCGGAGTACTCGCTCATGTCGATGCGCACCATCGCGCGCTCGTCGTCGAACAGGAACTCGGCCAGCGCCTTGGCCAGCTCGGTCTTGCCGACCCCGGTGGGGCCGAGGAACAGGAAGGAGCCGGTCGGCCGGTTCTCGTCGGCGATGCCGGCGCGGGCCCGGCGTACGGCGTCGGACACGGCCCGCACGGCCTCGGCCTGCCCGACGACGCGCTTGCCCAGCTCGTCCTCCATGCGCAGCAGCTTGGCCGTCTCGCCCTCGAGCAGGCGGCCGGCCGGGATGCCGGTCCACGCGGACACGACATCGGCGACGTCGTCCGGGCCGACCTCCTCCTTGAGCATGAGGTCCGCCCCCGACGAGGACGGCGCGGCGGCGAGCTGCTTCTCGATCGCCGGGATCTTCCCGTACAGCAGCTCCGACGCGCGGCCGAGATCGCCGTCGCGGTCGGCCCGCTCGTACTCGCCGCGCAGCGCCTCCAGCTGCTCCTTCAGCTCGCGGACGCCCTCGATCGCACCGCGCTCGTTCTGCCAGCGGGCGGTGAGGGCGGCGAGCTCCTCCTTCTGCTCGGCCAGCTCCGCACGGAGCGACGCCAACCGGTCGACGGACGCGGCGTCGCTCTCCTTCGCCAGCGCCATCTCCTCGATCTCCAGCCTGCGCACCGAGCGCTCGACCGTGTCGATCTCGACCGGCCGCGAGTCGATCTCCATGCGCAGCCGCGAGCCGGCCTCGTCGACGAGGTCGATGGCCTTGTCGGGCAGGAAGCGGGCGGTGATGTAGCGGTCCGACAGCGTGGCCGCGGCGACCAGCGCGGCGTCGGTGATCCGGACGCCGTGGTGCACCTCGTAGCGCTCCTTGAGCCCGCGCAGGATGCCGATCGTGTCCTCGACGGACGGCTCGCCCACGTAGACCTGCTGGAAGCGGCGCTCCAGCGCGGGGTCCTTCTCGATGTGCTTGCGGTACTCGTCGAGCGTGGTGGCGCCGACGAGCCGCAGCTCGCCGCGGGCCAGCATCGGCTTGATCATGTTGCCGGCGTCCATCGCACCCTCGCCGGAGGCGCCGGCACCGACGATGGTGTGCAGCTCGTCGATGAACGTGATGATCTGCCCGGCGGAGTCGGTGATCTCCTTGAGGACGGCCTTGAGCCGCTCCTCGAACTCGCCGCGGTACTTGGCTCCGGCCACCATCGAGCCCATGTCCAGCGAGATGACGCGCTTGCCCCGCAGCGACTCGGGCACATCGCCGGCGACCACGCGCTGGGCCAGGCCCTCGACGATGGCGGTCTTGCCGACACCGGGCTCGCCGATCAGCACGGGGTTGTTCTTGGTGCGCCGCGAGAGCACCTGCACGACGCGGCGGATCTCGGTGTCGCGCCCGATCACCGGGTCGAGCTCGCCCTTGCGGGCGCGCTCGGTGAGGTCGACGCCGTACTTCTCCAGCGCCTGGTAGGTGCCCTCGGGGTCCGGGCTGGTGACGCGCGAGCTGCCGCGGACCTTCGCGAACGCCTCGCGCAGCGCCTCGGGGGTGGCGCCGTGGCGCTTCAGGAGGGCGGCCACCTGGCCGGCCGCCGTGGCCAACCCGACCAGCAGGTGCTCGGTGGAGACGTACTCGTCGCCCATCTCCGTGGCGAGCTGCTGCGCCGCCGTGATGGCGGCGACGGCATCGCGGGACAGCTGCGGTGCGCTGACCGTGGCACCTGCCGCGGACGGCAGCCGGTTGCCGATCTGGGCCAGCTCACCGCGGACGGCGGCCGCGTCGGCCCCGACGGCCGAGAGCAGCGGCGCCGCGATGCCGTCGGGCTGGGCCAGCAGCGACCCCAGCAGGTGGGTCGGCCCCACGTCGGGGTTGCCGGCCAGCGCGGCGGCCTGAACGGCGGCCGAGATGGCCTGCTGTGTCTTCGTGGTGGGGTTGAAGGAGTCCATCCCTCGCGTCCTCCTGCAATGGTGTTTCGGGGCGTCACACCGACCAACGTCAGAAAAGTTGAGTCTGTTCCACTCAAGCTGACGCAATCCGTGTCGAGCGGGATACTCCTCCTCGATGCCTGACGACACCCAGCCCGTGGACGCACTGCTGTCCAGCTTGCTCTCGGCACTCGACGCGGCGCCGGACGACGTACCGCTGCGCCTGCACGTCGCGGAGCTGCTGGCCGACCGTGACCGCCTGCCCGAGGCGCTCCAGCACTGCACGCGGGTGCTCTCCCACGACGCCGCGAACCCGGCCGCCGTCGCGCTGCTCCAGCGGCTGACGTCGGCCATCTCCACACCCGAGCCGCCGGTCTTCGACTGGATGACCGCCGAGGAGCAGGTCGCCGACATCCCGGCACCGGAGCTGGCCCACGTCGAGGACCCGGCCCCGTCGCCCACCGTCGAGGACATCGAGCGGCCGACGGTCAGGCTTGCCGACGTCGGGGGCATGCAACAGGTCAAGGAACGGCTCGAGCTGGCCTTCCTCGGCCCGATGCGCAACCCGCAGCTCGCGAAGGCGTTCGGCACGTCGCCGGCGGGCGGACTGCTGCTCTACGGCCCGCCCGGCTGCGGCAAGACGTTCCTCGCCCGCGCCGTGGCGGGCGAGCTCGGCGCGCGGTTCTACGACGTCGGGATCTCCGATGTCCTGGACATGTACGTCGGCGCCAGCGAGCGCAACCTCTCCCAGATCTTCGACGCCGCGCGCCGCAACGCCCCGTGCGTCCTGTTCCTCGACGAGATCGACGCGCTGGGCCAGAAGCGGTCCCACCTCACGCACTCCTCAAGCATGCGCAACACCGTCAACCAGCTGCTGTCGGAGATGGACTCGCTCGGCGGCGGGAACGACGGCGTGTTCGTCCTGGGTGCCACCAACCACCCCTGGGACGTCGACAGCGCCCTGCGCCGCCCCGGCCGCTTCGACCGGATGCTGCTCGTGCTCCCGCCCGACGCACCCGCACGCGGCGCGATCCTGCGCTACCACCTGCGCGACCGCCCGGTGGCGCAGGTCGACGTCGAGCGGATCGTCGCGGCCACCGAGCACTTCTCCGGCGCGGACCTGGCCCACGCCTGCGACACGGCGGCCGAGCGCGCGCTCGCCGCGTCGATGAAGGCGGGGCGGCTCCTCCCGCTCACCACCGCCGACCTCGACGCTGCCGTGCGTGAGATCCGGCCGAGTACCGGGCCCTGGTTCACCACCGCGCGCAACGTCGCGGCGTTCGGGAACGCCGACGGCAGCTACGACGACCTCGCCGCCTACCTGAAGAAGAACAAGCGGTTGTGATTCCGCCGACCGCCGTCACGACCCCGGCCGCGAACGGCACACCGGCCGGGCCCAGCTCGGCATGAGTGCCGCCCAGCGCGTCGAGTACCTCCGTGAGCTCGGCCGCCTCGACGAGGCCGAGCGTGAGGCCCGCGCCGCGCTCGCGTCCGATCCCCAGGACGCGGGCCTGTTGGCCGCGCTCGCCGCGGTGCTGCTCCGCGCGGACCGCAACGCCGAGGGGCTGGCCGCCGCCGACGCCGCGACGGCCGCCGCGCCGCAGGAGGAGCGCTCGCACCGGCTGCGGGCCCTGCTGCTCTCCCGCCTCGGCCGGCACGCGGAGGCCCTCGCGGCCGGATACGCATCGGTCTCCATCGCGCCCGAGGAGCCGCTCGCGGCCACCGCCTACGCCCGCGTGCTCCAGGGGGCCGGCCGCCTGGCCGACGCCGCGGCCGTGGCCCACCGCGTGGTCGCGCTGGCCCCGAACTCGGCCGACTCCCACTTCCTGCTGGCCGACGTCACCAGCACCCTCGGCGACCGGCGCACCGCGCGGCTGGCCTACACCGAGACCCTGCGGCTCGATCCCCAGCACGCCGCGGCCCGCCACGACCTCGCCGTGCTCGACGCGCGGGCGCACCGCCCGGCCCGCGCGCTCAAGGGACTCATCGACGCCGGGACGATGGACCCATCGATGCCGCAGGTGCTGCAGACCGTGACCGCGGTGCTCTGGCAGCTGTCGTGGCGCCTGCGGGTCTGGTTGATCGTGGCCACGCTCGCGGCTCTGGTGACCGGTACCGGGCCACAGCCGTCCGGTACCGCCCGCGGCGTCGCGGCGGCGATCCTGGCGGCGAGCGCCGCGCTGGCCTGCTGGACCGCACGTGACCTGCCCGCCCGGACCCGGCCGGTGGTGGCGGCGGCGCTGCGCACCGACGGTCCGCTGCGGTTCACCTGGGTGGCCATCGCGGCATGCGTCGCCGTCTACGCCCTGATCGCCGTGACCGGGCTGGGGATCCTGGCCGGGTTCGTGTGGCTGGTGCTGGGCCTGCTGGGCTGGCTCACGCTGATCGTCCGTGTCGTCCGGTCCCGGCGGTCACGCCGCCGATCGTGACGCAGCGTGAAGACTGGTGCTACCCGATCAGCCTAATCCGCGTCCGCGAATCCGTGGACGCGGTCGCCCGTAGCAGAGCGTGCACGCCAGCGGCGGGAGTCAGCACTCCGCGTCGCGTTCACGCGACCGGAACGTCGCCGAGCGCCGAGCGGTCGACGAGCCCCGGACGTGGGAGAGGCGGCACGGGGCCACCTCGAGACCACCCCATCCGCGCGACCGGATGGTCACCCGGGTCGCCCAAGCGCGCTAAGCTCGACCCGCCGTGGCACCCGTCCCCGATCGGGGTGATGCGGCCCGCGCCCCTCCTGCAGAAAGAGCCAGCCGTCCATGACCGCCGAACAGTTGCTCACCTCAGACGTTCCCGAGGTCGGTGAGAACCGCAGCGCGGAGTCCAGGATGGTGGCGATCATCCGGTCCAGCTTCGCCCTCGTGGAACCTCAGACGGACGAGCTCGGACGGCACTTCTACGCCACCCTGTTCAGCAACGCTCCCGAGACGCGTGAGCTGTTCCCCGTCAACATGGAGGTGCAGCGCAGCCGGCTGCTCCGGGCGCTGGTGCACGTCGTCCAGATGGTCGACCAGCCCGACGAGCTGGTGCCGTTCCTGGAGCAGCTGGGCCGCGACCACCGCAAGTTCGGGGTGCTCAGCGAGCACTACGACGCCGTCGGTGGCGCGCTGCTCAGCGCGATCGGGCATTTCGCGGGCGACGCCTGGGTCCCCGAGGTCGAGAAGGCCTGGACCGACGCCTACGTGGTGGTGGCCGACGCCATGCGCACCGCCGCCCACGCCGAGCGCGGTCCCGCGTCGTGGCTCGGCCGGGTGATCGGTCACGAGCGACTCGGCTGGGACCTCGCCCGGATCACGGTGCAGACCAGCGAACCCATCCCGTACCGGGCCGGGCAGTACGTCAGCGTCGAGACCCCCCAACGGCCTCGGCTCTTGCGTTACCTCTCGCCCGCCAACGCCCCGCGCAACGACGGGTTGATCGAGTTCCACGTCCGCG
>JBBQEF010000034.1:0-26858 GCA_038320445.1 Mycobacteriales bacterium
GCCCGCGGCCAAGCTGCGCTACTTCAACCGGCCCGACATCCTCGCCATCCCGCTCGTCGACGTGGCGGCGTTCCCGCTGGGCATCGCCGCCCCGTACGGCGGTCGTCGGAGCGGGGTCGGCGAGCTGATCGATATCGCACGCCGGGTCGCCGCGACGTTCCCGCTGGCCGCCGACACCCGGCCGGTGCGGCGGCTCGACACGTCTGGTTGACATGCCTCAAGTGAAGCCGTCGATCCGGATCCCGGAAACGACCCTCTGCAGAACTCGGTGTTCGCACATCACGAACATCGACACCCTCGGGCGGAGAGCTGGCATGGTCACCGGAGGAGCAGGCCGAGACCTCGGACAGCAGTGCCGATCGGGTCCTTGACCGCCGCGTCGACGGCATCGTTCACGGCCTTCTGGATCGGCCGCCCCGTGCTGAGGTTGAGCAGGTCGGTCCGCAGCCGGTCGCTCGGGCTGCCGGATCCGTCGCCGACGTAGAGCGGACCGACCACCGCCGGGCCAACCAGCTTCGGACCGACGATCAGGGGGCCGACCGTCGCCGCGCCGACCCGTGGCTGGCCTGCGGGGTGTCCGGGTGAACCGGGGCACGCCACCCACGCCGCGGCGTCGCAGGTCAGCGCCGGGCTGACCATGGGTGCCTTCCGGGGCGGCGGGCAATCCGTACTGCCGCACCTGAGCAGGTTGAGCGCGGGTCGGGCGGCCTCCCCGACGACCCGGACCGCCTGACCGGCTCGTTCGAACGACCGGCCTGCCTCTCCGAAGCGATCGCCGGCGCGGTCCCGCTGAGTGGGCTCCCCGGCCGCTCGGTTGCCCGCCGGCTGGACGAGATCCGCGACCGTGCCGACCTGGTGTACCGCCCCTATCAGGGTGTCACCGATGCCGTCGAGCACGTTGGCGGTGGCACTGACCACGGCGTCCGCCGCGTTGGCCGGCGGCACGCGGAGGCCCGTGTGCAGGGCGCGGCTCCCCCGGTCCAGCGCTGCGGCGGCCTCGGCCTGCGCCTCCGGCGCGAGCAGCGGGACGGGCGGCCGTCCCGTGACGTTGTTGCCGAGGTTGCGCAGGGTCCGGACCGGATCGATGGAGTTGTTGACGATGTTCACCGCGGGCCCCACGAGGGCCGCGCCGCCGTTGCCGACCGCGCGCAGCACGTTCATCGTGTTCCCGTCCTCGGCGTCGGAGTCGCCGAGGACCGCGCGGTTCGCACCGGAGGCGACGTCGCCCGCGAACTCGACCCCGGCCGCGAGTCGGCGAGCACCCCCACGGATGGCGCCCGTGACCGCGTCGGGGTGCGGGGGCTCCGGGCCGAACGCGACCTGGGACAGCGCCGACTGGGCGGCGGGCAGGGCGAACGGCAGCGGGATGAGCCGCTTGTCGCCGCCGGTCTTGAGGATCTGGAGCGTCACCGGGACGCCCACCCCGGCGCCCACGGCACCGGCGCGCATGGCGATGTCCCGGTAGTAGTCGGTGTTCGACTGGTCGGTGGGCTCCACCTTGCCGAATCCGGTGAGCTCCTCGACCGCGTTGACGATCTCCAGATTGCCGTTGACCGCGGCCGGGATGACGGCGAGGACACCCGGTTTCAGCCCGCTGTCGGTGCGGATGCCACCCCCGCTGAAGGCCCTCGCGAGCTGGTTCTCGGCGGCGTTGGTGGCCGCCCAGCGGTCGATCGCCGGGTTGACGACCCGGCGCAGTCCCACGTCCATCGCGGTCACCGCGGCTGTGGTGGCGCCGGTCTTGAAAGGACGGTCGACGCCGGGATCCTCGAAGACCGGCACGTTGCCGATCGCCCCGCCGACGGCGAGGTCCTGGAGGAAGCCGAACGGGGCGCGGGTCAGCCCGTTGCGGATCCCCGTCGCGACCGAGATCCCGGGGTCGGTGGGTGTCGCCGGGCGGATCTGGGTCGCCGCGGTGATCCCGATCGTGGGAGGGATCCCGGCGGCGGCGTAGGCCGCGGACGTGCCGGTCACCTCCACCTTCGCCTTCTCGCAGTTCGGGTCCGCCTGGCAGGCAGGATCGACCAGGCCGGTGAGCCGACGATCCAGCGCGAGCGACAACAGCGGCTCGCCGGAGGCGGGTGCGTCGCCGCCGGTGGTCGGTCGAACCGTCGGGGTCCCGCTGGTGTCCGCGGACGGCGTCGGGGTCGGCTCCCGGTCCGGCGGGCGCGGCTTCGCCGATCCCGTGTTACCCGGGTCCTGGTTCCCCGGGTCCTGGCTCACCGCGCCCTGGCTCACCGCGCCCTGGCTACCCGGGTTCTGGCTCACCGGGTCCTGCCCCACCGCGCCCTGACTCCCCGGGTCCTGACTCACCGCGCCCTGGCTCATCGGGTTCTGGCTCACCGGGTCCTGGCCCACCGCGCCCTGACTCCCCGGGTCGGGAACGGAAGGGTCCGGAACGGCACGGTCCGGCAGGGACCGCTGCTGCGGAACCGGTTGCGGCGGCGGCGCGGCCTGCTGGGCGGCCACGGCCGGCTCGGAGGTCCCCGCGGTCGTGGCGGGCACGTGCCCGTCGGGCTCGCCCGGCGCAGGGCGGGGGGACAATCCCTGTCCCTCGGCGCTCGACGTGATCGCGGCCGGATCCACGGTGAACGGGCCCGGCGCACCGTCGGCGATCCCGTAGTCGCCGGCGCTGCGGAAGGCGCCCGAAGCCGTGGCCGCCGATCCGGTCGCCGGTTCGAGCGCTGCGGCGAGTGCTCGGGTCGTGTGCTCGTCGGTGACGCCGACGACGTTCTCCGGGCCCGGGGATGCGACCCGCTCGACGGCCGGAACGAGTGGCGCCGGCGCAGCCACGGTGGCACGGTCGGCGGCCGGCGGCGTCACGCCCGCCGCGGCGTCACCGGATCCGATCGCTCCCGCCGGCGGGTCGGGCGGGCTCGCCTGCGGGGTGGGGACGAGCGCGGGTTCGACGGCCGAC
This sequence comes from Mycobacteriales bacterium, assembly GCA_038320445.1. Classification (GTDB taxonomy): domain Bacteria; phylum Actinomycetota; class Actinomycetes; order Mycobacteriales; family Pseudonocardiaceae; genus Pseudonocardia. The sequence goes on from JBBQEF010000034.1 coordinate 2,918, forward strand.
CCAGTGCCCGCAGTGTCGGCACCGGGATCCGGCAGCGTCGCGACGTGCGGCGCCGGGGGTTCGGACACGGGCCGGTTCACCGCGGCCTGCGGCATCGGATCGGGGGCCGGTGGAGCCTGATCGTGGACCGGCTGGGGGATCGTCGGGAAAGTGCCGGAGTCCGCCACCGAGAGCGACGCCGACGGGTCGAAGGTGCTCGGGGAGGACACCGGCGAGGTGAACAGGTCGGGGGGAGCGGCCGTGAAACCGGCCTGGAGCGGCCCGGATGCAGGGTCGAGGAAGGAGGGGTCGTCGGATCCCGAGTCGGCCCAGGCGTTTCCCGTGCCGAGAGCGGCCAGGCCCGCGACGGCGGCCAGCACCGCGCCGGCCGCCGCGACAGGAGAACAGGCGGGGCGCTCACCCGGACCCGCGTACGGGTTGTCCAGTCCCGATTCCCTCGGTCGCCGTCGCTCTGCGCCCACCGATTCCACCTCACGCCTGATGTCGGTTGTGCCGGTTCTCGTGTTCCGGAGACTGTGGACGACGAGCCGAGCGATTCCCATGTCGTCCGCCCGGGGCGCCATGCCTCTCCCGGTCCGTGCGCTGCCGCCGCACCCACCGTCCGGATCGGTTGCGCCCTGGCCACGGCCCGATCGGCACCGCCCCGGATGGGCCTCCGGTCATGCACGGAGTCCGAAAGCGGCATGCCCCCCGCCCATGGCGGACCCCCGAGGATGGCCGCACGCCGTCCGGGCCGACGGGCAGCTCGCCCGACGCTCCGTCGGCGCGCGTCCGGGTCCGCAACCCCATCTCGTGATCGGAGCCCTCATGCCCACCCACAGCCACCGGCTGCAGCTCGCCAACCCCTACCGCCTCGTCGCAGCCGAGCCGGCGAGCGACGCCTCCCGCGTCGCCGGCCGGGCTCTTGCGGTAGGGGCGATCGGGCTGGGAGCCGTCGCGGTGTTCACCGGCACCGGGTTCGCGGCCGAGGACGACCCTGTGGACGGCTCGGGATCGGTCGTCACGGTCGAGGGCGACGCGGGTTCCGGCGGAGTGGCCGACGGGGCGACGGGCGGTGGGGGGACCGGCGACGCGGGAACGGGCGATGGGGGAGCAGGCGGTGCCGGGCCGGGCACCCCGGAAGCGGGCCGACCTGACCCGGGCCAGGCAGAAGGAGGCAACCCCGAGACGGGCGTGGACGTGCCGCCTCCCGCCCCCGCCCCCGCCCCCGCGGAGGAGGTCGGCACCGGGGACCGGGGACCGGACACGCCCGACCGTCCCGCCGTGACCGTGGACGCGCCCCCCGGGGGCGAGCAGCCGCAGGCACCGCGGTCTGCCGAGACGGTCGTGGCGGCAGCGCCCGACGGCCAGGACGGATCCCGGTCCGTCGCGGCGTCGGACGCCCCGCCCGCCACCGCGTTCCCCGCCGCCGCCGACTTCGAGGGCAGGATCGACGAGGCGGTCCGGCTCCCCGTCCTCGACGCACCGGCCCGGGACGCGGCGGTCACGCCCTCACCGGTGTTCCCGCGGACCGCCGAGGACGACCCGTTCACCGGGAACCGGCCGTCGGTCCTGCAACCCTCGCCCGGGGTGCAGATCACCGGTCCCGACGCCGGGGCCAAGGGCGCCTCCGTCGGTGTCGACGACGGTGGGATCGCCGTCAGGAACGTCCCGGTGGACCTCGGCACGCTCCAGCTCAAGGACCGGGGCACCGTCCCGATCCTCGGCGAGGACGGCGGACGCGTCGGGTCCTTCGACACCTCGACCGCCACCCGCGTCACGATCGATCCGCAGCGCGTCAGCACCGACGTCCCCCGCCGTGCGGGCGCCACCACCCCGGAACGCCCGACCGCCCCGGGCAACCTGAACGTCGCGACGGCCAACAGCGCCGGGTTCACCATCGGCACCCGACCGCCCGCCGACGGCCCGAAAGGCACGGCGAGCACCCGCTGGAACGGCCTTGCCGTCGATGTCGGCGCCAACGGCAACTTCTCGGTCCGCAACGACGAGGCCGGCAACGGCGTTCGGGTCAACGGCGCCGCCAGCTTCCCGCTCTCGGCCCGCTACAGCGTCGGGCGCGACACTCCCGAGGGCGCATTCACCGTCACCGCCGGTGGGTTCGTCGCACCGGGGTTCACCGTCAACGCCGACGGCACCGCATCCCGGACGACATCAGGGGCCGACGTCGGAGCGACGTTCCGCCTCGGGGACCGCTTCAACAAGGACAACCTGCTCGCCGACCCGGGCGTCGCCGCGGACGGTAGGGTGTTCGGCCGGTTCAACCGGGTGTCGACCGACGGCCTCGAGCAGACCACGACGGGAGCAGGCGGCAACCTCCGCCTCCAGGCCTATGAGAACCAGGGCAACGGGACGTTCACCGCACGCGGGGTGGTGTCGGCGAACGCGCTGTGGGACGGCGCCACCGCGCGCAACCGGTTCGGCAGCGCCGCTCGCGGCCCGGACTTCTCCGCCGGGATCGACGCCAAGGCCGGTGCCACCATCTGGACCGGTCCCGAGAACACGACACGGGTCGGCGTGGCGGCCAACGGCGACCTGGGCTACCGGGTCACGCCCAACGGCTCGACCGTCACCGGTCGGGCCGACCTCGGCCCGCAGGTGGGGATCCAGCTCAGCCCGACGACGTCGCTCAACCTCGGCGGCGGCTACCAGCTGAGCACCGAGGACGGCCGGACCGGGTTCTTCGGTGACGCGAGCGTGCGTGCCAACTCCGGCAACGACGGGATCACCGCCGGAGTTCGCTACGAGCCTCAGCCGGGTGACAACCGGTTGACCTTCCGGGTCGGGCTCCAGCCCGGCGGGGCCCGGCGGCCTGCGCCCGAGCCGGCACAGACGTCGATCCTGCCGGGGCCGATCGACGGCGGCGCCGCGCCGGTCGCGGACAACTCCGCTTTCACCGACCCGGGTTCCGGACGGTTCTCGCTCGGTGCGGCCCCGACCACGGCAGGGCCCGCGGGCGTCGAGGTGGTCTCCACACCGGCACCGGCCACTCCGGCCGGGACGACGGGTGCCGGAGCCCTGGCCGGCACCTCGAGCGTCGGTTACGCGACGACCGACACCCCCCTCGTCGACATTGCCACCCCGCTCACCCCTCCCCCGCCGGCCGACCAGCCCCTCGCCGTCTCCCTGACCCAACCCCTCGTCACCCTGCCCGCACCGGCGGCCGAGGTGGCCGCGCCGCCGGCACCCGTGGTGCCGGTCGTGGTGGCGCCGTCACCGGCCTTCACCGGCGACAGCGTCGCACCGCTCGTCGACATCTCCACCCCACTCGCCCCTCCCCCGCCGGTCGAGGAGGCCCTCAACGTCTCCCTGACCCAACCCCTGGTCACCCTGCCCACACCGGCGGCCGAGGTGGCCGTACCGGCGGCACCCGTCGCGCCGCCCATCGCGCCGCCGGTGGCACCGCCCGTCGCGCCGCCTCTCGCCCCGCCGGTGTCACCGCCCGTCGCGCCGCCGGTTGCGCCGCCCGTCCTGCCGAGCGTGGCCCTGCCGTCGCCGGCGTTCACCGTCGACAGCATCATGGCGCCGGCGCCGCAGGTCAGCCTGCCGGCGTTCACGCCGCCACCGTCGCTGCCCAACCTGTCGTCGGGCTCATTCGGGTTCGCCGGGGGCGGCTTCATGATCTGACCCGGTACGCGATCAGCGTGCGGTCGGGAGTCGACAGGCCAGGGATCATGAGGCGCCGTGCCGGTCGCCGCCGCACTAGACTCCGCGACGTGCGACTGGAGGTGCGACACCTCGAAGTGCTGCTGGCCATCGAGGAGGCCCGCAGCATCAGCGGTGCCGCGCGAACCCTGGGCGTCGACCAGCCACACGTCACCAGGCAGTTGCGGCGCATCGAGGCACGCCTGGGTGTCGAGGTGTTCGTCCGCACCTCCAAGGGGGTGCGGGCCACGACGGCCGGCCTGCGGGTGCTCGTGCTGGCCCGGCGGGCGCTGGGTGTGATCGACGATCTGACCGCCGCCGACGACCCGCTCGGCACCGGCGGCAGGTCCGAGACGCTGCGCATCCTCTACTACGGCGTGCCGGCCATCACGATCCTCGACGGGCTGACGGCGCTGCGCCCGGACCTGCAGGTCCTCTTCTCCACCACCACCCCTCACGACGCCTACACCCAACTGCGGGCGGGCCTCGCGGACATCTTCCTCGGCATCTGGCTGCCGCACGTGGAGTGGCCCGCGCCGGGCCCGCTGGCCGCCGTCGAGATACTGGCCGACCCGACCTACGTCTACCTCGCGGCCGACCACCCGCTCGCCCACAAGCCGGACCTGCGCCTGGCCGACCTGGCCGGCGAAGGCTGGATCACCGGCGTCGACCCCGACAGCTGGACGACCGTGTCCGAGGAGTGCGGCCTGGTCGGCGGCTTCGCGCCGGTACTGAGCCACCGGGTCGGCGAGGACAACGCGATCACCTCGCTGCTCTCACGGGGGCAGGGGGTCGTGCTCGGGTCGTCGATCGCGGCGCCGCGCCCGGGTGTGGTGGGACGCGCCTATCAGGGCTCGTCGACAGCCCGCTGGATGCAGGTCTACCTCCCCGGACGGCTGGATCGAGACCTCGCCGCCACCATCGCCGACCTGCTTCGCCGCCGGTACGCCTCCTGGGCCGAGGTCGCGCGCCACTGATCGGTCACCGCAGGGCGGGTGAGGCCTCCAGACCGGCGGGCGGTGGCGAGGGCCAGAGGTATCCCGCGGGCATGCTGTGGGCGCTGACCTCCTGCTCGACGGCCGGGCTACCACCGATCCAGACCTCGGTTTCCGGGTTCACGGACAACCGGCCGGGCGCGGCCGCCACGACGAGGACCCCCACGGCGGCCAGGCCGACGCGGCCGAGAGTGATGCCCCGGACTGCGGGCTCGCCCGGCGCGATGCGATAGGGATTGAGCAGGTGCTCCCGACTGTCGTCGTCCGTCATGCCGCTCGCTTCCTACCCGCTGTCCGGCTCGCCCTCCTCGACTGTATCGCCGATACCCCGCTCCGGCCGCGGATCGCTCTCCTCGGCCGGGAACCGGTAGCAGGGCGTCCGCACGCCGCGGACCACGGCACGTCGCGTCCTGGCGCCGTGGCGCCCGCCGGTCGGCGCTACAACCGGAAACTGGTGTGCGCTCACCATGCTGCCTCCCCAGGCCCCGTTCCCCCGCACTGGCATCAGCATTCACGCTACTCGTGCCGTCGTCCTGAATACAGCTGGAGCGGCGAGCACCGGTAATCGTTTGCAGTGAGAACCCGCAGCTGGGAGCCGGTATGTACGGCGAGGCATGGCGCGACCTGTACACGTGACATGCCATTGCCGCCGGCTCTCGGACAGCATTCTTCACTGGATCTGTCGGCGATCCCGCCATTGCGGGAATTCACTGCGGGACGTGTGGAGGTCGAGGTGGGCACGACCATCGCAGAGGTCGCCGCGCTCGCCGGGGTCTCGACGGCGACGGTGAGCCGCTCGCTGCGCGGGCTGCCGCACGTCTCCGCAGAGACCCGTTCCCGGGTCGCCGAGGCGGCGCGTTCGCTGTCCTACAGCGCGGCGCACTCGGCGTCGTGCCTGCGCAGCGGGCTCACCCGCACCGTCGGGGTCGTCGTGCCCTACGCCGACCGGTGGTTCTTCGGCAAGGTCGTGAGCGGTGCGGCACCCGTCCTGCGTGCCGCGGGCCTCGACCTGCTGCTCTACCACCTCGGCGACGACGCCGGTCGCGATCGCTTCTTCGCGGACCTGCCCCTGCGCGGCCGGGTGGATGCGGTGCTGCTGCTCAGCGTCGGCACCACCGCGCCGGAGTCCCGCGCGCTCCGGTCGCTGGACGTGCCGATCGCCGTGGTCGGCGTCGACGGCGAGTTCCCGTCCGTCCGCATCGACGACGAGGCGAGCGCCGCCAGGGCCGTCCGGTACCTGGTCCACCTGGGGCACCGCGACATCGGGCTGATCTCGGGCGGGCCCGACGTGCCGTTCGGGTTCCTGACCCCGTTCCAGCGCCGCGGCGGCTATCTGGACGTACTGGCCGGTGCCGGCATCACCGCCGCCCCGGATCTCGAGGCCGACGGGGGGTTCACGATCGCCGGTGGGGAGCGGGCGATGTGCCAGTTGCTCGCGGCCCCACACCGCCCGACGGCGGTGTTCGCCGAGTCCGACGAGATGGCCTTCGGCGCGCTGCGGGCGCTGCGGCGAGCCGGACTGCGGGTGCCGCGCGACATCTCCGTCGTCGGCTTCGACGACCACGACCTCGCCGAGACGCTCGACCTGACGACGGTGGCGCAGCCGGTCCCGGAGCAGGGCGCGCTCGCCGCCGAACTGCTGCTCCACCAGCTCGGTCGGGGAGCAGCGCCGACGGGCGGGACGCTGCTGCCCACCCGGCTCGTGATCCGGGGGAGCACCGCGCCGCCCTTCGCGGAGGACGGCGCGATGTGACGCGCGGGCTCGCCGTCCCGGGTGTACCGAGGCATTCCTGCGACGGCCCTGCTGCACGTCGAGTCGAGTGCGGGCGACGATCGGCGTCACTGCACCGAGCGGTGCACCCACGCCCGGGTGAGCATGTATCTCACCCTACAAGACACTCACTGATCGAGCTACCTTTCGATCGAGGTACAGTGCGGAGGTGCCCGATCGCGAGACCGACCAGCCCGTGACGCAGACGCTCCACGCGGTGCTCCTCGTCGCCGACGAGGCCTCGCGTGCCCTGTCGGCCCGGCTCGGGTTGGGACCGAGCGACACGGGTGCGCTGTACCGGCTGCTCCTCCACGGCCCGCAGGGCCCGGCCGACCTGGGCCGCGCCCTCGGTCTCGGCAGTGCCGCAGCCACCGCGCTGGCCGACCGGCTGGAGCGGGCCGGGCACGTCGAGCGACATCCGCGGGTCGACGACCGCCGCCGCCTGCAGCTCGTCCCCACCGAGCACGCCCGGCGCGAGGTGGGGCAGGCGCTCAACCCGCTGCTGGAACGCCTCGACGACGTCGAGAACGCGCTGCCTCCCGATGCCCGGGCTGCCGTGCAGGAGTACCTCGCGGCCGTCGTCGTCGCGTACCGGTGCTACGTCGAGTCCGGGGCGGGCTGATCCCGCGTTCGACGCCACCGGATCCTCGGCAACCGGACCCGCGCCGATGCGGGGTGCGGCATCGTGGCACCGGACACGGCACCCACCACCACCAGCGCCCGGCGTGAACTGCGCCGCAACCGGCCGAGCGGGTTGGCTGCGGCAGACGCGCGCAGAAGGGCAGGCCCCGCTCCACCCGCAGCACGGTAGGACGCACTCACCAGCCAGGAGACGGCACCGGCGGGCATCGCCATGCCCCGCCGGGTGTGAACATGATCAACCGACCGGACAGGTGCAGCGGGGCGGGGCGGCCTTCTCGCCGCGCCAGCGCTAGGCCAGGCGCGCAGGCGGCTCCCAGACCGTGACCTCGCCCCAGTCGTGCTCGACACCGTCCGGGGCGCGTCCGGCGATCCGTCCACCGACGGCGGACACGCGACGTCGAACGACAGCCGCAGCGGCGTGGTCACGGCCGCCGCTCCCGCCCGGTGTTCTCGGCGAACAACCCGAATCGCGTCGCGGCCTCACCCCAGACGCGTTCGAGATAGGCCCGCACGGCGTCGATGCCGCTCTCCTGGAGGTGGTAGATCCGGCGGGTGCCCTCGGCGCGCTCCGCGACCATGCCGGCCTCCTTCAGCAGACGCAGGTGCCGCGAGACGGCCGGCCTGCTGATCGGCATCGACCCGGCGATCTCCTGCACCGCCTTGTCGCCCTGGCTGAGCAGCCGCAGGATCTCCCGCCGGTTCGCATCCCCCAACGCCTCGAACGGATCGCCGTCCGCGGCGGCCTCGGTCACCCTGCGCCGCCGCCCTCGACCTTCTGCTTGAGCCCGTGCGCGAACTGGTCGAACGACGGCTGCAGATCCGGCATCGACCGCCAGATCAGGCCGACCAGCGGCCCGGTGTACTCCTCGCGCACCCGGAACCGCGTGCCCTCGACGGCATCCGGGCTCACCTCGTAGGTGCGCACGCCACGGAACAACCCCAACGGCATCCCGCCGTCGAACCGCAGACGCCCGGGCGGGTCGAACGAGGTCACCGTGACCGGGAACGCGCGGCCCGGCGCAGCCTGCGACCGGATCGTCACCTTCTCCCCCGGCCCGATCCGACCCTCGACGGCCTCGACGCCGGAGTCCCACCCCGGCCAGCCCGCGCCGTCGACGAGCGTGTCCCACACCGCCTCCGGAACCGCATCGATCACCACGGACGCCTCGTAGTACCGCACGCTGACCCACCCCTCATCAGTAACCTATGGGTTACCGTAGCAGCCTACAGATCATCAGCTGTGGGTGTCCGCTGTTGGTCGACGATTCCCCGGATGTCGTGCTGCTGGTGGACGACCCCACTCCCCGGGCCGCCCGCGTGCGGGGCGGCAGAGACGGGTCTGGTCCCGGGGCCGGGGGCGGGCTCGTCAGGAGATCGTCGCCGGTGTCGCCGTCGACGTGGTCCTGGCCGCCGCCGCCCTTCAGGGTGACGTTGCCGTCGCCGCCGCCGATGGTGTCGCCACCGCCGCCGTCGATCTTGTCGTCGCCGCCCCCGCACGCGCGTGCCGCCGCAGCGCGTACCGCGCCGCCGGCGCCCGGTCGAACCGTGGACCGGTCAGGCGGCTCCGCCGATGTCGGCGCCCTGCCAGAGCTCGACGAGCTCGGGGAGCCCGTCGACGACGATGTCGGGCCGGTCGGCGGGCGAGGCGCTCGCGGCCGCGCGCGCGTCGTGGATCCCGGTGGTGGTGAGCACGGCGATGGCCCTGGCCGCCCGCGCCATGCGCATCTCGAGGGTGAGGTCGTCGCCGACCACGAGCATCCGGTCCGGGGCGACCCCGAGCTTGCGGGCGATCATCTGCATGGCGGTGGGGGACGGCTTGCCGACGACCTCGATCGCGGCCCCGGTGACGTGCTGCAGGCCGTGCGCGATGAACCCGCTGACACCGGCCATGGGGCTGCCGTGGGAGGCGAAGCTGGGGGCGTCGCTGGTGACGAGGAGATCGGCGCCGTCCCACAGCGCTTCGGCAGCGCGTTGCATCTTGTCGCGGCCGAAGGAGTTGTCCCAGCCGACCACGACCGCGGAGACCGCAGCCCGCTCCTTGGGATCGGCGAGCTGGATCGAACCCTCCTGCTGCAGGACGTCGAGCAGGCCGGGGCCTCCGTAGGCCAGGATCGGCCGGTCCCGATACCGGGTGGTGAGCACGTCGGCCGCGACGACGGCAGGGGTGAGGACGTCGGAGTCCTCCAGCGGGATGCCGAGCTCACGCAGTCGAGCCGCGATGACCCATGGAGCGCTGTTGGACGCGTTGGTGAAGGCGACGATCCCGCAATCCCTCGCGCGGGCCAGCTCGATCGCCGCGACCGCTCCGGGCAGGGCCTCACCCCCGTCATGGGCGGCGCCGAACAGCGCGAGGCACCCGTCGATGTCGAACACCACGCCCCGGACCGCGGCGAGCCGTGCTTCGAGCTCGCCGGTGACGGAGACGCTCACGGCACCTCCCCGCCCGTCGGCCGGCGGGTCAGGCTGATCGACTCGTCGCCGACGGTCACCTGCAAGGAACGCCACCGCGGCAGGTTCCGGACGGCGTGCAGGAAACCCTGCACGGTCGCGGCCGGCGGACCGGGCTCCCAGCGCGGCGCCGGACCTGCGGCAGCGACGCCGTCGAGCTGGTCGCCCGGCAGGACGGTCCGCAGGACGACCTCCTCCTCGGTGGCCGGCCTGCTGAGTCCGGTGCTGACCCTGGCCGTGAGCTCCGGCTCGGTCGGCTCCGCGCCGGGGCGGTCGAGCTCCTTCGTCCGGGGCGCGGCCGCGACCCGCTCCAGCACCAGTTCGGCGATCGGGCCGGGCGGGGCTCCGAAGTGTCCGAGCGCGTAGCGGATCACCTCGTCGGGCAGGCGTTCCCAGCGCTCACCTCCGGCGCGTCCGGCGACGACGTTGAGCACGGCCTGGCTGCCGACGAACTGGCTGTAGGGGGTGACCATGATCGGGTAACCCAGCTCGGCACGGACGCGTCCGATCTCCTCCAGCACCGCGGGGAGGGCGTCGGGGATGCGCATCTCGCCGAGCTGGCGCCGCAGCGTGCCCATCATGCCCCCGGACACCTGGTGCGCGTGCACCCCCAGGTCGTACTCGGTGGGCCGGCCGGGTTCGAGTCCCTGCTCCGCGGCGATGCGGTCCAGGATGGACTCGGCCTCGGCGACGGCGTCGAGGTCCACATCGGTCCCGATGCCGACGGTGGCGAGGTTCGCCGCCAGCCGGGTGACCGACGGTTGGCTGGTCCCGTTGGCCAGTGGGCCGATCGCGGTGTGCAGGACGTCGACCCCGAGCTGCGCGGCCACGACGTAGACCTGCGGCGCCACCCCGGTGGTGCAGTGGCTGTGCAGCTCGAGCGAGGTCGAGCCGACCGCGGCACGCAGCCCGGGAACGAGCTCGGCGGTCCGCTCGACGGTGAGCAGTTGTGGTTCTCCACGTACGGGAACACCACCCGCGACAGGCCGAGCGCCTCGTCGAAACCGTCCCGCTCGTCCTCGTCGATCCGGGCCCGGTAGCGCTCGACGATCTGGTCGCGCTCCGCGGAGACGGCGCCGATCGGGCGGGACAGGTCCTCGCCCGCCTGCAGCCGGCCGATGTACTCGCTGATCATCGTCATCGGGAAGGACGGATCGTCGGACCAGCTGCGGTGGTGGTGGTAGAAGCCGTTGCCGTAGGAGAAGTGGAACCACGGACCCGCGGACTCGGCGTAGGCGTCGAGCCAGCGCTTCCCGTTCCCGGTCCCGGCCAGCTCCCCGCGGACCGTCGCGGCGTCGCGCCCGGAGGTGAGGGCGACGACGAGGTCGAGCTCGATCCCGAGCGCGGCGAGCTTCTGGAGCTCGTCGTCCGGGCGGAACAGCAGGACGTCGACACCGCTGACCATCTTCGCCACGGTCTGGTCGGTGATCTCCGCGAAGTGGTGGCGGCACAGGGTGAGGAAGTTCAGGTAGGCCGCGTAGCCCATGTTCAGCAGCTCGGAGTGCAGGTTCCACGCCGCGTCGGCGGAGGCGAGGATCGCCTGGTAGGCCACTAGCAGGTCGTTCGACGTCGTCACCCCGCGGCCGTCCAGGACGTTCTCCACCGGCTCGTACTCGCCGAGCTCCGGGATCGTGATCGCGGCGAGCGACGCGATCACGGCCTTGATCTTGTCCTCCCACTTCCCGTAGAGCTCGGTCCAGTTCTGGTAGTAGTGCCCGACCCGGACCGCGAACTCCTGCGCCCGGCGCCCGATCTCCTCGGGGTCCTCCACCCCGTTGGCACTCATGTAGACGTAGCCGTTGAGGACGCGCACGTCGATGCCCAGGGCCGGGGGCAGCGCGAACACGCGGGTGTTCATCACGCCGGTGCTCATGTAGGCGCTGTCGGAGGTGACCATGTCGAACGGCGGCATCGGCTCCGGGAAGTGCATGCCGTTGCGGAACCAGGTCCGGCCCGAGTCGGCATCGCGCCTGATCTCGAGGAACTGGTTGTAGTAGGGGTACATCTCGCGCCAGCCCTCGGCGCCCTCGGGGGTGGGGATGGCGTAGGGGTCGGGAAAGCCGCGCCGGGTGGCGGCGAGGGGCGGCGGTGCCGGGTCGATCGTGGTCATGAGGGCTCCTCGGGTGAGGTCGGCCGTGGCGCCACCACGGTGGATCCCGGCCGCGGGGGCCGGTACTGACGGAGCGGGGCCGGTCATCCCATGACCCGGCCGCCGTTGACCAGGAGCACCTGGCCGGAGATGAAGGCGCTGGCCGGGCCGAGCAGGAAGGCCACCGCCCCGACCACGTCGTCCGGCCGCCCGACCCGGCCCAGCGGGGTGGTGCTGACGTCGTAGGTATCGGGGTCGGCGATCCCGCGTCCGCCCTCGGTGTCGGTGAACCCCGGAGCCACGGCGTTGACGCGGATTCCGGCCGGGCCACCCTCCCTGGCCAGCGCGTGGGTCAGACCGCTCACCGCGGCCTTGCTGGCCACGTAGTGGGCGAGGTGACGTGAGCCGCTGAACACCGTCTCGCTCGACAGGTTGACCACGCTCCCGCCACCGGCGGCGGCGAGCAGCGGCGCCGCGGCACGGTAGACCAGCCACGGCCCCTTGGCGTTCACGGCCATGACGCGGTCGAACTCCGCCACGGTCACGTCGGCCGTCGGCTTGCGCGTGACGTCGACGATGCCGGCGTTGTTGACGATGCCGTCCAGACCGCCGAGGAGCACGCCCGCGCGCCGCACCGTGGCCTCGACCGCCACGTCGTCGGCCACGTCGCAGCGCGCGAGGTGGACCTCGCCGCCGGCGCGACCCCGGGTGACGGCCAGCCCGTCGAGGTCGAGGTCGACGGCCAGGATCCGGGCGCCGAGGCTCACCAGGTTCGCGACGATGGCGCGGCCGATGCCACGCCCGGCCCCGGTGACGAGCACCCGGCTCCCCGTGAGGTCGGGTCCGGTCACCGGGCCACGTCCCCGGAGCCGGGGTGCCCAGCCGCGTCGTACCGGTCTGCCGCCACGATGCGTTCCCTCCGCCGGTGGTGTCGAGATGCAGGGTGACCCGGCTCACGAGGACCCGTCCGGCGCTCTTTCCGTCTGATGGAAAGACTGGCACGATCGCCGCCATGCCGAGCCCACCGGTGAGGACCGCACCCGGCCGTTCGGCCACGTCACGTGCCCTCTCGGTGCTCGATGCGTTCGACGACGGCCACCACCGGGCCACGCTGTCGCAGATCGCCCGCCGCTCGGGCCTGCCCGTCGCCACCGCACACCGCCTGGTCGCCGAGTTGTGCGCGGCACGGCTGCTCAGCCGGACCAGGGACGGCAGCTACGAGATCGGGGCCCGGATGTGGCGGCTCGGCCTGCTCGCGCCACCCACGACCCTGCGCGAGGCCGCGCTGCCCCACCTGCAGGACCTCGTCATCGCCACCGGTCAGACCGTCCACCTGGCGGTGCTGGACGGCACCGGCGCGCTCGTCGTCGAGCGGCTGGCCGGGTCGCGGACCCAACCCACACGACACAGTCCCGGCGGGCGCCTGCCGCTGCACTGCACTGCCGTGGGGAAGGTCCTGCTCGCCCACGGCGGGGCGGAGCTGCAAGAACAGGTGCTGAACGCGCCGACACGGTTCACACCATGGACGGTCACCGACCCGGCGCAGCTGCACCGCCAGCTCGCTGCCATCCGCGACTCCGGCCTCGCCCGCAGCGCCCAGGAGCACCGCAAGGGCGTGTCGGCGCTGGCCAGGGCGGTCCGCGGGCCATCCGGCGTCGTCGCCGCGCTCGGCGTGCTCGCGCCTCTGACGACCCCCCGGCTCGACGGCGCGATCAACCCGCTCACCGCGGCCGCGGCGGCAATCGGCGTCTCGATGACCGACGCCGACCTCGGCGAGGTGGCCGATCTCGGGTCGAGCCCCACCGTCTGACCGGATCGGCGGACCGGCCACGCTGATCTCAGCCAATAGTTCCATCTGATGGAAAAGTGCGGCGACAACGGCCTGTCACGAGCGCCACCGTGCCCGCCGTGACCCACGGAATTCCGCGTACCGGCATCACCCCGATCTCCGGACATCCATCCCTGTGAGGAAAGGAACGATCGATGACGATCGACTCTGACGTGCTGCGGTCCGCGGTCACCCGCCGCAACTTCCTCCGAGCGGCCGGGACGGGTGGCCTGATGCTCGCCTCCGCGAGCGCGCTCGCGGCCTGCGGCGGCGTGCAGACCAGCGGTGGGGGCGCCGCCGACTCCTCCACGTTGAAGATCGGCTACGTGAGCCCGCAGACCGGTCCCGTGGCCGCCTTCGGGGAGACTGACGACTTCGTGCTGGGCAAGGTGCGCGACGCCGTCAAGGACGGCCTCGACGTCGGCGGGAAGAAGTACCAGGTCCAGATCATCGTGAAGGACAGCCAGAGCAGCCCCCAGCAAGCGGCGGCGGCGGCCAACGAGCTGATCTCCGGTGAGAACGTGGACCTGATGCTCGCCAGCTCGACCCCGGAATCGGTGAACCCGGTGTCCGACGCCTGCGAGGCGGCCGGCGTTCCCTGCATCTCGACGATCGTTCCCTGGCAGGCCTGGTACTACGGCCGCGGAGCCAAGCCGGGTGACCAGGCCGCCTACACCTACACCTACCACTTCTCGTTCGGCGTCGAGAACTTCGCGAACACCTATCTCGACATGTGGCCGCAGGTGCCGACCAACAAGAAGGTCGGCGTGCTGTGGCCCAACGACGCCGACGGCAACGCAATCCGGCAGGCGCTCGGCCCGCTGCTGCAGAAGGGCGGGTACACCATCGTCGACCCCGGGGCCTTCGAGGACGCGACCAACGACTTCTCCTCGCAGATCGGCCTGTTCAAGGCGCAGAACTGCGAGATCGTCAACACGTTCGCGCTGCCGCCGGACTTCGCGACCTTCTGGAAGCAGGCCGCCCAGCAGGGCTTCACACCCAAGATCATGCAGGCGGCCAAGACCGGGCTGTTCCCGTCGCAGGTCGAGGCGCTCGGCGACCTGGGGCCCGGAATCGCCTCAGCGGCGCTCTGGCACAAGGCCTACCCCTACACGTCGTCGTTGACCGGGCTCTCCAGCCAGGACATCGCCAGCCAGTACGAGGCCGCGAGCTCGAAGCAGTGGACCGAGATCCTCGGCTCGGCGTTCGCCCTCTTCGACGTCGCCGCCGCGGCGTTGAAGGCGACCCCGAACCCCACCGACAAGAAGGCGCTCGCGCAGGCGATCTCGACGCTGAAGGTCGACACCCCGCTCGGCCCCCTGGACTGGACGAAGGGCCCGGTCAAGAACGTCGTGACCACGGCGATCCCGGGAGCGCAGTGGGTCAAGGCCGCCGGCGGCAAGTACCCGCTCGACCTGGTACTCACCGAGAACATCGACGACAAGTCGATTCCGGTGCAGGCCAAGCTACGGCCCTACGCCGAGGCCCGCGCCTAGTCATGGGCACCGACCCGAACCCGCCGACGGTGTTGAGCGCGCACGGCGTCCACAAGAGGTTCGGCGCGCTGACGGTCGTCGACGGCGTCGATTTCGCGCTCGCCGCGGACGAGGCCGTCGGCATCGTCGGGCCGAACGGCGCCGGCAAGACCACCTTTCTCGACGTGCTCGCCGGTGAACAATCGGCGTCCGCGGGAACCGTGCGGTTCCGGGACCGCGACATCAGCCGGCTGGGCGCGGCGCAACGATGCCGCCTGGGGATCGGCCGATCACACCAGGTGCCGAGACCCTTCGGAGCGATGACGGTGTTCGAGAACGTGATGGTCGGCGCCAGCGGTGGCGGTGCACTGCGCGGGCGAGCAGCCACGAACCGTGGCATCGAGGTGCTGGACCGTACCGGCCTGCTGCCCGTGGCGAACCGGACGGCGGAGTCACTGGGGCTGCTCGCACGCAAGCGGCTCGAACTCGCCCGCGCACTGGCCACGGACCCCGCCGTGCTCCTCCTGGACGAGATCGCCGGCGGTCTGACCGACGAGGAGACGGTGGAGCTGGTCGCGACGATCCAGGATCTCCGCCGCCAGGGGGTCGCGATCGTGTGGATCGAGCACATCCTGCACGTGCTGCTGCAGGTGTGTCAGAGGCTCGTGTGCCTCGCCTCCGGCCGGATCGTCGCCGACGGCGACCCCGACACGGTCATGAAGGACCCCGCCGTGGTCGAGGCCTACCTGGGCGGGAGCGCGGAGTGAGCATGCTGGAGCTGGACCACCTCGAGGTCAGGCACGGCTTGTTGCCGGCGGTCCGGGACGTGTCGCTGTCGGTCGAGCAGGGTGAGACGCTGGCCCTGGTCGGGGCGAACGGGGCCGGCAAGTCCAGCCTGCTGCGGGCGGTCGCGGGCTCCTACCCCGTCACCGCGGGCGCCATCACCTGCGACGGCACCGACGTGACGACACTTCCGGCGTACGCGAGGCTCCGCCGCGGCATCGCGCTGGTCCCCGAGGGCCGCAAGCTGTTCCGCGAGATGACCGTCCAGGAGAACCTGCTGGTCGCCATGAGCTGCGGGCGACCCGGGCCGTGGAACATCGAGCGGGTCGTCGACGCCTTCCCCCTGCTGGCTCCGTTGCTCCAGCGGGTGGCCGGCAACCTCTCCGGCGGCGAGCAGCAGGCGGCCGCGATCGGGCGGGCGCTGGTCACCAACCCCACCGTTCTGCTGCTCGACGAGGTGTCGCTGGGCCTCGCGCCCGTGGCCGTCGACGACGTGTACCGCTCGCTGCGCGCCGTGCTCGGCGGCGGCACCACCGTGGTACTCGTCGAGCAGAACCTCGACCGCGCGCTGCAGATCGCCGACCGCATGGTCTGCATGCTCGAGGGACAGGTCGTCCTGTCCAGCCCGACCGAGGACGTCACACACCAGCAGGTCACGGAGGCGTACTTCGGACTCCGGCGGCAAGCCGGGCACGACCCGGCGCAAGCCGGCCGGACCGGGAGCCCGTCGTGATCTGGATCAACGCGCTCGTCCAGGGCCTGCTGCTCGGCGGGTTCTACGCACTCCTCGCGTGCGGACTCTCCCTGATCTTCGGGGTCATGCGCATCATCAACCTGGCGCACGGTGAGATCGCGATCCTCGGCGCCTTCGTCGTGGCCCTGCTCGCCGATGCGGCGGGGGTCCCGCCGGTCATCGGATTGATCATCGTGATCCCGCTGGCGGCGCTGGCCGGATACCTCCTGCAACGCGGCGTCCTGACCAGGAGCCTGCGCGGTGGCGAGCTCGCCCCGCTGCTGGCCACGTTCGGGCTCGCCATCGTGCTGCAGAACCTGATGCTGCAACTCTTCTCGGCCAACTCGCGGCAGATCGACATCGGAGCACTCGGCTCGGCCGGGATCGCCCTCACCGCACAGATCTCCCTTCCCCTGCTCGGCCTCCTGACCTTCGCGGTCGCGGTCCTCGTGCTGGGCGGCCTGCAACTTCTGCTCTCCCGAACCGGCATCGGACGGGCGATCCGGGCCACGGCCAGCGATCCCGACACCGCAGAGCTGATGGGTCTCAACTCGCGCCGCGTCTACGCCTACGCCACCGCCATCGCGCTGGCCACCGCGGCACTGGCCGGGGTGTTCCTGGGAATGCGATCGTCCTTCGACCCCTTCACCGGGCAGGCACAACTCATCTTCGCGTTCGAGGCCGTGATCATCGGGGGCCTCGGTTCGCTCTGGGGAACGCTGCTGGGCGGCATCGTGCTCGGTGTCGCGCAGGCGATCGGAGCCCAGATCGACCCGTCCTACCTGGTACTGGCGGGCAACGTCGTGTTCCTGATCGTCCTCGCCTTCCGGCCGTCCGGGATCCTCGCCGTGCGGGTGCGGGCATGAGCACTGCGCACGGCATCACCGTCCGACGGTGGGAGCCCTCGTCCCGGATCTTCACGACGGCGGTCGCGCTCGTCCTGGTGGCCGGCGTGTTCGTACCGTTCGCCTTCGGGCCCAACGTCACCAACAAGCTCACCCAGCTCTTCATCCTCATCATCCTCGCGGCCATGTGGAACGCCCTCGCCGGCTTCGCCGGGCTGGTGTCGGTGGGCCAGCAGGCCTTCATCGGGATGGGCGCCTACGCCACCGTCGTGCTCGCCGATGACGTCGGCACCAACCCGTACCTGGCGATCGTCCTCGGAGCGCTCATCGCCGGTGCGCTGTCGTTGCCGATCTCGCTGCTGGCCTTCCGCCTGCGCGGCGGCCAGTTCGCGATCGGCATGTGGGTGATCGCCGAGACGATCCGGCTGATCGTGGGGCAGATCAGGACGCTCGGCGGCGGAACGGGCCGATCGTTGCGCGCCACCAACGTCTACGAGCCCGCCCTGCGGCAGGCCTACACCTACTGGCTCGCGCTGGCGCTGATGGCGGCGCTGCTGATCGCCGTGGTCTGGCTCCTGCGCAGCAGAGTGGGCCTGTTCCTGCAGGCCATCCGGGACAACGAGGTGGGAGCCGCCTCGCTCGGGGTCCGGGTCGTCCCGGCCAAACGGCTGATCTTCGTTCTCGCCGCCACCGGCTGCGCCGCCGCCGGGGGGCTCATCGCAGCCAACACCCTGACGGTCCAGCCCAACGCGATCTTCGGCGTGCAGTACTCGGCGTTCATGATCTTCATGGTGCTGCTCGGCGGCCTGGGAACCCTGGAAGGGCCGATTCTCGGCGCGGTGATCTTCTTCGTCATCCAGCAGGAGTTCGCCGACCAGGGCACCTGGTACCTGATCGGCCTCGGACTCCTCGCGGTCGCCGTGACGCTGCTGGCCCCCCGCGGGCTCTGGGGGACGATCGTCGACCGAACAGGACTGCGCCTCGCTCCGGTCGGCTACCGGCTGCGAGGGACGGACCCGGCCGGCGCAGGCCCGGACCCGACGCCGCCGCTGGAACACGCGGGAACGTAGCCGCACGCCGCCGACCATACGGCGGTGGGTTGTCTCTAGTCTCGGCCCGACGCTCTCGGCGACACCGTCGTCCGGATGGCGCTGACCCCGACCGGAGGAGATCATCATGGGCACGCTCGTCGTCGGAGTACCGAGTGAGATCAAGGACAACGAGAAGCGGGTGGCGCTGACCCCCGACGGCGTCGTCGAGCTCGTGCACGGTGGCCACCAGGTGATGGTGCAGGCCGGCGCGGGCGTCGGGTCCCGGTTCACCGACGAGGAGTACGCCCGGGTGGGCGCGAAGATCCTCCCGACCGCCGACGAGGTCTTCGCCGCCGCCGACCTGATCGTCAAGGTCAAGGAGCCGGTGCCCGCGGAGTACCACCGCTTCCGGCCCGGCCAGCAGCTGTTCACCTACCTGCACCTCGCCGCCGACCGCGGCTTGACGGAGTTCCTGCTCGAGCGGCGCCTCGACAGCATCGCCTACGAGACCGTCCAGACCGCCGACCACAAGCTCCCGCTGCTGACGCCGATGAGCGAGGTCGCGGGCCGCATGGCCGTGCAGGCCGCGGCACACCACCTGGAGAGCCCGGCCGGTGGCGCGGGGATCCTGCTCGGTGGCGTCCCCGGCACCCCCGCGGCGCAGGTCCTCATCATCGGTGGCGGTGTGTCCGGGACCGAGGCCGCGAAGATCGCTCTGGGGATGCGCGCCATCGTCCGGGTCCTCGACACCAACCCCAGCCGGCTCGCCTACCTGTCCGACATCTTCGGCGGCCGGCTCGACCTCGTCGTCCCCAACCGGGCCCGCACCGCGGCGTACGTCGCGGAGGCCGACGTCGTGATCGGCGCGGTCCTCGTGCCCGGCGCCAAGGCACCCAAGCTGGTCAGCCGGGAGATGATCGCCGCGATGAGGCCCGGCAGCGTCGTCGTCGACATCGCGATCGACCAGGGCGGCTGCTTCGAGACCAGCCGCCCGACCACCCACTCCGACCCGGTCTACGTCGAGGAGGGCGTCATCCACTACTGCGTGGCGAACATCCCCGGAGCCGTCGCCCGCACCTCGACGCTGGCCCTGACCTCGGCCACGCTGCCGTACCTCGTCCGCGTCGCGCGTCACGGGGTGGTGGGCGCCGCCGACGCCGATCCCGCGCTGCGCCTGGGCCTGAGCACGCTCGCCGGGCAGCTCGTCAGCCGGCCGGTCGCGGAGGCGCACGAGCTGCCCTACACCGACCCCGCCGAGCTGCTCCCGGCCCGGTAGCCGGATCCGCCTGCCCGATTGGACGGGCTGGCGCCGCCGGGGCCCCACCCGCGATCACCGTTCCGGGACCTGCAACCGGACCTGACACGCCTCCGCGTCCCCGTTCGCCGATCACGGGCCCGGCCGCCCCCACCGCGGCCGGGCTGACGGCACCTACGCTCAGCTCACCCGCCGCTGACCGCAGGCCCACCACTCCCGACCTGGCCCGTCAGGGCATCGCGGGAACTCCCCGGATCGGAGCCGATGCCCCGTTACCGGACGGAAGCAGGTAGGGGAGGATTCCCGCGGGCGGCGACGACTCGAGCTGCCATCGCGGCAGCGTGTTCGGACCCTGCCCCCCGATCCGGGCCCCACGCGTGTCGTAGTCGCCGACCCGCCCGTCCGGGAAGGTGACGGTGTAGCCCGTCGGGGCGAAACCCTGCCATCCGTCTCCGGTGCGCTGGATGGTCACCGGACTGTCGTTCCAGGCCTGGCCCAGCTCCTGGGCCTGGTCCTGCAGCCAGCCGCCGGCCTGTTGCAGGAGACCCCGTCCGGCCGTGGCAGGCGCCTGCTCCCCCCGCCGGCCGGGCTCGGGCGTCGGTGCGACGTAGCTCGAACCCGGGACAGCGACCGGCGGTCTGCCGGTCAAGGCTGGTGACGCCACGCCCGCGGTGTTCGCCGACGCGGCCGGCGGCGGGATGACGGTGGTGTGCTGCACCTGCCGCATCGGCGTGCCCACCGCCACGCGGAACCGCTCGGTGGTTCCGTCGGTGTTGAGGGCCCGGCTCTCCGGAACGAGGGCGCTATAGGTGATCGTGCGGCTGCCGTCGTCGTTGACGACCTGGGTCACGGTCGGCGCCACGACCACGTCCTGCAGACGGGGGTTGTCGGGCACCGCTCGGTAGGTGACCGATCCGGGGACCGAGCCGGCACCGGAGCCGGCCAGCGGCTGGGTGTGGTCGCCGGTGCGGATCTGCACAGCCTGCATCGTCGTGCCGGGAGCGACCCGGGTCGCCGCGACCCGCTGCACGGACGTCACCTGCCCGGCTGGGTTCGTGGTCACGGTGGAACCCAGGTTGGGGATCCATACGGTTGTCGTTCCGTCGCCGTTGTCGCGTCGCGCGGACCGCACCACGGCATCGATCGTGCCGTCCTCGGCACGGAAGAAGTTCACCCGGCCGGCCACGGTGGCATCACCACCGTCGCCCACCAGATCCTGCCCGGCGACATACCGTTGCGACTGCCCGTCCGCGCCCACCCGGGTCGACCCGGGCACGACGGTCTGCCGGTCAAGAGGTGCGGACGGTCCCGATACCGCCGAGCCGACCGCCAGTGCACCGGTCGGCGCAGCGTCGGCGGCAGGGAGGCCCGCGCCCGCCGGACCGGTGCCGGGCGGGGTGAGCGGTGGCTGACCACCCGTCCCGCCGTTGCGGTTGTAGCCGGCGTTGCACGCCACGAATTTCCCGGCGTTGAGCACCGGGTTGTCGTCGGAGCAGGTGTCGATCACCGCTTCCTGGACCGGCTCGGGCAGGACCCGCAGGAGGCCGTCTGCGGCCAGCTGCGCCACGATCGTCTGCCACGTCGGATGCAGGAAGGCACCGGCGATGACACGACGCTCGGCGATCGACAGCGCGCCACCGACCGTCAGGCTGTTCGCCAGGGCGTGACTACCCAACGACAGCAGATAATTGTGCTCCTGACCGGCTGCCTTCAGCGCCTCGTCGACCCCGGTGTTGATCAGCGCGCCACCGAGATTCATGCCCAACACGGTCCTGTCGGTGATCTGCTGCGACCGGGTCCGCATGTCGGGCGGCAGGTTCGTCAGGTCCGCGGTGGTGTAGTTGGCCTGGGTGGGCGTCCCGTCCGTCCGGGGAGTCACGAACTCGGGATCGGCGTCGAAGGTCAGCGATGGCTGCGACGGCGCGCCGGAGGTGCGGCCGAGTCCCTGCTGACCGGCGGACGAGGGATCGTTGCCGCCGTTGACGTAGGGGCGCTGCTCCACGATCGGGCCGACGTCCACGCGCGTGGGCTCCGGGATGTTGAGGGCCGCATTCGGCGAGAGGGCCGTGATCCGGGGGTCGATCACGGGCCGGTCGACCGTGTACACGGGGAAGGGCGGCACCGTGTCGGGCCGGGTGAACTCGGGCGCAGCGGTGACCCCGCCGTCGGGGCGCACGATCCTCCCGGACGTGCGGCCGAGGTCCTGCTGACGGGGAGTCCGCGGATCGGTCGTGCCGTCGGCATAGATCGTTCGAGGTTCGACGATCGGGCCGATGTCCAACCGGGTCGGCTCAGGGACGTTCAGACCGGGATTGGGCGACAGGGTGGTCGTTCGGGGATCGAGCAGCGGAAGCTCGTCGAGGCGGCCGGTCAGACCGAAGTCCGCACGGATGTTGTTGGTCACCGATCCGGCCGGCGGGTTGTCGGCCAGCGACCGCTGCAGCATCCGCTGCAGCTCCGGGTCGGTCGTGCCGGACATCGCGATCGCCCGTGGATCGGTGTTGAGGGCATTGGCCGCCGTGTTGAGTGCCGGGTTGACAACCTGGCGGGAACCGGCCGACAGGACCTGAGTGGCCGCAGCCGATTTGGCGCCGTTGACCAGTGCATTCGCCCAGGCATTGCCGACATCGATACTCGGCAGGGCACCAGCGAAGATCATGTCCTGGGTCCATCCGCGCACCCCGTTCGGCAGGAACTCCCCGACCGTCAGATTCGGGTTCAACGACCGGTTCAGGAAGAACGACGCGATGGATCCGGACGTGGCATAGATCGGCGCCTTGAACGGGTTCTGCCGCGGCTCGTCCTCACCGTCCGTGGTGCTCGGCGGTGCAGTGGACGGCGTCGTGGCGGCGCTCTGCTGGATGATCGCGTCCAGAGCCGCCGTCGTCCCGGGGTCCGTGACGCCGACCGTGTCGGAGGTACCGGACCGGGGGCCGGTACCGGATGGCCTGAACACCTGGTTCGCGTCCGCCACCAGCCGGTCCAGTGTGTTGCTGGGCGGCAGCGCACCGGTGCCGGTGAGGGTGCCGGGTGCGAACAGCCCGTCCATCGGGCCTGCCGATGCGACCAGTGTGGCCGGGTCGCCGAGGGGCTGCCGGTCGCCGGCGGGATCGACCTCGCTGCGGAGATTGCCCGACCGACCCGGATCGGTCGTGTTGCCCTCCGGGTGAGGTCGGTTGTCCACGTCGCCGACCGAGGGGACGGTCACCTGGTGGTGGTCGAGGTTCGGGATCGGCTGCTGGCCGGGTCGTTGACGGATGATCAGCTGCTGCACGCCGCCGTCGAGGCGCATGTCCTCGATCGTTCCGGGCACGTTCGGGTACTCGAAGGTGGTGGTGCCGTCGGCGTTGTACCGCGCGGCCGGTTGCACGGTTATCACCGTGGATCCGTCGGACCGGTGCTCCGTCGTGACTCGGCCCGGCCGACTGGAATCCATCGTTCCCTTGAACGGTGCGGATTCAGAACCGACGACCGTCTGCTTGTCGGACGTCCCGGTGCCGGACAGGACCTGAGAGGCCGCTCCGTTCCCGGCGTCCGCGACCATGACGCCGGGGTTGGCACCGGGCAGGACGGTGATCTGGCGGGGGGTGGCCTGGGAGGAGTCGCTGCCGGGAGTCCCGGGGTTGTTCGGCGGTGGCTGCGTCACCGGTGTTCCCGAGGTGGGCGTCGGCGGTCCGAACAGCGGCCCGGACTCCTTCACCAGGTCGGTCAACGTACCCACCGGCGGCGTCCCGGTGGGTGATGTGGACGACCCGGCACCACCGGTCGGGGCGACCGTCGACGGCTGCGTCACCGCGTCCGCCTTCGGGGCCGTGACGGCGTCGACGAATCCGAGCGCGGTGCTGAAGGCGTCGGCGACGTCGAACTTCGGGCCGCTCTTGGTCTGCAGCAGCGGGGCCTGCTTGGGCGCGTAGTACGCCGGGCTGTCCTTGCCGGCGAGCCCGTCACCGATGAGCTGGCCGGCGACCTTCGGGTCCTTCACCGTCCCCCGACGCAGCACGTCGACGACATCCATCGTGGTGTTCCGGCGCTTCTGATCGACCTTCGCGCCCGGGTCGTCGGCCACCCCCGAGAGACCGGTGTAGGCACGGCGCAGGTAGGTCTGGTAGGCGTCCTGGTCGGACAGGTCGTCGAGGTGGTCCTTGGTCTGCTGGTCGTAGGTGTCGTTGACGACGTCCGGGATGTCGCTCTTGGCCAGCTTGGTCTGCGCGTTGTGGAACTGCTGCCACCAGCCGCCTGCGTAGAGGTCGGGCTTCTTCGCCGAACTGACCGGGCCGGCGTCGACGGCGGCGCTGTCACCCGCGGCCGTGGTCGGCTTCGTCGCGGACGCCGCGGCGGCGTCCCGGTCGGCCTACATCCGGTCGAGGCCCGGCAGCGACGTCGGGTCGTTTTTCCCACCCGAGA
>JBBQEF010000035.1:0-26794 GCA_038320445.1 Mycobacteriales bacterium
GACGGTTGATGGACCTGTGCGAGTCGCGCGGAGTCGTCGGGCCGTCGGAGGGGTCCAAGGCCCGCGACGTCCTCATCAAGCCCGATGAGCTCGAGGGCGTGCTGTGGCTCATGCGCGGTGGGGGAGGCCCGGAACCCGACGAGGACGAGGAGAGCTTGTACTAGATCAGATGCAAGAGTTTGTACGATAGTAGGTATTGGCTCTCGACCGAGAAGGCGATCGGGAGTATTATCATCGGTACATGTTCATGTGATCGAAGGGAGGCTCGAGATGGACTGGCGTCACCGTTCCATATGCCGAGACGAGGACCCGGAGCTGTTCTTCCCCGTGGGGACCAGCGGACCAGCGCTGCTGCAGATCGCTGAGGCCAAGACCGTCTGCCGGCGCTGCCCCGTGGTCACCGAGTGCCTGACCTGGGCGTTGGAGAGCGGCCAGGACGCGGGAGTGTGGGGCGGGATGAGCGAGGACGAGCGGCGCGCGCTCAAGCGCCGCAACGCACGCACCCGCGCCCGGACCGCCTGACCAGGAGGCTCACGAACCCGCGGGTCGGCCCGCCGATCCCCAGCCGCTCCCGACCGGGTCGGGCCGACCCGCCCCGAGCCACCCGGCTCCGGAGCGCGATCGCACCACGTCACCGCCGCCTCCGGGGGCGCCCCGGGAACAGGAGCACATCGTGAACATCTGCTGGGTCGAAGCGGTAGCCCCGGTCGCGGCCAGGCGGAGCGCGGACCGGTGGGCATGGCAGTGCTACAGCTGCCGCGAGACCGCCGGCCGCTTCACCGGTCAGGCCGCCGCGCAGCTCGGCGCAGCCGACCACTGCTGGGCCGTGGCATCCGCCTCGCTCACCGCGGGTGGCTATTCCCCCATCCCGCAGTGGCGGGAGATCGTCACCGACCCTGTGCTGCAAGGTTGCGACCTCGGGCTGGTCGCGCTGCTCCTGACCGTGGCCGGGTTCTACGTTCCCCACGAACGCATCACACCCATGTCAGCGACGGAGCTACGGGCACTCGCCGGGTGCTACGCGCGGGACGCCGCCGGCGCAGCCCGGCCGGACCCGCGGAGGCGGACCAGTCTCACGGTGGCGATGGCTCTGGAGGACGCTGGGCTGGAGATAGCCGTCTGGCGCGATGCTGCGCGCGTCCCCGCCGACGAGGAGTTGCCTGCCCTCGCTGCCGCGCTGCACCATGCCGGGCTCCTCGCATCGCTCAATCAGCCGCGCCTGGGTGGTGTGACCTCCGCATGAGCGCCGGGACGACAATCGAGTGGACTGACAACACGTTCAACCCCTGGTGGGGATGCTCGCGGGTCAGTCCCGCTTGCCGGTTCTGCTACGCCGACACGGCCGCGACACGGTGGGGCCACGAGCTGTGGAAGCGCAATGGTCCGCGCCGGATGCTGTCGGAGGCGGTCTGGCGCAACCCGCCGAGGTGGAACCGCGACGCTCAGCAGGCCGGCCGGCCGGCGAAGGTGTTCTGCGCCTCGATGGCCGATGTGTTCGAGGTTCATCCGGTCGCCGCGGTCAACGCACAGATGGACGCTGCCCGGACTCGGCTGTGGTCATTGATCGAGCAGACACCGTGGCTGATCTGGCAGTTGCTCACCAAGCGGCCGGAGAACGTCGCCGCGCTGGCCCCCTGGGGCCACACATGGCCCGAGAACGTCTGGCTGGGCACCTCCGTCGAGGACCACCGGCGGGCGACGTCGCGCATCGGCGTGCTGGCCGCCACCGGCGCGCGGACGCGGTTCCTCTCCTGCGAGCCACTGCTCGAGGACCTCGACCTCACCACGTGGCTGACCGGTCCGGAGTCAATCGACTGGGTGATCGTGGGCGGGGAGTCCGGGCCGCGGGCGCGGCCGATGGATCCGGCTTGGGCCCGGTCGCTGCGGGAGCAGTGCGTCGCAGCCCGAGTGCCGTTCTTCTTCAAGCAGTGGGGCGAGTGGGCTCCCACCGGTCAACTCACGATCGGTAACCCCGATGATCCGCGAGAGCAGCTCGTCGGCCCCGTCGATGACGACGGCCGCCGCGCGCAGATCCGGCGGTTGGGCAGGAAGCAGGCCGGGCGGGTCCTGGACGGCCGCACATGGGACGAGTTCCCGGATCCGGTCACCGCGCGACCCCCGCTGACCGATGGCCTGCTCCGGGGTAGGGGGCCGCGGCCATGACGGCGATCCGGTCAGCGCGGCGCGCGCTGGGGGTCATGTGGACGGACACGCCGAACGCGCGACTTCTGCGTCCGGCGCCGGGCCTGCGGATCGACCCGACCGACTCTGCAGAGGACCCGGTCCTGCGCCTGGCCGACACCCTCCCGGGACCGCAGGTGCGCCAACGATGACCACGACCACAGTCGCGACGTCGCAGGACATTGCCGCCATGCTGCGGCGGCACTACCTGCCCGATGAGTCCCGCCCGGCAGGGATCTTCCTCACCGAGATCCCCGCACCCGGCGGCGCGCGGCGCGCGGACGTGATCTGGCAGGGCGTGACCGCGTCGGCCGGGCACCAACTGGTGGGTCACGAGATCAAGGTGTCCCGCGGGGACGTGTTGGTGGAGCTGGCCGACCCGACGAAATGCGACGCGTGGCTGCGGTACTGCGACCGCTGGTGGCTGGTCGTCGCGCACCCCTCGCTGGTCGAAGGGCTGGACCTACCGGCGCCGTGGGGTGTGCTGGCGCCTCCCTCCGGACGGCGGCGACGCACTTGCACCGTCGTGCGGCCCGCGCCCACGCTGCAGCCCGCCGAGCAGGGTCCGGCTCTGCGCGAGATCGCGACCCGTCAACACTGGGACGCCCACACCCAGCGTGGCGTGCTCGCCCACGCCCAGCGCGACGACGCCCAGCTCCGCAACCGTGTCCGCCAGCTGGACCGGCTCGTCCCCGCCGACGCGGGCAGCTTCACCGCCGAGCGGCGCGCGGCCATGATCGCCCGCATCGTCGACGAGCTGGGCGGGCCGTGGTCCGACGACCAGGTCGGCACGGTCGACTCCCGCGTGCCGGTCGAGGACGTCGTAGCGGCGCTGCGAGACCTGGGCGCGGTCCAGGAGCGCGAACGTCAGACACGGGACTCGCTGAGCTGGGCCCGGCGTGACCTGACCCGGCTTGCCACCAACCTGACGCGGGCGCTCGTCGGTGACCCGGACGGCGGTGACCAGCTGTGATCATCGCTCGGGGGTACCCACACACCCTGTGGGGGTACCTGGCGCTGTGGTGGGGCAGCCCCGTTCTCGGGTGGGACGGCCCTACGGGGGTGCCTGCATCGTCGGCGTGCTCGTGCTCGCCGCGATCGTCGCGGCCGCGGTGACGCGGTGAGCGCGCCGGACCTGGCGATGAGCCGGACAGCGGTGCTGTCTGGCGACGGCGTGTACCGCTACGAGCTCCGCCGCACCTGGTGCAGCCTGCTACCCACTGTCCAGTGGATCATGCTGAATCCGTCGACCGCCGACGCCACCGCCGACGACGCCTCGATCCGCCGCTGCGTCGGATTCGCCCGTGCCTGGGGGCGCGGCGGGATCGTCGTGCGGAACCTGTTCGCGCTCCGCGCCACCGATCCGCGCGAGCTCTACCACCACCCCGACCCGGTCGGCCCGGGCAACGACGACGCCCTACTGAAGGGCGCCGCCATGGACGACACGCTGACCGTGTGCGCGTGGGGGGCGCGCGGCTCGCACCTGGGCCGCGCCGCAGCGGTGTGCGCCCTGATGGCCCGGCACGGTCTCACGCTGCACCACCTGGGCCAGACGAAGGCCGGACAGCCGCTGCACCCGCTCTACCTGCCCGGTAGCACGACCCCGACGAAGTACCCGCCATGAGCGGGGGGCCTTCGGTGGCGGCCGCGGACGCCGCGCCGGCGGCACTGAGCTCATCCCGGCCACGCGTTCCCCCGCCGGCGAGGCCCCGCCTAAGCTGATCGGCCGTGAGAGGTCCAGACCGTCGCGAGCACGAAGGCAGGACGCTCATCACCCGGGCGGAGGCCGCGCGTCGCGCTGGTCTCTCAGGGTCGGCGTCGGTGTATCGGCTGTCCCGACAGCCGGGCAACGGCTATCCGGAGGAGCACCGTCTCGACGGCCGAATCTATGTCGATGAAGCAGAATGGGACGAGTTCTGGGCCCAACGCGCCGGTGGCCGGGTCGTGGTGGACGGTGTCGCCTACGTGTCCACCGCGGAACGCGCCGAGCGCACCGGCCGCTCGATCGAGACCGTGCGGTGGTGGGCAACGCTGCCTAACCATCCGACCGAGACTCGCCGACACGGGCGCAGCTACGTCGCAGAGAAGCCGTGGGAGACCTGGTACGCCACCTACACGGCCGGACTGCGGGCCCGCTTGACCGAGGTCGACCGGTCCGGCGACCCCGACGACCTCATCGGCTCGACCGAGGCGAGCCGGGTGCTCGGGTACAACCCCCACACCGTGCACGCCCTCCACGCGGCGGGCCAGTTCATGGCCCCCGACGTCGAGGACCCCCTGCCGGCCGGCGGGACCAGGCCGCTCTGGCGGCGACGTCGGGTCTGGGCCTTCGCCGATCACCGCAGCGGCCCTGGGCGGGCCGGTGGAGCGCGGGCCGCCATGGCCGATCTCGGGACGCCTCCGCCGCACTGATCACGGCTCGCCCTCCGGTACGGCCCGTCCGCGCGGAGGGTGCCGCGCCCCGGGCCACCGCGGACCGGTCGCCCTGCCTGCTTCACCCAGCGGTCGCGAGCAGTGAGGACCGCGCCACGGTCGAGCGCGCCAGTTGACGGGGACCGGGAACGGACTACCTCCCTGCAGCGGCAAGGAGGGACTCGACTGGCCGATGGCGATGCAGCGCATGGAGAGCTTCCACGCCGACAAGCCGCGCCCAGCAGTGTTGAGCTGAAGCTTAAACGGGAGTAATATTGCCGGTAGTCGTATCGACAACTGGAGGATTTGATGAGCGGACCAGCAGGTGCGGTCGCCACCCTGATCACGACTGACAGCCCGGGGTGCGTGAACCGCCACATGCTCATCGACGGGCCCGCGAGCCCGGGTGACGAGTTGGACTGTCTAG
The DNA here is from genome assembly GCA_038320445.1 of Mycobacteriales bacterium. Lineage (GTDB taxonomy): Bacteria > Actinomycetota > Actinomycetes > Mycobacteriales > Pseudonocardiaceae > Pseudonocardia. Next base: position 5,021 of record JBBQEF010000035.1, read on the forward strand.
TCGAGGACCGTGGAGCCCACACCGCGATCGAGGCGGTGTCAGCCAACGGTCGACGCGCCACCCCGCAGGCCGTCGAGCCTCGGCTGCGCGTGCCGGCAGGTGCGCGGTGACCAGGGCGAACCCTGCGGACACGGTGTGCTGGCCGTTGGTGTGGACGTTGGTTTCCCCGGGCGCCCCGGACCTGCCGGTCCTGGTTGACGTGGAGTACGCCGCGAGCGACCCCGTGGCGGTGACGATCGCCTTCCGCACCGACCCGATCGTGACGTGGATGTGCACTCGGGCCCTGCTGCGCGACGGCATACAGCGCCGCGTGGGGGAGGGGGACATCAGGATCCAGCCCGATTCCCCACAGTCGGTTCTGATCTGCCTGTCGTCGCCGGCCGGAGGCGCGCTGTTCCGGACCGGGGCGGCGGCCCTCGCGGAGTTCCTCGACGCCACCTTCAGCCTCGTGCCGGCCGCCGCCGAAGCAGAGCTCATCGCCGCGGCGCTGGACGCCGAACTGAGCGGACTCCGCGAGGAGCGACCGTCATGATCCAGCCGCACGTCCTCCAGCGGCACGCGCTGCACGGCATGCACCAGATCCTGCCCAGCGCCGGCCGTGGTGTCGTGGTCATGCCGTGCGGCTCGGGAAAGACGTTGCTGGGGCGCTGGTTCGCCGAGCAGACCGCCGCCCGCCTGACGGTGGTGTTCGTGCCGTCGCTGGCGCTGGTCCCACAGACCGTGCTGGCCTACCGCGAGGGCGCCATCTGGCGTCACGAGACGCTGATCGTGTGCTCCGACCCCACTTCCGGGCGGGCCGTCGGGGTCGGTGATCTGGATCTGCCCCCGTGGGCGCGGACGGAGGTGACCGCGTCCACCAGTGAACGTGTCATCCGCGGCTTCCTCACCGGGGCGGGCCCCCGCCTGATCGTGTCGACCTACCACTCCGCGCCGCGTGTCGCGGCCGCCCTTTCCGCCGCCGCGACGACGGCCGACCTGGTGGTGTGCGACGAGACCCACCGGCTCACCGGCCGGCCCCGGGCCGAGTTCCGCGCGGTCCTCAACGACAACGCCCTGCCGGCTCGGCAGAGGCTGTTCCTGACCGCAACCCCGGTGGAGGCCGCGGCGTGGGGCGCCGACGCCGACGTCGACGGCGTAGCGGCGCCGCTGACCCTGGACGACGAATCCTTGTTCGGGCCCACCCTGTACCGGGCTGGGTTCGCCGAAGCCGTCGCTGCCGGGCTGCTCGTCGACTACGACGTGGACGTGCTCGCCGTCCCCGACGAGCAACCCGACGATCGGGCCGGGCAGCCGGTCGGAGACACCGCCGCGATCGCCGCGGTGCTGGCCGCGGCCCGCGACGGCGCCACCCGCATCCTGTCGTTCCACTCACGCATCCGCCATGCCACGGGCCTGGTCGCCGCCCTCGACGGGCGCGTCCTCCCCGATGGGCGGGTCATCCGTGCCGAGCACGTCGAAGCCAAACACCCGGCATGGCGGCGTGGTGCCGCGCTGGACCGCCTCGCCAACCCGGAGCCGGGGGAGGTGCGCGTGCTCGCGTCCGCCCGGACCCTCTCTGAGGGGATCAACGTGCCCGCGGTGGACACCGTCGTGTTCGCCGAGCCCCGCACCAGCGCAGTGGACATCGTGCAGGCCGTCGGACGGGCGATGCGACTGGCACCGGGCAAGCAGCGCGGCCGAGTCGTCCTCGCCGTCACCACCGGCGAGGACCTCGACCCGGACACCGAGCTGGGCTCGACGCGGTGGCGGCACGTATGGACCGTGCTGCGGGCGCTCGCGGACATGGACGAGCGGTTCGCTGCCACCCTCCGTTCCCGCCTCAGCCCCGGCGGGCCCGGCGGGGCCCGCCGCAGCCCGAACGGGCCCGGGCTGCGCTTCGACGTGCCCGCCGAGCTCGACCTCGACCAGTGGCTGCTGCGCACCCTGGACCGCACCGGCGGGGCCTGGTGGCACCGCCACGACCTGCTTGCCGACTGGGCCCGCGAGCACGGCCACGCCCGACCGCCGGCCAGCGCGACCCGGGAGAAGGTCGACCTGGCGAGGTGGGTCCAGGCCCAGCGCACAGCCCACAGCGCCGGTCAGCTGGCCCCGGACCGGGTCGAGGCGCTGCAGGCGCTGCCGGGGTGGGCGCGGGACGCGTGGGAAGTGGGCTGGTGGACCGCCGCCGCGGCGTGGGCGCAGCACGCGCCCCGGCTGGCCCAGGTGCCACCGGCCGAACGCGTCGCTGCGCTGACCGAGGTGCAGGGATGGGTCGGGCGCCGGGCCGGTCGTGGCTACTCCCACCTCGCCGACTTCGTCCTCGACACCTGCGCCCGGCACCGCCGCGGCCAGCTGCCGCCGCACCTTGCTGCCGCCGCCGGCCGGCTGCCCGGGTGGCGGTGGCGGTGGACCGACGACGACGACGCAGCCATGGTCGACGCGCTCGCCCTCTACGCCGCCGACCAGGACGACCTCAACCCGGTCCACACTCACCGCGCCCCCGACGGGCGCCCGCTGGGCGCGTGGCTGACCGCAGTTCGGCGGCGCCGCTACACCGGCCGGCTTCACCCCTCGCTGGAGCTGGAGCTGCTGTTGCTGGAGCAGGCCGGGATGCGGCTGCACTGGGACACAGCCGCCACCGGATGGCGGCTGGGCTATCTCGCGCTTCGCCAGTTCGCCGACCGCGAGGGCACGGCCCGGGTGCCCTACCAGCATGTTGAGGCGTTGCCCGACTACCAGCTGGACCTGTCGCGGTGGTGCACCGTGCAGCGCCAGGACCATCGCCGCGGGGTGCTGCCCGAGGATCGCCGGATGGCGTTGGAGCAGATCAGCGGGTGGCGGTGGGAGGTGTCGCCGTACCGGGGCGCCGACGCCGACGGCGTGATCGCCTTCGCTGACCCGACGCTGCACGGGCAGCGCCTCGGCTACGCCAAGGGCTGCCGCTGCGACCCGTGCACCACCGCTCACACCGCGGCGTTCGCCGATCGTCGCCGATCCCAGGGTGCTGGCAGCTGCGACCTGGTCGACGCCGAACCCGCCCGCAGACACCTGATGGCCGTGCAAGCCACCGGTGTGTCCGCGGACGCCATGGCGCGCGTGTCCGGACTCAACTCCAAGACCCTCGACGCCGTCCTCGCCGGGCAACGCGCCCGGGTCCGTCCCGAGACCGCCGCCGCGCTGCTCGCGGTCACCTCTCAGGCCGCGGCCGCGGTCGACCGCAGTGCGTTCGGGCCACACGGCGAGCTCGTCGACGCCCGACCGACCTGGAAGCTGATCGACTGGATGGTGCTGCGCGGCTGGCCCAGGGCCTGGATCAGCCGCGAGATCGGGCAGAGCGGGCGCGCGCTGCAGCTCAAGCGTGACCGCATCTCGGTGACCAACGCCGACAAGGTCGCCGAGCTCGACCGGCGCCTCGGCCGCACCCGCCGGCCGCCGCCACGGCGGAGCAACCGCATCGGCGGCGAACCGCTCCCCACCCTCGACGAGTTGCTCGCCGCCGAACAGGAGGCCTCATGAACATCGGCGGTCTCAGCCACCGCGACCAGGCAATCCTGCGGGCCGTCGCCAGCGGCGGCGCCGAGCTGCTCGTGAGCAGCGAACCCGACCTGTTCTTCGACGGCCGCTGCTGCAGCGACCAGCGCGCCGCCCACCGCCTCGTCCACGCCGGCCTCATCGCCCCCAGCTCTGCCGCGGCCTCCGGCCAGCGGGTGCCTGCCCAACTCACTGCGGCCGGCCTACACGCCTGCGCCGCCCGCCGCCGGTAGGAGCCCCCAGACGTCGACGCTCTGCGTGCACACGACCGCCCGGGACGAGCCAAGCCCTGGCGGGCGCGGCTACTTGCTGCGTGGTGCTGCGTTGATTGATCACGATATCAAAAGTAGCGGAACACGAATCGTACGGTGATACGATGATATTAAAGCGGGTAGCCGTAGATCGTACTAATGGGGAATGTGGTTCGGCGCCAGTCCGCCCGGACCAAGGGCGGCGGATCGCCACGGCGAGAGGCTCGTCGCGAGCACCTCGCCGGCCGCGTCAGGGGCATGTGACTCTGCGCGGCGTCGGGGGACTCGTCGGCGATGACCCGCCGGCCCGCACCGATCGGGTGAGACCGCCCTCGTTCTCCTGGCCGTGGCAGCTGATCCGATCAGGGCGGTCTCACGGCCGATCGAGCGAGCGCGGGTCCCCACCCTCGCCCCCTGCCGCCGCGCGGGTGAGCCACGCCCCGCCGCACCGGCGGGAGCCCGCCCGGCGACCGCCGCCGAGGTGCACAGCGCTCGTCCGAGGAGGACATCATCGTGGTCACCGTCACCGAGGATCTGCTCACCGCCCGCTCGGTCCAGCTGGGTGAGCTGGTCAATCGCCTGCGTGCCCTGCACGCCGCGCAGCAGGACGTCGTCGTCCCCGCGGCCCGACTGCGGATGGAGGGCGGGCAGCTCATCACCGACCTCCCCTCCTACGACCCCCTCGTGTCCGCGGCCGGGGTGGCGTCGCGCCTGGCGCTGCGGCCGACGGACACGGGATTGGGCGACATCGCCGACAAGCTCGGCATTCCGGTCGCCTACCTGCGGCGCATGCGCACCGAGGGGATGGTCGGGCTGCTCGACCACAACGTCAACGAGTGGCTCACCCGCCAGGACGACCGCCGCTACCTCGTCCGCGGGCTCGTGAGCGACGACGGCACCGGGCTCATGCGCGCCATGCTGTCGGGCAACTACGAGATCGCCGACAACTTCGACGTCCTCCTGGCGATGCTCGATGGGCTCAGGGAGGCCGGGGTCGACGCCGCCCCGACCCAGTGCGACCTGTCCCCGCGCCGCATGTACGTCACCGTGACCTCCTCCCAGATCGCGGCCATGGCCCCCGACCTGCTGCGCAACTACGTCAGCCCGTTCACCGGCAACCGGGGAGTCGACAACCCGCAGGTCTTCGCCGGTTTCGTGCTCAGCAACTCCGAGATCGGCGACGGTGCGTGGACCATCACCCCTCGGCTCGAGATCGAGGTCTGCACGAACGGTCTCGTCCTCGACAAGTTCAAGGTCCGCAAGCCCCACATCGGCGGCCGGCTGCCCGACGGCGCGGTGCGGTGGAGCGCCGACACCCAGCGCGCGAACCAGGCGCTCATCAGGAAGAAGACCCGGGACGCGGTCGTGACGTTCCTCGACCAGAAGTGGCTCACCGACCGCATCGGCGAGCTCGAGCGCGACGCCGGCGTGCGGGTCGGCAACCCCAGCGAGGTCATCGAGCGGGTCAGCAAGGAACTGCGCTTCTCCGAGGCCGAACAGCGCACCATCCTCGATCACTTCCTGTTGGGCAGCGACCCGACCAGCGGCGGCGTCATGCAGGCCGTCACCAGCGCGGCCCAGACGGTGCAGGACCCCGACACCGCGCGGGGCATGGAATCGGTCGGCCTGCGCGCCATGGCGATCGCCGCCCAGCACGCCCGCCACTGACTCATCCCTCACCTCCGACCTCCATCACCTGGAGAAGCCATGCCCACAACCGTGCCGGTCGACGTCGGGGACGCGACCACGATCGAGCGCCGCCTCGACGAGATCATGACCGGCGGTGGCGCCGCGGCCATCCCCGCCCGTCTCGTGCAGGCCCTCGCGGAGCTGCACGATCTCGGCGCCCGCGTCGATGGTGCAGAACCCGCCGAGCTGAGCGCCCTCGACGAGGCCCGCGCCGACCTCCACGAGGAGATCGTCCGCTACGTGCCCGACCTCCTCACCACCCTCGAGGCCCAGGTGGACAGATCCCACCGCGCCTGTGCGCAGTTCACCCGCCTGACCGAGGCGCTGCACGCCGCGCAGAAGCACCCCGACTTCGAGTACACCGTCACCTTCGGCACTGTCGCCCCTGGAAGCTCCGCGGTCTCCCCGGCGGACCCGCGTCGAGTAGCCCTCCACAACGCGTGGGCGCGCCGCGCCCCCTGGGAAGCGAACACCCAGGTTCCGGGTCACGGCGCCTCCCACCACACCTACCCACCGGCCTGGTACTGGCGGCGCCCGACGACCGGCCCGGTGACGGCCTGAACGGGCCTGGCCAACACCGAACCGCCGTCCTCGTCGCGCGGCTTTCAGCATGTCGTGGCCGATCGAGGCCTGACCCGTCGCCCGCTAGAACCCGCGGAAACACAGCGATCCCACAGCGTGGGTGAGACCCCGGGTGGGAGGCCGCACTCTGGCGGCTGACCGGGCCGCCACGGCGATGAACCCGCCCGACCCGTCCCGGTGAGATCGCGCGCAGCCACCGAGATCGGCCGCCGATTCAGTCAGGCGATCACACCCGGGACGGGCCAGCCGGAACCCCCGCCGCGCGGGCCCGGTCTGCCGCCTGAGCGAGTGCGTCCCACCCGGGGCGCCCACCCCGCCGGTGCCAGCAGCCGGCCAGCCAACCAGGAGTTCATCCGTGTCCATCACCGCAGACCGTCCTACCGACCTCGGCTCCGACGCGCCCGATAGCGACCTCGCCAAACCGGGCGCCACCACACCCCGCGACGCGGTCACCGCCGCCGACGGTGACACCGCCCTCGCCGCCGCCGAGGTCCAGAACCTCGAGGCGAAAGCCACCGCAGCGCCCGGCTACCCGATCTACGAGGGCGGAACCCGCCTCGACGTCGACCCCCGCCACCTCGTGATCGGCGCGAACGTGCGCACGAAGGTCAACCCGGACAAGACTTTCATCACTTCCATCACGACCTTCGGCGTGCTGAACGCCATCCGCGTCTACCAGGACGAAGGCGGGCACCTCCTGGTCGAGGACGGCCAGGTCCGCACCACGGTGGCCGTCACCGTCGGGCGCCCCACCGTGCCGATCGAGATCATCGCCCCCCCGAGCGACGCCGACCGCATCTACCAGCAGCTCACCCAGAACGACGACCGGCACCCGGTCACCACCACCGACCGCGCCCGCGCGTACCTCCAACTCACCCTCGCAGGGGAGAAGGTCACAACGATCGCCCGGACGACCGGCCACAAGGCCGCCCTCGTGAAGAAGCTCGTCGCCGTCGGCGAGTCGGACGTCGCGGCGCAGGCCGCCGATGCCTACGACCTCGACCTCGTCCAGGCCGCCGTGGTCGCCGAGTTCGCCCACGACTCCGAGGCCGTCCAGCAGCTGATCGCGGCGGCCACCGGCCGCGGGTGGCAGAGCTTCGACCATGTCGCCCAGCAGCTGCGCGACGCACGTCAATCCGCCAAGGCGAGAGCGGTCGTGCTCGCACAGTGCGAGACCGACGGCCTGCCGGTCGTCGACGACGCCGGCCGCGGCTGCACCGCGCAGGAACTGTCGCGGATCGGACTCGGCACCATCGACGCCGAGGACCACCGTAGGAGCTGCCCGGGCCACGCGGTCGTCCTGCGCGACAAGTGGGCCACGGCCGGACGCGAGTGGTACCCGGTGGCTGTGTGTGTCGATCCCGCCGCCAACGGCCATGACGTCGGCGCGGGCTCCACCGAGGGCACACCGAAGAAGCTCGCCGACATGACTCCTGAGCAGGCGGAGAAGGCCAGGGCCGAGCGGAAGGAGGTCCGGGACAACAACCTCGCGTGGCAGTCCGCGACCGCCGTCCGCCGCGAGTGGCTCGGCACCTTCGCCGACCGCTCGCGCGTTCCCGCCGGCGCCGAGGAGTTCATCCTGAGGGAGCTGCTGGCCGCGCCGTGGTACCTGCTCGACAGCCTGCGCGACGGCCGGGAGATCCTCGGCCAGGCGATGCTCAACCGCAAGGACTCCGACCGCGCCACCACGACCGACGACCTGGTCGCGGCGATCGTCGGCAAGGTCGGCGGCAACCCCAAGCGCTCGGTCGTCACGCTCGCTGCCCTGATCCTCTCCGCCTGGGAGAACAACCACGGAGCCAACGACCGGGGCAAGAGCACCTGGCGGACCTTCAGCGCCGACGACACCCGCATCCTCCGGCAGATGGAGACGTGGGGCTACCCGTTGGCCGACGTCGAACGGCTGGTCGCGTACCCGAAGCCGGCGCCCGTGAAGAAGCGAACCCGCAAGCCGGCCCAGGTCGCCGCCGCGCCGTCCGGGGAGGAGCCGGCCGACGGAACGCCGCTCGAGGAGGTCCCGGACGCCGACGACCCCGCACCGGTGGCCCACGCCGAACGCGTCGACAACGGCGACCCCCCCGCGCGGGCGACCGCGCCCGACGGGCCCGCGCCCGACGGCCCCGACGGCCCCGCTGCCGACGCTGCGGACGAGCCGCCCGGCGCCGCCTTCTCCGTCTGACCTGAGCCGGGTGGGTGGGGCCCGGGCGGCAACCCCGAGCCTCACCTGCCCGTTCCCGCACATCCCCGGCGTGGCAGCCCGCGCCGATCGGCGCGAAACCCTGTCCCACCTGATCGGAGCCCTGTCATGCCCGGCCCCGCCAACTCGATCGACCTGACCCTCTACCTCGTCGGCGTCGATCCGGACACCGCCGCCACATCCATGCCCTACATCGACTACGCCGACGCCGCGGCCCAGATCCGCGCCGCGCAGCCCGGTGATGACCAGCTGCGCATCTTCAGGCTCGACGGAGTGCTCGACCTGTCCACCCTCACCCCCGTCGACGCCGGGCCGGACGACGTCGCCGGTGACCCCGACGCGGTGCGCGTTCACGAGGCTCCACGGAGAGAGGACGTCGGCCTGGTCGGGATCGACGGACAACCAGGCTTCCCTGCCTGGTGGGACGACGACGACCGATGGAACGGGTGGCTGAACCCGGGCTTCACACACCACGCCGCCCAGGAAGTCGTTGCATGGACCAACCGGTGTTTCGACGAGGCGCCCGACGCCTCGGACCGCCTCGAATGGGTCGGCGACAACATCGTCCACCACCAGCCGATGTACGAGGGCGAGGCGGGATACGCGCCGTTCATCATTAGCCCCTCGGAGGACGGCCGGTACTTCATCGGCGGGTACTCGTGGACGTGGTGCAGAGTCGGTGAATTGCCTTCGCGAATCGACCGCATCGTCGAGGCCGCCAAGGTCGAGATCCGACGCGATATCGCGTCGGGACGTGTTCCGGGATCGGTGCTCACATTCGGTGAGCTGCACGACCACGTAGATGCCAACCAGTACGGCGGCCTCTGCGACCCCGGCCGCGCGGCCGACATCGGCCACGAGGCCGCGGCCATCGTGCAGGACCGCCTGGACGACTGGCTGCAGGCCGGCCGTCCCGCTGCGTGACCTCGACGCCCAGCCGGTCACGACAAGAGACTGCGGCAACGGCGCGGCCATCTCTGACATGCCACTCCGCTGCCACCCGCTTCATCGGCCCGAGCCGATGCGGCGGGCGTGCGTACCGATTCACCCCCACCTCGAGCCCGGAGAACGACAATGCGATCTGCTCGTATGCCCCTCACCATTCCCGCTGATGCTACGGAGGCGCTCGGTCCAGTCGAGGCAGTCGAGCAATGGCGTCGGGGTCAAGTTGCCCGCACTACCGCTGGCGCTATCTCGGATATCGTCCGGCATCGTGTCGCGGTCGATCGTGCGAACGCGATGATCCGAGAGGCCTACACCGCCGCACAGGTCGCCCACGCGGACCTCGCCGCCGCGCTGGTTCACGAGCGTCGGACCGCTGTCGCGCTGATCCACGCCCTCGCTGACCCCCACAACGTGGCCGGCGAGGCCGCCGAGCTCGACGACACGCTCGCCGAGCACCTCGTTGCGAGGCTCGATACCCGCCGAGTCCTGCGTGAGGTCCTGATCCGCGACTTCGGCTGCGACGGCTGCGCCGCAGCGCCGGACGAGGAGTGCTACCCGAACTGCCTGCCCAGCCCACGCAACGCGCCCGACCAGCCCGCCCCGGCCGACTTCCCGGCGACCGTCCATCTCGTCCAGCCGCCCGCCCTGCACGTCCCCGGGGATTGTCATGTGTTCGCCCTCGAGGCAGACGCCGACGAGTTCGCCCGCGCCTCCGGTCGGGACGCGCTCGTCGTCTCCACGAGGGTCGTTTCCCACGAAGCAGCCCTCTCCAGGATCGCCGCCACCCGACACGATCCGCCCCAGGACTGACAACCACCGGGATGCGTGGCCACTCAGCCCATCCGCCCGATGCCCTCCAGGAGGCGCCATGCACTTCCTCCGCGACACCGGCCGAGCTGGAGCGCGCCGCGGCCCGGCCACCGAAGTACCGGTGACGTCATGACCGGCCAGCTCACGCTCTCGCTTCCTCTCGGAGTGTCCCAACGATGGCGCGAGCGCCGCCCGTCCTGGGTTCGCCGCCGCGACGGCGGGTTCGACAGTCGTCGCTACCACGTCGCGCCCGCGGACTGGGCGTCGGCGGCGACCTTCGTCCGGCGCCACCACTACGCGGGAAGCCTGCCGTCAGTGACGTGGTCTCTCGGCATGTTCCACGACGACGAGCTTGTGGGCGTCGCGATGCTCGGCTGCCCCACCTCCGACCGGGTCCTGACCCTCCCCTTCCCGGACCTACAGCCCTACGAAGCCAGTATCGAGCTCAGCAGGTTCGTGCTGCTCGACAAGATCGAAGCAAACGCGGAGACCTGGCTGCTCGGTCGGGTCCGTGCGTGGCTGCGCGCCGAGACCGGCATCCGCGGCGTCCTCGCATTCTCAGATCCGGTCCCGCGCATCGCGCACGGCGTGACCACGATGCCCGGCCACTTCGGTGGCATCTACCAGGCCGGATCCGCCGTCTATCTGGGCCGCGCCACCCCCCGCACACTCACTGTCATGCCCGACGGGACAGTCCTCAACGACCGGGCGAAAAGCAAGGTCCGCAACCGCGAGAGCGGGTGGCGGTACGTCGTCGGCCGACTGATCGACTTCGGCGCAACCCCGCCCGCCGGCGATGAGCTGAGAGTGTGGCTGCCTGCTGCGCTCGCCCAGATCGGCGCCACCTCCCGTCGCCACGGCGGAGTGCTGCGATACGCGTTCCCACTGGACCGGCACGTCCGCCTCGGGCTGCCGGCGCAGTCCCCGCCCCGGTTGATCCGTACGGGACGAACCTGAGCCACTCGGCCGTGAGAGGAACCAGGCGGGTCCGACACCGCCCGTTCGCCGCCTGAGCGAACGCCCTTCCCTGACGGGGGCCGCGGCGCAGGCCTTGGGACTCACCTGGGGCGGGCGCAGCCGCCGTGCTCGTGCCTGCGGGACCGGCGACGGCGTCCAGATGCCGCCGCGAGGCGGGCGGGGGAGGAACGCCCCAGGCCAGCACAGTCGCGGGGCCGCCCGGCGGGGGTTCTGGGCCGACCCGTCCCGGTGAGATCGCGCTGCGGTCGCGCGAGCGGCCGCCGGACATCTGAGCGATCACGACCGGGACCGACCAGCCCAGAACCCCCGCCGGACGGCCCCGCGCCCGCGCTGAGGCTTCGCCGCGTTCCTCTCCCGCCCACCAGGGCGCTTCCCCGTGCGATCTCACCAAGGAGTCCGTCGTGACCCAGAAGACCAGAGTCCACACCGCCGAGCTCGGCGAACTGCTCCCGGTCATGCAGGACCTCCTCGGCGGCCTCCACGACCTCTTCGACTGCATGGACTGGGCCGAGGCAGAGATCGCGGCCGCGCAGCAGCTACACCCGGCGGCTGCCGACCGTATCCACCACGCCTTCTCCTTGCTGACACCGCGCCACCGGCGCATGTCGACGGAGTTCGTGTATCGGTCGCACTGCCAGGAGTTGCTCGGTCGCGTTGCCCGCGGGGAGGACACGCGGCCGGGAACCGCGGCCGAGGCCTGCTGCGCGATGCTCGACACCAGCCAGCGCGCGCCGCTGCGCTCGTCCGCGGCGGGCCTCTACATGCGCATGTGGGCATTGGCCGGGTTCCCCGACATCGAGGGGTTCGCCGAGGCCGGCGGGCACCACGAGGCCCTCGAGAAGGACGTCATCGACGACCACGAGAAGTTCCTCCGGCACAAGCTCGCCGTCGAGGACCGCCGCCTGCCCGCCGACATCACCTGTCGCGGTCAGCACCACGGCGAGGCGGTCGGCTGCGTCTACAACAAGCCCGAGCAGCTCACGCTCACCGGCTGAGCCTGCGGCCCGAACGGCGGCCTCGCTCCCCGCGCTCGGCCGTCACCATCTGAACACGCCTGTACTTGCCCACACGTCCCCGAGTGCAGCCCCCGGGCCCACCCGTCCGGGGGCTGCTCGGTCTCAACGAAGTCCCGTCACAACGCCTCGGCACCACCCGGCCCGGGCCCTCCGTTCGTACGCAGTCACGCCCAACCACCATCAGGAGACGGCTATGCGCACAACCCACCTCTACGCCTTCGCCGCCCCCCGGCACGACCACCAGCTCTACATCGCGCCCCGGCCGCTACCGGGGCGCCTCATCGGCACCGCCGCCGGGATGGTCCACGACGTCGCGCCGGACTATGTCCAAGAAGCGAAACGACTCGACGCACACCCGATCACATTGATCACCCCGGCCGGACTCGAGCGCCTGGCCGAGCAACTCTTGACCGCGGACGGCCGCTACAGCCGCGCCGACTACGAAGAGGCCGGCGTCTGGGACGCCGACATGATCACGCGCGACCGCGGGCACGCCGTCATCACGATCACTCCGACACCCGACGCAGGCGATCTCATCGACGCCACCGACGATCCAGCGCCGGTGTGCCTCGCTGCGCACTACACGGCCACCGGGGATACCTGCGCCCACAGCGGCGCCGACCGGCCGGGTGACGCCGACCCGGCACATCCCTGTCCCGACAGATGCCTCGCTGCCCAACTCGACAACGACGCCGCGGGCGGCGTCAGCACGCGCGGGTGGAGTGCACACAATGGCTGATCACGCCAACTACGCCCGGACAGGCCCCGGGTCCCGGCGACGTCCTCCAGGGTCGACATGACCCGGGCGACCACTACCTGATCGCGGTTCTGGACCCGAAGGGAACATGATGACCAACTGCGCCGAGATCCTCACGTTGGCGGCCGAGAAGCCGCCGCTGGAAGCCCGCGCACTGCTGTTGGGCTACGAACAGTGGTGGCGTCGCCGAGGTGACAACGGCCGCGAGAAAATTCCCGGAGACGGCCACGTAGCTGCCCGGTGGTGGACATGAGAGTTGCCCGCTGACGGTCATGGGATCTGCCCGACACGACGTCGTTTGCCTCGCCGCGTCCCGTGGTTGAGGCCCCTCCTCGGGTGCGCTGGCGGTGCTGAAGCGCCGCCCACCCGAGAAGGGACACCGTGAAGTGTGCAGGGGAGATCATGGAAATACTGGAAGCGTTCGACCTGACCGGGTCGTTGCGTGACGCCGCCGAGCTTGCGGGGTGCTCGCATCACACCGTGGGCCGGTATGTCGCCGCTCGCGAAGCGGGCGGGTTGTGTGACCGTCCAGCGGCTCGTCCGCAACTGATCGACGAGTTCCTCCCCAAGGTCGAGGAGTGGATGGAGCACTCGAAGGGGAAGATCCGCGCGGACAAGGCCCACGAGAAACTCCTCGCGCTGGGCTACTCCGGCTCGGAGCGGACCACGCGGCGCGCGGTCGCCGGGGCGCGGCGGGAGTTCAAGGCCGGGCGGGTGCGGGTGCACCGGCCGTGGGTGACCGAGCCGGGGATGTGGCTGCAGTACGACTTCGGGGACGGCCCGATCATCGACGGAGTCAAGACCACCCTGTTCTGCGCGTGGCTGGCGTGGTCGCGGTTCCGGGTGGTGCTGGCGATCCTGGACAAGACCGCGCCCAGCGTGTTCGCCGCGCTGGATGTGACGCTGCGCCGCCTGGGTGGGGCACCGACCTATGTGCTGACCGACAACGAGAAGACGGTGACGATCACCCACATCGCAGGGATGGCGGTGCGCAACCCGGCGATGGTCAGCTTCGCCCGGCACTACGGGGTCACGGTGCACACGTGCGAGCCGGCGGACCCGGCGAGCAAGGGCGGCTCGGAGTCCACCGTGAAACTGGCTAAGGCCGACCTGGTCCCCACCGACACCAACCTGCGCCCGGTCTACGACTCGTTCGCCGAGTTGGAGACCGCCTGCGAGGTGTTCTGCGATCAGGTCAACACGCGGGTGCATCGGGTGACCCGTCGCGCTCCGGCCGACATGCTCGCCGAGGAACGGGCCCGGCTGCATCCGGTGGCGGCGACACCGCACACAGTGTCGTTCGGAGTCTCCCGCACTGTCGCGGTCACGACCCCGATGGTGACGTTCGAGGGCGCCCAGTACTCCGTGCCGCATCCGCTGCTCGGGCAACTCGTGTGGGTGCGGGTCAATGGCCGCGCCGGCAAGGACGGGGAGGGTGAGGTGGTCGTGATCGTGCACGTCGGTGAGGGCGGCCCAGTCGAGGTCGCCCGCCACCATCGGGCCAGGCCGGGCAGCCCGGCCATGACCGACGCGCACTTCCCGACCGCCCCGGCCGGGGCGCTGGCCCGGGCCCCGCGCCCACGCACCGCCGCGGAGGCCGAGTTCCTCGACCTGGGTGCCGGCGCCCGGCTCTGGCTGACCGAGGCCGCCGCCGCGGGCACCTCCAGGATGCGGGTGAAGATGGCCGAGGCTGTCACCACCGCGAAGCTGGTCGGCGTCACCGAGGTGGACTGGGCGCTCGGGCACGCCGCGGTCCACGCCCGGTTCGCCGAGGCCGACCTCGCCTCGATCCTGGACCACCACGCCCGCACCGAGCCCGGGCGGGTGCATCAGGCCGGTGAGCAGCAGAGCCTGACCCAGGGCACCGCTAGCTGGGCCGCGCTGGGCCGGACCCGGCCCGGCGCCCACCCCGCCGGTGAGGTGGCGTCATGAGCCGCGCCACGCCGGTGATCACCAGTACCGCGACGGTCGTGCCCGCGGTCGGGGTCCCGACCGCGCCGGCGCTGCCCGCAGACGTGGAGGCGTTGCTGCGGCGGTTGCGGCTACCCCACATCCGCCGCCACGCCCCCGACGTGATCGCCACCGCGAAAGCGCAACGCTGGGAACCTGTCGAGGTGCTGCGCGCCCTGCTCACCGAGGAGGCAGCCGGACGGGAACGCTCCGCGCTCGCCACCCGCCGGGCCGCGGCGGCGTTCCCGACCGGGAAGACCTTCGCCGCCTGGCAGGCCGCGTCCAGCTCGATCCCCGCCCCCACCCAGTCCGCGCTGCGCACCCTGGAATGGGTGGCACGGCGGGAGAACCTGGTGGTCTGCGGACCGTCCGGGACCGGGAAGACGTTCCTGCTCGAAGCACTCGGGCAGCAAGCGGTCGAGGCCGGGTTGAAGGTCGCCTGGTTCACCCTCGAAGACCTCGGGGTGCTGCTACGGCGCCATCGCGCCGACGACACCGTGACCAAGGCCATCGCCCGGGTGCTGCGCGCGGACCTCGTCGTGGTCGATGACATCGGGCTGCTCCCCGTCGCCCAGGACGCCGCCGAAGGCCTCTACCGCCTCGTCGACGCCGCCTACGAGAAACGTTCCGTCGCGGTCTCCTCGAACCTGCACCCCGCCGCGTTCGACGAGCTCATGCCCAAGACCCTGGCCACCGCCACGGTCGATCGGCTGCTCCACCACGCCCACATCTGCCAAACCACCGGCGACAGCGTCCGTCTCAGCCAAGCACTCGCCGGACACGGGGTGAGCCCCTTGACCTGACCCGACAGGTCGGTGATGGCCAGCACCAGGCAGATCCCATGGCCATCACCGGGCACATCTCGTGACCGTCAACGGGCAGGTCTCACGACCGCCAATGGGCAGTTCCCACTGGCCCTTGACACCGAGGCGACCATCAGGCCGCCCGCTACTGGGCCAGCGGCATCCGCGACTTCGCCCAGCTGGCTTCGGAGAACTATCAGTGGGCTGAAACGGTGCGCGCTGCCGCGGCCCGCGTCCAACTGCCCGTCGTCGTGCTCCGCGACTTCTACGTCTCGATCGTCCGCGGCCCGTCCCAGCGTGGGCTGCTACTCGGCCCCTTCCCCACCCACCGCGCCGCCCTCGCCCGGGTCAGCAACGTCCGCGCCTACGTGCTGACGCTCGACGCCATGGCCGGATTCGACCAGTTCGGCACCGCGTCGCGGGCGCGCAGCACCCACCCCCGGCCGGGACGGCTCAACGGCCACCTCGCCCACCTCCTCGAAGAAGGACCCACCACATGCTGACCACCACCGAGGCCGCGCCGTCGTGCAATGCCGAGATCGACGAGGCCGAGATCGAGGAGGCCGCGCGCCGTCTTGACCTGCTCGGCTCCACATCCTGTCGGCCGCGCTGCGCGACGAGCGCGAGGAATCCGACCCCGGGCTGCTCGTTATCTCCGCGAGGTTGCTGGACGCCGACGTGGCCACGCTCAACCGCGCCGCCGCGGTGGGCTGGTTGGAACGTCTCACCAACTGCGCCGCGGGCCCGTTCGATATCGGCCGAGATACCGTGCCCGGCCTGATCTGCGACTGGCGCGATGCCCAGGCCGCCGTGTCCGCCGCCCAGAACGAAAACAACTCCGCCGCCGAAGCGGCCGCCATGGCGCGCCGCCAGCTCGCCACGCAGAAGCTCACCGCCCGCGGCGCCCGCAACGCTGCAGCGCTGCTCCGCCGCGAGCGGGAAGCAGACCGGGCGGTGCGCACCATGACCGGCGCCCACGCCCACGACTTCGGCGACGCCGAGCTGGCCGTGGCGCGCATCGAGGCGCAGGCCGCCACCAGGGCCGTCGACCGACTCCTCGACCCCGGCGCAGTCGCCGAGGACGAGGCGGAAGAGGCTCGTCTCGCCGCCCCGGTCGACGACAAGGCTGCGCCGTGACCACCCGCGGCGACCTGGACCGCATCAACCAGGCGGCGACGTTCGACCCGCAGCTCGAGACACCGCCCGGTGAGGCCAGGGACGGCGCGCGGCCATGCCTCACCGTGGCCGGGGTCCAGGTGTACGCCTATGTCGAGCACCTGGACCAGGGTCCGACGCTCGTGGTGTCGGTCGACTACGACACGGCGGGGCACGGCACTGCCACCGGCGGCGCCGAGCCTTTTAACGACGGTCACGTCCTGGGCTGGGGTGACGGGGCGATCCCGACGGAGGTTCACATCGGCCCGACGCTGCGGATTGCCCTGGACGCGCAGGGCGGCCGGGCCGTGCTGACCCTGCTCGAGGGCTTCGGCCTCAGCCGCAACTGACCCAGGTGCCCGCGTTGTCTCCGCGGCGCATCGGGTGAACGAAATGCGGGGGCGCGACCGTCTTTCACTATTGCGTGGCCACTTCGTCCCTCCCACGATCCGCGGACCCCCTTGCCACGAGCCCGGCCCGGAAGGACGGCGTTCATGGACGAAGCTTCCGAAGAAGTGCTCCGGCGCGCCTCCGCCGACCTCACTGTCGACGATGAAGTGTTCATAGGCGTTTCCCGGGCGCTGCGCGGCCGGGACCCGATCACGGGAGATCCGTGGCAGCCGCTGCCCGTTTCGGTGCGCACCCCCGACCTGCCGGTGGTGCCAGTCGACCTGGCCGACTACCGCGCCCGCTCGGGCGATTTCGTCGACCGCCCACACCACTTGCACGGCTTCGACAGCCCCGACGCCGACGGGTACGTCGCGTACGCGCAGGGAGGCTACCGGCACGATCAGCTGCCCTTCGTGATCGCATGGCTCACCGCGGTCTATCGCGCGTCCGCCGGCCGTGACGACGTCGACGCGCAAGGTCTGGATCGCCCGGGCCGCGCCGACCTCGGCATGACACCGTCGCACCACGTCCCGGCCCAGGACGTACCTACCCCCGTCACTGGTCCGGGGCCCGAGGATGAGGGGAGCAACGCCCTCGACGCCGCCCGCCGGGCATCAAGGGCGCTGGACCAGATGACGGGCACAGGTATCCCTCCCGGGCCACCGGCCCGCCCCGCCAACGCTGCGGTTCCCCCCAACGCCTCCCCGCTGGCACCTGACCGCGGGCCCGGGCGCAGACCGTCCTGAGCGCCGCGCACAACGCCCGATCTTGGCCCCCGCTTTCCTCGTGTTTCGTGGAGGCATGAAGGTCCTCGGCGCAGGACCCAGGTGATCGCCCGGAGGCAAGCACGACCGGTGGGGCTACGCGCGGCAAGGGCCCCGTCGCCGACCCGTCCCGGTGAGATCGCGCGCCGGTTTGCCGCTCAGCTGGCGGTCTGGTGTCGCGATCACACGCGGGACGGACCAGCCGGAGCCCCTGACCGCGCCCCGCCGGGGCCCCACCAGCCGCGCTCGGGCTTCGCCGCGTTCCCCTCGCGCCCGCGCCGGAACCCCCGATGACCACTCAGGTCATCACGAAAGGAACGGAGCCCCAGATGGCCGTCATCAAGTCTCATGAGCGGCTCGGCCGAGGTGTCCGAGGATGCGTCTGCTGCGCGGAAGTCACCCTCGGCAAGATCCGCGCGACCGATGCCCGCCGCGCCCGCCAGCTCGCCCGCCAGCAGCTCCGGGCCGGCAAGGACCGGTGAGCTCCATGGACACGCTCACCATGAGCCCGCGCCGATGCGTCGATCCCTGGGACTGGTGCGTCAGCTACCTGCTGCCGTCGTCCTGCGTCACGAACATCCCCGGCCGGGGTCCTGGCTGCGGCGCGCACGACCACGCCCGCGGGCTGCTCGTGGAGCTGGTGCGACGCCTCGACGCCTCCGCGGTCTCTCTGCACTACTTCGAGCGGACCTACCCCATCTGGGGCTTCGACGACTGCCGCACCGTCGTCACAGCAGTCGTGGACGCCCCCCGTTTCGGCCGCGTCCGCGTCACCACCTTCGCGCGGTACTGCCGCAGGTCCGGGACCGAAAGCTGGGCGGTCTTCGTGAACGGCCACCACCTGAACACCGAGGATCGCCGCCATCCGCCCTCACAGCGGTTCACCGCATTCCTCGTCTACTGCGCGCTCCGCGCCCGCGCGCCCGCCGCGTCGGCGCCAGACCCGCCGCGCGAGTGCGGCCTGGCGTAACCGCTCGTAGGGCGCACGCGATGGCGTCGACTCCGCTGAGCAAGGCCACGGTCGTCGTCCGCGACTGAGGCGGCCGGATCAACGTCTTCGCCGCGCCGTGGTCCGCCCTGAGCACGCCCGGACCGGCCGCGATTGCCGGCGGGGACGCGCACGCTGCCGCGCCAGGCCTGCTCCCCGTCGACCCGCCGGGGCTCGTCCTGACGCTTCGCGCACCGAGCACCGTGCCCGGGGAGTCGCGAAGCAGGACGGCCAACGCACGCGCGACGACCTGATTCGAGCCGCCTTCCCCTCTCTACCTACTCCCCACCGACCCTCTGCGGAGCGACGACGTGAGCATTCGGACCGGCACCCCGTACTACTTCGAGCCCATCACCAAACGAGAGGCGCGGCGCCGTTGGGAGCGAGGCGAGCCCATCGCGGTCAGCCAGACCCGCGAACACCTGATCCGGTCCCGCGGGTTCATCCCTGCCGACATGGGCGGAATCGACTTCGCCGCGTTGGCCGAGCTGTCCACCGACACCCGTCGACCGCGGTCGGTGTACTGGTTCGGCCCGGAGTTGGGCGTCGGGGACCTCGCGATGTGGACGGGCGGTGACGTGGCGCCGAGACGCGTGCGGATCGTCGGCGAGGTGGGCGTCCGGTTCATCTACCGCACCGTCGGCGGCGCGGTCGGGTGGGAAGCCCACGACGACCGCGCCAACTTCACACGGATCGGGGCGTGACCGTCATGGCATCGCAGAACCTCGCCATCGGCGACCGGGTCGCACTCGACACCAACCCCGCCGAGCGGGGCACCGTCATCGCGCTCGACTCCACCGCAGAGCACCGCGCGTGCTGCGTGTTCGTCGAGTACGACGACGGTTGGGCTGGCGTCGTGTGGTCGCGGACGCTGGTGCCGCTCCGCTCGACCAGGCCGCCCGCCCTGCAGAGTGGAGCGTGACGTCCACCCACCTGCTACTCGCCGCACTCGCCGCGGCCGCGCCGGGCATCCGATTCCAGCCCTTGCGCCATCGTCGTCGGTATGTCCGACCCCGGCCTACTCGCGGCCGAGTTCGCACTGGGGCTCGCTCGGCGGCCGAGCAGTCAGCCCACTGCGTTGCCTTGCCCCAAGCCTCGCCGCCGCGCTGCGGCAGCGTCGGCCGCCAACACCGATCCTCCGGAGATCTCGATGTCGACGTCGTTCGATCCCGCCAACACGCTCACTCCTGCCGGCCCGCTCAGCTTCGACGGCTTCGTCGGTGCGATCTTCCACGCCTCGTCGGCGTTGCATCGCGACGGTGCGGTCCCGGGCATCCCCGGTCCGATTTCGCTCACGGACATGTGGGGGGCAGCGCTGCTCGCCGTCGAGCCCTACTGCGACGGCGACCGCGCCGGTGCTGTCCAAGCCATCGCCGACGGCCTCAATCCTGGGTGGCGCGGCTGGCCGCCACAGGCTCGCCAGGCTGCCGCCGCGGAAGGCAGCGCGCTGCTGATATGGCTCGAAGGCTTTAACCCACGCCGCAACTGATCAGCCAGCCGCCCTACCTGCCACGGGGCGTGCCTGAGCCGGGCCCGCCTCGCCGCCCTGTGCTCCCTTCGGCGACTCTCGGGTGCGCCGCTCCTCGTGGGTTCGCTGCCGCGTCCGCCTGGCCACGGAGATGCCCACGATCGACAACGACGCTGCCGGGATGCGGCCGGCAGAGATGGGAGAGGTGATCGCATGAGCAACCCCGTGCACGCACTGATCGAGGTGCGCTGCCTCCAGACCGACGTGCCACAACGGTTCAACATTCGGTCGCCGGCTGGCTACGGCGTCGACCTCGTAGCCACGGTGTGCCCCGACGGGGTGGTCAGCGTCGAGCTGTACGCGGTGGGCGCGGTCAAGGTGTACGTCGAGAGCGACCTGGTCCTGGGTGATGAGGACGTCGAGCGGGCGAGATGCGACGACCCGCACGACGTGTTCGTCTGCGACGAGTGCAGCTCGACAGAGTAGATCCCGCCCTGATCGCGCGGGTTCCGTCCGGCCGGCGGCGCCACCCCGGCCACGGCGTGTCCATAAAGCTCAACCTGACTGTCTGCTTGAAGTCCGGGGGAGTGGTCGGTGCGCCTGGCTCACCAGCTGTGGAGCCTCACGATCTGGTCTTTCCAGCTGTTTGAGTGACGAGCGGGTGGCGGGCTGATCGGGCCGGGGAACTTGTCGATCTGTCTGAAGCCGATCAGGTCGCGGCAGGTCCGCGCCGATGAACCCGGCCCAAAATGCGCGGGCCTGAACCCCCGCCGCCCCCTTCGGGGCCTGCCGCGACCTGATTGGTCGGCGGCAGATCGACACGCCCCACGGGCCGACACGCAGTGAATGCCGCGTGAACAAGGTCCGGGCCCGGCGATGCCGACGAATCCGATCATCAATCAGCGAGGAGCGTTTCATCATGGCTGGAGAGACCGTCATCACCGTTGTCGGCAACCTGACCGCCGACCCCGAGCTGCGGTTCACCCCGTCCGGGGCCGCGGTCGCCAACTTCACGGTGGCATCCACCCCGCGCACCTTCGACAGGACGTCGGGGGAGTGGAAGGACGGCGACGCCCTGTTCATGCGCTGCAACGTGTGGCGCCAGGCCGCGGAGAACGCCGCCGAGACCCTCACGCGCGGCATGCGCGTGATGGTCAGCGGCCGGCTCCGGCAGCGGTCGTTCGAGACCCGCGAGGGCGAGAAGCGCACCGTCGTCGAGCTCGAGGTCGACGAGGTCGGCCCGTCGCTGAAGTACGCGACCGCCAAGGTCAACAAGGTCAGCCGCGGCAGTGACAGCGGCGGCGCCCCCGGAAACGGATCCGCGGGCGGTGCCGCACCGGTCGACGACCCGTGGGGCTCCGCCCCGCTCGCCGGCGCGCCCGCGGCGGACGACGAACCCCCCTTCTGATCCCAACCTGCGACACCGCCGGTCTCCCCGCAGTCGTGGGCGGGCGGGGGCTCGGGCCCCCCCCGCCCCCCCCCCCCCCCCCCCTCCCCGGCCACCCACCCCCCCCCCGGGAA
>JBBQEF010000036.1:0-26783 GCA_038320445.1 Mycobacteriales bacterium
GACGGCCGGGCCGTGGCCCGGTTCAGGGCGGCCCGGATGATGCCGGGCTTGGCATCGGCCCAGCTCGGCTGCTGTTCGGTCCAGGCGGGGCGACGGAGCCTGAGCAGCGGATTGGTCTGTCGGTCGTTCACACTGTGCAGGCTAAGCCGTCACAGCCATTGGTTCTTCCTGAAGTTCCGGTGGAGCAGCCCGGAGATCAGCAGGATGACCAGCAACACCGCCGGATAGCCGTAGGGCGAGTGCAACTCGGGCATGTAGTCGAAGTTCATCCCGTAGATTCCGGCGATCATGGTCGGCACCGTGATGATCGCGGCGTATGCGGTGATCTTCCGCATGTCGTTGTTCTGCCGCATGGTGATCTTCGCCAGGACGGCGTCGACCAGCGTGGTGAGCAGCTCGTCGAAGCCGCTGACGCGCTCCGTGACCGTCGCGAGGTGGTCGTCGACGTCGCGGAAGTACGAGCGGACCTCGTGCGGCACCAGCGAGCTGTAGCCCTCGGCGAGTTTGCGGATCGGTGCGGCCAGCGGCACCACCGAGCGGCGCAGCTCCAGCACCTCGCGCTTCATGACGTAGATCTGCTCGGAGTCCATGTTGGACTTCGGCTCGAAGACCTCGGCCTCGATGTCGTCGATGTCGGCCTCGATGGCGTCGGTGACCGCCACGTAGGCGTCGACGACGTGGTCCGCGATCGCGTGCAGCACGGCCGCCGGGCCGAGCGCGAGCTGCTCGGGATCGGCCTCCAGCATCTCGCGGACCTCGTGCAGCCCGCAGTGGTCGCCGTGGCGCACCGTGACGACGAAGTCGGCGCCGACGAACGCCATCACCTCGCCGGTCTTCACCAGCTCGGCGGCGGTGGTGGGCTCGGCGTGCCCGACGTAGCTGACGGTCTTGAGCACCATGAACAGGCTGTCGTCGTAGCGCTCCAGCTTGGGCCGCTGCTTGGCCGTCACCGCGTCCTCCACGGCCAGCTCGTGCAGCCCGAACGTCTCGGCGATCGCGGTGATCTGGTCCTTCGTCGGCTCGTGCAGGCCGATCCAGACGAAGCCCTCCTCGCGGCGGCGGACCTCGGCGATGGCCTCGTGATGCTGCCACCGGCCTTCGAGGCGCTTGCCGTCGACGTAGACACCACAGTCGACCACGTAGGCGGACATCGGTACCCGCAGCTTGGGCAGCAGGGACTCCCGGTTGCCGAGCCGGGACGCTGCGCGGATGGCGGGGCGGATCGAGGACAGGGCGGGCATGACGACTCCTCCGGCGGGTCGAGCGCGACGCGATGTGGACCACGCGCCCCCGATTCCGGGAGGCCCTACCGGTCCTCCGTGTCGTGGGCGCGGCGACTACTACAACCGGGTGCCGTCGGCACCGCGCTCACCTCCTGACCTGTGTTCATCGACACGGCTCGATCACCGGGCCACACGATAGATTACGCCTGCACCCGGGGTTATCGGCGATGGAGGCGACGGCGTTGCAGTTCGGTCGGTACTACGAGGAGTTCGAGGTCGGCGCGGTCTACAAGCACTGGCCGGGCAAGACGGTCACCGAGTACGACGACCACCTGTTCTGCCTGCTGACCATGAACCACCATCCGCTCCACATGGACGCGCACTTCGCGCAGGAGACCACCGAGTTCACGCAGAACGTGGTGGTGGGCAACTACATCTACTCCCTGCTGCTGGGCATGTCGGTGCCCGACGTCTCCGGCAAGGCGATCGCCAACCTCGAGGTGGAGTCGCTCAAGCACACGAAGCCGACGTTCCACGGCGACACGATCTACGGCGAGACCGAGGTGCTGGACAAGACGCCGTCGAAGTCGAAGGACGACCGCGGCATCGTGTACGTCGAGACCCGCGGCTACAAGCAGGACGGCACGGTCGTGTGCACGTTCCGGCGCAAGGTCATGATCCCGAAGCAGTCCTACGGCGAGGCGCGCGGCGGCGAGCAGCCCGGCCGGCCCGTCCCGACCAGCTGAGCGACGGTCGTGCGCGGATAGCCCTGCCCTGGCAGCGTCATCCGCGCACGGGGCGCGGCAGCGCCCCCCACTCACGCAGCGTCTCCACCAGCTCGTCGACGAGGGGGAGCTGCGCCAGGTCCTCGGCGGAGCACCAGCGCGCGTCGGCCGCGTCGTCGCCGGCCTGCAGCTCCCCGCCGACGACGGTGCAGCGGTAGTCCGCGATGACGTAGGGCCCGCGCCGCACCCGCCCGACCAGGGCACCGGGCACCACTGTGAGCCCCGTCTCCTCCGCCATCTCGCGGGCGACGGCCACCGTGTCTGTTTCGCCCGGTTCGACGCGTCCGCCGGGAATCGACCACCGGCCCCGCCCCGGCTCGTTGGCCCGGCGGATCAGCAACAACCGACCGTCATCGTCGTAGACGAGGCCTCCTACACAGGGCACGTCACCATCACGGTCGGTCATCGAACGTGACCATACGGCCCGCGTGCCGGATACCCAGGGAAGCCCGGGTGCGGTACAAATCAATGGTCCGGGGTTGCACGCCTTGTTCGGAACGGTGGTCGTGGTGAACGTCAAGAAGATCGTCGGTCTTCTCGTGGTCGCGTTGCTCATCTACTTCGTGGTCGTTCAGCCCGACAGCGCCGCCACCTCGCTGCAGAACATCGGCTCCATCCTCAAGAACGCGGCCGATTCCGTCACGCGGTTCTTCACCCGGCTCGTGTAGCCGTGCTGGCCCCCCGCGAGATCGACGAGTACCTGCTCCCGACGGAGCGGCGGGTGATCCGGGTCCGCCAGCACTGGGCGTTCATGTCGAACCACATCACGCAGACGGCCCTGTTCATGCTGCTGCTGGTGATCGCCCAGCGCTTCCTGCCGTCCAGCGTGCTGGTCGACAACGTGACGTTCTACCTGGCGCTGGTCGGGGTGCTGCGGTTCACGATGCTCACGATCATGTGGTGGATCGAGCGCATCGTCATCACCGACAAGCGCGTCATGCTCGCCGAGGGCATCATCGTGCACAAGGTCGGGATGATGCCGCTGAGCAAGGTCACCGACCTGACGTTCCAACGCAGCCTCGGCGGCCGCATGCTCGGCTACGGCACGCTGATCGTAGAGTCGGCCGGCCAGATCCAGGCGCTGAACCGCATCGACTACATGCCGCGGCCCGAGGAGGTCTACGAGGCGCTCTCGGAGCTCGTCTTCGGCGAGAAGGGCAAGACGCGCGCCACGGGCCTGCTCGCGCGGCCGCGCTGGCGGCGCTAGGAGGGTCCTGAACGACTCCGCCCGTTGCGAGCCGTCCGCAGCAGGGCCGAATTGTTCAGGGCGCTCCTGGCGCGGTTAGCCTGGGCCGTGCCCCACCCCCGGATCGACCTGCACGCGCACTCCACGGCGTCCGACGGAACCGACAGCCCGGCCGAGCTGGTCTCGGTGGCCGCAGCGGCAGGCGTCGACGTCCTCGCGATCACCGACCACGACACCACCGGCGGCTGGGACGAGGCCACGGCCGCACTCAGGCGGGGCATGCGTCTGGTGCGCGGGGCGGAGTTCTCCTGCGTGAGCCCCACCGGCCGGGACGAGCGGCCGGTGTCGATCCACCTGCTCGGGTACCTGTTCGACCCCACGCACCAGGCGATCGTGGCCGAGCAGCGCCGGTTGCGCGACGAGCGGGTCGGGCGGCTGGTGGCGATCACCGAGAAGATGGCGGCCGACGGGTTCCCGGTGGACGTCGCGTCGGTGTTCGCCCTGGTCCCCGACGGCACCAGCGCCGGACGCCCGCACCTGGCCCGCGCGCTCGTCGCCGCCGGCGTCGTCGGGTCGGTGAACGAGGCGTTCGCCGAGCTGCTGCACAACGGCAGCCGGTACTACGTGCCCAAGGCCGACACCCCCGTCGATACGGCGATCGACATGGTCCGGGCCGCGGGCGGGGTGACGGTGTTCGCGCACGCGCTGGCGCGGCGGCGGGGGCGGGTGGTCGAGCCGTCGGTGATCGTGGATCTGGCCGCGAAGGGGCTCGGCGGCGTCGAGGTGGACCATCCCGACCACGTGCCGGCGGACCGGGAGCTGCTGCGGGGCCTGGCGGCCGATCTCGGCCTCGTGGTCACCGGGTCCAGCGATTACCACGGCACCAACAAGACCACCCCGATCGCCGCCGAGACCACTGCACCGGATGCGTTCGAGGCGCTGGTGGCCCGCGCGGCGGGGGTCGACGTGCTCGCGGGTTGAGTCGCTACCGTGGGGGCATGACGGCCGAGGTGCGGCTCCGCCGCCCGTGCGCGGAAAGTGTCGCCAGAGCAACGTTTTCCGCGCACGACCCTGATTCTCGGGGCCCGGCGTCGTGACCGAGCAGCTCGGGCTCGACTTCGAGACGGCCCCGCCGCTCGTCCGGGTCACGCCCAACCGGCTGGCCACCTGGGACGACTGCCCCCGCCGCTACCGGATGACCTACCTGGACCGCCCGGCTCCACCCCGCGGCGGGGCCTGGGCGCACGCGACGCTCGGGGCGGTGGTGCACCTGGCGCTCCGCTCACTGTTCGACCTCCCCGCTGCGCAGCGCACCCCCGAGCGCGCCGCGGCGCTGGTCGACCGGCACTGGACGAGCGAGGGGTTCCGCGACGCGCCCCAGGCGCGGACCTACCGCGAACGGGCCCGCGGCTGGGTCGCCCGCTACGCCGACGGGCTCGACGACACCGACGCCGTCGGGCTGGAGCAGTGGGTCACGGTGGCGACCGAACGGATCGTCGCCGAGGGGCGCGTGGACCGCATCGACCGTCGCGGCGACGAGCTCGTCGTCGTCGACTACAAGACCGGTCGGGCCCCCACCGCGGACGACGCCCGCACGTCGCGAGCGCTGGCCCTGTACGCGGTGGCGGCCGCCCACACCCTGCGCAGGCCCTGCCACCAGGTGGAGCTGCACCACCTCCCGACCGGTGCCGTGGCGGGCTGGCGGCACGACGACGGCTCGTTGCGCGGGCAGGTGAGGGCGGCCGAGACGACGGCGGGCGAGCTGGCGGCCGCCACGGACGCTCTCGCCTCGGGCGGCGACGCGGAGGCGCTCTTCCCGCCACGGCCCGCGCCGCGCTGCGCCACGTGTGGTGTCCGCCGCAACTGTCCGGAGGGCAGGGCCGAGGGGCCGGAGAGGGAGCCGTGGTCGCTGCTGGCGCGCTGAGGAGAGCCGGCTGGCTGCGCGGGCTCTCGGGGCTGTTCGCGGGCGGGCTGGCGGCGGTGGCCGTGGCGCTGGTCGGTGTCTGGTCCGTCGCCGCGATGACCGGAGTGGTGGGGCCGGGTGCCCCGACACTCGCCTGGCACGCGGTCGGGGCCGTGGCGGCGGTGGCCGGTCAGGTCTATGCCGACCGCCACTCCGGCGGGCGGGGCACGGTGGCCGCGATAGGCGTCATCGCCGTCAGCGCGGGGGTGCTGGCCGTCCAGTGGTTCTTCTGAAGGTCAGCAGCCCCGCCCGCAGGATGTACAGGCCTGCCGTGGTCGCCAGGTCGGTGCCGGGCACGCGCGGCAGGCCGTAGAGGTCGCGCGCCCACCCGGGCAGCATCCCGAGCGCGACGGCCGCGACCGTCGTCCAGACCGGCCGCGCCGGCACCGCGACGCGACGCGGGATCGGGGCCCAGGCGAGCCGCCGCGCCGCCCGCTTGGCGATCGGGCTGGCGACCAGCTCGGGCCGGACCTCCTCGAAGTAGGCGTCGACCTCGGCGCGGCTCGCGGGCAGGTCGACGGCACCCAGCAACGCGCCCGCGCGCACCTGCTCGGCCAGGAACCGGTCCTCCTCCGCGGTGTCGATCAGCCCGAGCCTGCGCACGGCGGCGGAGAACGAGCTGACCTCGGTGACGTGCACCCAGCGCAGGAGATCGGGATCCTCGGCGGAGTACGTGCGGCCCGTCACCGGGTCGGTGCCGTGCACGCGACGATGGATGCCGCGGACGCGGGCGACGGCCTTGTCGGCGGTGGCCTTGTCGGCGAACGCCAACGTCGTGACGTAGCCGGCGGTGCGTTGCAGGCGCGGCCAGAAGTCGTCGGGGAACGAGGAGTGCTGGTCGACGCCTGCCATCGCGCGGGGGTGCAGGGTCTGCAGGAACAGGGCGCTGAAACCGCCGATCAACGCGGCGGGGTCGCCGATCACGCGCCGGGTGGCGCTCCCCGACGGGAAGTAGCCCTGCTCCGGCACCGCGCTCACGTCGTCCACTGTCATGGTCCGGTCTGTCGCTCGCTAGTCGATCATGAAGCCGGACGGAGCGCGACCACCTCGGCGCCGCGCTGCTCGAGCAGCACCTCGCCGATCGCGGCGAGCCGGACCGGCCCGGTGCGATCGGCGCGCTGCACCGGGATGGTGCGCAGCGCCGCGCCGCGCTGCCGGTCGAGCTGGGCCAGGCCGCCGGCGACGGGCACCAGCAGCCCCCCGCCGTAGGGCACCGCGGGGCCGAGCGTGCCCGGGACCGTCCAGACCGGGGCCAGGTCGCCGACGCCGAGCGCGACCGTGTGCGTGCCCGTCCACCAGTAGACGTGCTGGTCGTCGGCGCTGACGGCGGCCGGTCCCGCGGGCGGACCGCCTGCACCGGTCACGTCGGGGTCGGGGACGTCCAGGGCGGTCAGGGCGACCTGGGCACCGGCCTGGTCGAGGACCAGCAGCCGGGGCGGGTTCGGGAGCGCGACGGCGACCCGCTCGGCCGAGAGCGCGACGACGGTGGCACCCGCGGCAGGCAGCGGCACCGAGAACTGCACCTCGGGCTTCTCCGCCTCGGCGCCGTCGGGCTTGACGACGGTGATGCGGTCGCGGTCCTCGTCCGGGCAGCGCTCGATCACGCCGAGCCGTCCGGCCATGAGCGCCGTGGAGCCGTAGGTACAGCCGGTGCGGGGCTGCACGCCCACCTGCACCGGCGTCGGGACGGCGCCGTACTCGAGCGTCCGTACCAGGTCGGAGC
Source organism: Mycobacteriales bacterium (assembly GCA_038320445.1). Taxonomy (GTDB): domain Bacteria; phylum Actinomycetota; class Actinomycetes; order Mycobacteriales; family Pseudonocardiaceae; genus Pseudonocardia. The sequence continues at coordinate 6,881 of JBBQEF010000036.1, forward strand.
GCCACACCTCCAGGTAGTCCGGCCCGGTGGCGACGACGAAGCTGCCGTCGGACAGCAGGCGGGTGCCGGTGCGCATGTCGGGGTTGCTCGCCGTGGCGCGCTCGCCGGTGGCCGGGCGCAACGCGGTGAGCTCGCTGCACCACCCCGTGGGGCCCTGGTAGAGCGCGAGCACCCGGCCGGTACCGGCGTCGGCGTCGGGGAACCCCGCCGCGGCGGTGCACAGCGGGACGTCGCGGGAGTAGCGCCAGCGCTCGGCGCCGGTGCGCGCGTCGTGACCCACCACGGTGGAGCTGTCGGCCGTGACGGCGGCCGGTCCGGCCACCACCGGGGCCGAGGTGGACGCGCTGGGAGCCCGCCAGGCCTCGGCGAACGCCGCCGGGACGCGGGACGCGCCGGCCGGGGCGGTGATCGGCGTGGTGGCCGTGCCGGAGGTGGTGCCGGCGGCCGGGCTGGTGCGCCACAGCACCGTGGCCCCGGCGAGGACCAGCACCGCGATCACGATCACGGCGACCAGGTCACCGCGACGGCGGCGCTCCGCACGCACACCACGGCGCCGCCCGGGAGATCCGGGCGGCGCCGTGGGGGGAGTGCGTATCGACACCGTCGGCGGTGGGTTCAGCTCGCGGCCGCGTCGTGCTGCTCGGGCGCGGTGCCCGGCTCGCCCGCGTCGCTGCGGCGGCGCGCCCCGCCCCGGCGTCGTCGGCGGCGCGGCTTGCCCGCCTCGCCCTCGGCGCCCGGCACGCCCGGTGCGGCGTCGTCGGTGGGCGCGCTGCTCGGCGCGTCCGCGGTGCCGGTGTCCGGACCGCCCGGCTCGCCGCTGGACACGCCGCCCCGGCTGCGGGTGCGGCTGCGCTCGCGGGGGGCCCGCCGCGGGGCGACGATCTCGGGCGCGGCCCGGTCCGTGTCCCGCCCGCGCCCGTTGCGGTCGCCACTGCGCTTGCGACCGCCGTGGTCGCCCTCGGTGTCGACGTACTCGGCGTCGAGCCCCGCGCGGGTGCGCTGCGAGTGCGGCAGCCGGCCGCGCGAGTTCGCCGGGATCTTCAGGTCGCTGTAGAGGTGCTCGGAGGTGGAGTAGGTCTCGGGCGCCTCGGGAATGCCGAGCCCGAGGTCGTCGGAGATCGTCTTCCACTTGTGGAGCTCGTCCCAGTCCACCAGCGTGACGGCCACGCCCTCCTTGCCGGCGCGGCCGGTGCGGCCGATCCGGTGGACGTAGGTCTTGGAGTCCTCCGGGCACTGGTAGTTGATCACGTGCGTGACGTCGGTGACGACGATGCCGCGGGCGGCGACGTCGGTGGCCACCAGCACGTCGACCTTGCCGGCCCGGAACGCGCGCAGCGCCTGCTCGCGGGCGCCCTGCCCCAGGTCGCCGTGCACGGCGGCGGCGGCGAAACCGCGGTCGGCGAGGTCGTCGGCCACGCGCTGCACGGTGCGCTTGGTGCGGGCGAAGATCATGGTGAGGCCGCGGCCCTCGGCCTGCAGCACCCGGGTGAGCAGCTCGACCTTGTCCATCGCGTGGGCGCGGTAGACGAGCTGGCGGGTGGTCTCGTGCGTGGAGCCCTGGTCGGACTCCTCGGCGCGGATGTGCGTCGGGCGGTCGAGGAACGCGCGGGAGAGCGCGATGATCGGGCCCGGCATGGTGGCCGAGAACAGCATCGTGTGGCGCTTCTCGGGGAGCATCCGCATGATGCGCTCGACATCGGGCAGGAAGCCCAGGTCGAGCATCTCGTCGGCCTCGTCGAGCACGAGGGCCTTGACGCGGCCGAGCACGAGCAGGCGCTGCTCGGCGAGGTCGAGGAGGCGGCCCGGGGTGCCGACGACGACGTCGACGCCCTTGCGCAGCGCGGCGAGCTGCGGCTCGTAGGCCCGGCCGCCGTAGATGGCGGTGACGCGGACGCCGAGGTGCTTGCCGGCGTCGGCGATGTCCTTGGCGACCTGGATGCAGAGCTCGCGGGTGGGTACCACGACGAGTGCCTGCGGCACGTCCCTGGTGCGGTCGGCGGCCTCGCCCTCGGTGGTGGCGGCCGGCTGCTCGGACGGCGGCACGACGCGCTGCAGCAAGGGCACGCCGAAGCCCAGCGTCTTGCCCATGCCGGTGCGGGCCTGGCCGATGACGTCCTCGCCGGCCAGCGCCAGCGGCAGCGTCAGCTCCTGGATGGCGAACGTGCGCACGATGCCGGCCTCGGCCAGGGCCCGCACGATCTCGGGGCGGACGCCCAGCTCGGCGAACGTGGGGGACTCGGGCTTGACGGGCGCGTCACCCAGCAGCGGGTGGGCCTCGTCCAGCAGGATCTCCGCGGGGTTGACGTCGTCGGAGACGACCTCTTCTGAGCCGACTTCTTCGGGATTGACTTCTTCCGGGATGACGTCTTCTGGGGTGGTCTCGTTCTCGACGGACAGGATGATCGCCTCTCTCCGCGCGCAGATGCCCGGGCCGGCTCGTCGACCACTGGCGTACTCGTGTGGGAGAGCCGACGCGGCGCTGCACGCACCAGGTCGTGTGCGGCCTGATCCCGGAGTTCCGTTCGCCGACCGCTCAGGAGCGCGCACCCACGTCGGGCGCTGCGCTGCGAGCCATGATACCCCGACGCCGCCCACCTCCGGCGCCCGGCGTGCCGCGCGTCGCGTGATCCGCGTCGCGCATCGAGGCCGGTCGGGGCACTAGTGTCTGGCTCATGGTGACTGCTGCCGACGGCGAGGCCATACGCGACGCCGGAGCAGAGCGGGCCACCATCGACCTGCTCGGAGTGCTGGCCTACGGGGAGCTCTCGGCCTTCGACCGGCTCGCCGAGGATGCGCGCACCGCCCCCACTCTCAGCGGCCGGTCCGCGCTGGCGAAGATGGCCGCGGCGGAGATGGGCCACTTCCGGCTGCTGGAGGAGCACCTCGACGGGCTCGGCATCGCTGTCGAGGTCGCGATGGCGCCGTTCGTCGGGCCGCTGGACAGCTACCACGCCTCCACCGCGCCGCGCAGCTGGCTGGAGTCGCTGGTCAAGGTCTATCTCGGCGACGGGCTGGCCGCCGACTTCTACCGCGAGATCGCCGGCTGGCTGCCCGGCCCGACGGGCGAGCTCGTGCAGCGGGTGCTGGCCGACACCGGCCACAGCGCGTTCGCGGAGCGCGAGGTCCACGCGGCGTGCGCGTCCCATCGCCAGGTGCGGGACCGGCTCGCGCTCTGGGGCAGGCGGCTGCTCGGCGAGGCCGTCACCCAGGCCCAGCACATCGTGGCCGAGCGCGACGAGCTCGCCGAGTTCATCATCTCCGGCTCCGGCGACCTCTCCGGCATCGCCACGCTGCTCAAGCGACTGCAGTCCAACCACGGCAAACGCATGGCGAAGCTCGGCCTCAACTGATCGTTTCGCCCACGGCGCAAGCCCGGGCGCGGTCCGGCCCCGGCGGCGCGGCTAGCCTGGGTGTCGAAAGTTCACCCGTCACGACCAGGAGGTTCCCGGTGGAGGTCAAGATCGGCATCGCGGAGAGCCAGCGCGAGCTCGTGGTGTCCAGCGACCAGACTGCCGACGAGGTCTCGGCGCTGGTCGACGAGGCGCTGGGCGGCGACGGTCTGCTGCGGCTGACCGACGAGAAGGGCCGCAAGTACGTGGTCCGCTCGAAGGCGATCGCGTATGTGGAGATCGCTCCCGAGGAGGGCCGCCGGGTCGGCTTCGCGATCGGCTGAGCGCCCCCGTCCGTGGTGCAGCACGGTGGCCTCTCTCGGGTTCAGCCGGAGCAGGGCCACCGTGCTGTGGCTAGCCGCCGCTCTCCCCTTCCCGCGGCGGGAGCACGTGGACCGTGGCCTCCCCCGTGCGGAGCACGCCCGACAGCCCGCCCCAGATGATCGTGGTCAGGTGGCCCGAGAGCGCCGCGCGGCTCATCGTCCGGCGCTCCAGCCACCAGTCGCCCGCGCTCTGGACCATGCCGACGAGGCCCTGTGCCCACACCTCGGCGCCGCCGGTGTCCTGGCCGTCCTCGCGCAGGCTTTCCCCGATCAGCGTGGACAGTAGGCGGGCGATCTGCTCGCGCGCGTCGTCGACCACCTCGGCTCCCGTGGTTCGCTCGAGGGGATGGTGCACGACGAAGCGCCACAGCTCGGGCTCGGCCTCGATGCCGGCCAGGAACGCGTCGACGATGGCGTGGACCGTCGACGCCGGGTCGCCGCCGAGGGCGAGCGCGGGCGCCATGCGGCCCATCAGCAGCGCCACGGCCTCCTGGCCGACGGCGCGCTGGAGGTCGGCGCGATCGGCGAAGTGCCGGTAGAGCACCGGTTTCGTGATGCCGGCCACCGCCGCGATCTCCGCGACGGAGACCGCGGGCCCGTGGGTGCGGACCGCGTCCATCGCGGCCTCGACCATCTCCGCGCGACGCTCGGCGCGGCGGGCCTGGCGGACGGTCGTGGCCACTGCGGGGTTGACAGGAACGGATTCGAGCGGCACCGTACCAGTGGTAACAGTTACCAGCGGTAACAGCAAGGAGGTGAGGTCTGCAGCGTGGCCCGCAACCTGATCCACCCCGACGTCTACGCGTCCGTGGGAATCGATCCCGAGGTCGGGCGGAAGGCGGCGCCGGCCAACCCGCACCGGCAGGAGTCGCTGCGCTGGTCGGCACGCAAGCTGGTGCCGTTCCTGCGCGAGCAGAAGATCATCGGTGGGCCGTGGGAGTTCCTGTGGCGCAAGGAGTACCTGGTCTGATGGCGCTCATCCCGGGCGCCGACGGGGTCGCGCTCCACGTCGAGGTCGACGGGTCGGTTGCCGCACCGGTCACGGTCGTGCTGGCCCACGGCTGGACCCTCGACAGCCGCAGCTGGGGCCCGGTCACGCGCGCGCTCGTCGCGGGCACGCCGGTCAGGGTCGTCCGCTTCGACCACCGCGGCCACGGTCGCTCGGCGGCCGTGGACCCGTCGACGATGACCGTGGAGCAGCTCGCCGACGACATGGCCGCCGTGCTCGCGGCGGTCGCGCCCGACGGGCCGCTGGTGCTCGGCGGGCACTCGATGGGCGGCATGACGCTGATGGCGCTGGCCGAGCGCCACCCGGAGGTCTACGCCCGGGTGGGCGGCGTCGCGCTGGTGTCCACCGCCGCAGGGGGTCTGGCGGGCCACACGATGGGCCTGCACCCGCGGGCGGCCGCACTGGTGCGGCGCGGCGAGCAGCGGATGGTCACCTCGCCCGGCTGGGCCGCGCGCCGCTCGCTGGGCACCCAGCGGCTGATCGGTCCCGGGGTGCGCTGGCTGCTGCTCGGCCCGCGGCCGGGGCCTGAGGCGGTGCGGATCACCGTCGAGTCCGTGGCGGCCTGCCGCCCGGCCACCGTGTCGGGGTTCCGGCCGGCGCTGGACGCCCACGAGCGCGCCGCCGCACTGGCGATGTTCGCGCGGATCCCGACGGCGGTGCTGGTCGGGTCCAAGGACCGACTGACCCCGGTGCGGATGGCGCGGCGCATCGCGGGCGCACTGCCGTCCGCCTCGCTGACGATCTTCCCCGAGGCCGGGCACATGGTGCCGGTCGAACGGGTGGCCGCGGTGGCCGGCCGCATCAGTGCGCTGGTGCGGGGAGCGACGGCCGGACCGGCCGAGGCGGGGCCGCTGCCCGCGCACACCTGATCGCCACGGGCCGCGCCGCGTGGTCGGTGGATCGTGGTCTGTCGCGCGGTCGCGGGTGTGGTCGTGATCGTCCGCACGTCGGGTCCTCGGTCGGGGCGCACGTGCGCGGCGGACAGCGATCGCTCCTCGGGGCGGGCGCGTCGGGCCGGTCGTGCTGTCAGTCGTGGACCAGCGGGAAGCCCGCCAGTCCGCGCCAGGCCAGGCTCGCCATCAGCGACACGGCCTCGTCACGGGGCACGGCCTGGTCGGAGTCGAGCCAGTACTGCGCGGCCACCTGGCTCAGCCCGACCAGCCCGACCGCGAGCAGCCGCGCGCGCGAGCCGTCCATGCCGGCGTCGGTGGTGACGGCGGAGGCGACGGTGTCGATGCAGCGGGTGAGCGCGCCGTCCACCACGGAGGCGGCCTCGGGCTCGCTGCGCAGGTCGGACTCGAACACCAGCCGGTAGGCCTGCCCCTCACCGGCCACGAAGTCGAAGTACGCGGAGACGGCCGCGTGCACCCGCTCCTCGTTGTTGGACGTGGCGACGATGGCCTTCTGCACGCGGTCGACCAACTCGTCGGCGTACGTCGTGAGCAGCGCCCGGTAGAGCTCCAGCTTGCCGGGGAAGTGATGGTAGAGCACGGGCTTGCTGACCCCGGCCTTCTCGGCGATGTCTTCCATCGCGGCGGCGTGGTAGCCCTGGGCGGCAAAGACGTCACGCGCGGCGACCAGGAGCTGGGCCCGCCGCGCGCTGCGCGACAGCCGGGCGCCCCGCTGTGTCGTCGCCTCACTCATCGTGAGTCCTTCCCTCGCCGTGCCGAGCGGCCCACCTTACCGGCTGGTAGCTCATTCGGGTGGCGGGGTGCGCGCGCAATCACCGGATCGCGGCGCGGAAGGCCGGCACCTGGCGCGCCTCCGCCGGGTGCTCGTGCGCAGTCGCGGCCGTGGTGTGGTGGCGGGCACGGGGACTGGCGGGCGCCGGTCTGTTCAGGCCATCCTCGATCGGTGTCCTCCTTGACGTCGTTCTCCGTTCGCCCGCTCGTCACCCGGGAGTCCCGGCCCGCCGGGCCGCACACCGTCCCGCTGGCCGATCCGGGCACGTTGCCCACGCGGGACGAGCGCAGCGCCCCGTGGCCCGGCCGGTCGGTCACGTCGGGCGGTGTGACGCTGCACGTCCGTGAGACCCCGGGTCCGGACGGCACCCCCGCCGTCTACGTGCACGGGCTCTCCGGGTCGGCGACCAACTGGACCGACCTCGCGGGCCTGCTCGGCACCCGCGCCGCAGGCACCGCGGTGGATCTGCCCGGGTTCGGGCTCTCGGAGCCGTTGCCCTCGCGCGACTTCACCCCGTCGGGGCACGCCGACGCCCTGCTGTGCTTCCTCGCCGGTCAGGGACGGCCCGTGCACCTGCTGGGCAACTCGCTCGGCGGTGCCGTCGCGCTCATGGTGGCTGCGCGGCGCCCCGAGCTCGTGCGGTCGCTGACACTGGTCTCGCCGGCCATGCCGGACCGGCGGCCCGATCCGCGCCGGGTGTCCGACCCCCGCATGGTGCTCGCGATGGTGCCGGGCGGCGTCGGTGCGAAGGCGCGCGCCGAGCTCGCCGCGGTGACCTACCGGCAGCGCGCGGAGAACGTCGTGCGGCTGTGCTTCGGCGACCCCTCCCGCGCCCCGGAGCACCGCCTGGCCGAGGCCGCCGCGGAGTTCGAGGCCCGGGGGCGGCTGCCGTGGGCGGGCGAGGCCGTCGAACGGACGGCCAAGGCCATGCTGGCCAGCTGGGTGCGGGGCGAGTCGCTCTGGGCGGTCGCCGCCCGCGTGCGCGTCCCGACGCTGGTCGTCTGGGGCGACCGCGACCGGCTCGTCGCGCCCCGGCTCGCCCCCCGCACCGCCGCGGTGCTGAACGGGAAGCTGCTGGTCCTGCCCGGCGTCGGGCACGTGGCGCAGATCGAGGCGCCGGGCGAGGTCGCGCAGGCCGTGGCCGGGATGTGGGACGCCCTGGCGGGCGGAACCTGGGAAGATCGAGCCTGATGGCCGCGTTGAGGCGGGCAGGTACGTGAGTCGAATTCGAGGAGCAGTGACCATGGCACTGAGCGAGCCTGCGAGCCAGCCATCAGCACTTCCGCCGCTGGTGGAGCCGGCCGCCGAGCTGACCAAGGACGAGGTGGCCCGCTACAGCCGCCATCTGATCATCCCCGACATCGGGATGACCGGCCAGAAGCGGCTGAAGAACGCGAAGGTCCTGGTGGTGGGCGCCGGTGGGCTCGGCAGCCCGGCCCTGCTCTACCTGGCCGCCGCCGGTGTCGGCACGCTCGGGATCGTGGAGTTCGACGAGGTCGACGAGTCGAACCTGCACCGCCAGATCATCCACGGGCAGTCCGACATCGGCCGCCCGAAGGGCGAGTCGGCGCGCGACTCCATCAAGGAGATCAACCCGTTCGTCGAGGTGCGGCTGCACCCGGTGCGTCTGGAGGCCGACAACGTCCTCGACATCTTCCGCGACTACGACCTCATCGTGGACGGCACCGACAACTTCGCCACCCGCTACCTGGTGAACGACGCCGCAGTGCTGCTGGGCAAGCCGTACGTCTGGGGCTCGATCTACCGGTTCGAGGGTCAGGCGTCGGTGTTCTGGGAGGACGCCCCGAACGGCCGGGGCCTCAACTACCGCGACCTCTACCCCGAGGCCCCGCCGCCCGGGATGGTCCCGTCGTGCGCCGAGGGCGGCGTGCTGGGCGTGCTCTGCGCGTCCATCGGTTCGATCATGGTCAACGAGGCCATCAAGCTGATCACCGGCATCGGCGAGACGCTGCTCGGCAGGCTCATGGTCTACGACGCGCTCGACATGACCTACCGCACGATCAAGCTGCGCAAGGACCCGCAGGCCACGAAGATCACCGAATTGATCGACTACGACGCGTTCTGCGGTGTGGTCTCCGACGACGCGCAGAATGCCGCCGTGGGCCACACGATCACCCCGCTCGAACTGAAGGACATGATGGACGCGGGCAAGGACTTCGCGCTCATCGACGTCCGCGAGCTGCACGAGTACGAGATCGTGAAGATCCCCGGCTCGGTGCTGATCCCGAAGGACCGCATCCTTTCCGGTGAGGCGCTCTCGGAGATACCACAGGACAAGCCGGTCGTGCTGCACTGCAAGTCCGGTGCGCGCAGTGCCGATGCTCTCGCCGCACTCCACAAGGCGGGCTTCAAGGACGCGGTCCACGTGGGCGGCGGGGTTCTGGCCTGGGCGAAACAGGTGGATCCCACACTTCCCACGTACTGATCCCGTCGGGTCGGGAAAGGAACGACACCCTCGTCGGATTGTTCCGACGAGGGTGTCTCTCTGTCACGGTAATGGCCGAATCGCCGATGTGCGGCGCTGACCAGCGGGGCCTCCCGATCGGAGCAGTGACAACTCATCGCACGTCCGGGTAGCGTTCGGATTCCGAAGATCAAGATTGGCCTGTGGTGCCGTGCCGGTGAAGACTGCGCGGCGCAGCCACGGTGGTGACGGGGGTCGCACTGGTGGACGACATTGCACGGCATTGCGCACTGCCCGCGTGCGATGCCACGATTCAGAACATTCCGGGACGGCCCGAGCGCCGCTATTGCACCGCCGCACACCGTGGCGCCGCGCGCCAGGCCCGCCGCGCCGCGATGCGGCCCGAGCAGCAGGCGCGGCTGGTCGAGACGCTGCCGTGGCTGGCCGAGCCCGAGCCGGCGCGCCGCGGTGGCGTCGCGCCACCGGCCCGAGCCGGTTCGCACCTGCGCCCTCGGCTGCGTTGCCGCGGGGCCCTTGCGCTGCTCGGGGCGGTCGGGATCCTGGCCAGCGGCTACTCGATCACCGGGTCGGAACCTGCCGAGCAGGCGGCTGCTCCGCCGCCGGCGGCCCCGGGCGGTGAGTCGGCCGACGAGTGGGCTGCCCGCGCGGAGGTGACTCTGACCTCCGTCGACCAGCAGCTCGACGTCATCGACCGGACCGAGTCGGCGTGGAACTCCACGCCGACCCCGCGGCCCCGCTCCACCCCGCCCGCCCCCGTGGCCGCTCTGCAGGGCCGCAAGGCGTTGCTGGAGCGCCGCAAGGCCGCTCTGCAGTCCCAGCTCGACAGCTACCGGGCGCTCGGACGCACCCGCACCGATCTGTCGCTGTCGGAGCATCATCTCGACGCCGTCGAGGACGCCCTCACGAGCACGTCGGCCGCGTCGGCCGCGACCTCGCCCGACGCGGCGGCGGCGCTCGCGGAGCTGGAGCAGCAGCGCGACCTGCGCCTGCGCCAGCGCGACGCGAAGCGGGCCGAGCTGGCAGGGTTGGAGGGCAACGTCGAGCGTGCGACCCGCACCCCGCTGCCCGACGACGGCGAGGAGACCGCCGCCGTCACCGCGAGCGTCCTGGAGATCATCCACACCGGCGGCCGGGACCACGGGCCGCCCCCGCCGAAGCGCGGACCGAACCGGCCGGAGGTCGTCGCAGGCGCGCGCGAGGGTGCGCAGGCGCAGGAGCGGCAGTCGACCACGACCAGCGCACCCCCCGATCCCCGCGGGCCGCGCGACGAGTCGGCCGAGCGGCGAGCCGACTCCGAGCGGCGGGCGGCCCGCGCCGACGCGGCGGAGCGCGATCGACCGGAGGACCCGCTGGAGAAGGTCGACCGGGCGGTCGACGGGATGGCCGGGAGCGGCGGATCGACCGGCGGCGCCCCGGACCGGGCGCCGATGACGGCGGCGGATGCGGGCGGCCGCACGGCCGAGAGCGGGGGATGGACCGGTGGCGCCCCGGACCGGGTGCCGGTGACGGCGGACGCGGGCCGGCGGGGGAGACCGTCCCAGACCGACCACGCCGAGGCGGAACGGGTTCCGGGACCGGTCGGCGATCTCCGCGGTGCGACCGGCGGCAAACCCGGCGACCAGTGGACCGGGAGCTCGCGGACGACCGACACCACCGTGAGGTCCGGGAGCGAGCGGGCCGGGGGATCCGCGGATCAAGCACGGCCGGCACCGGCGAAGACGGCGGGCCGTCCCGTGCGGAACGCCACGCCGCCGTCCGATGCACCCGGCTACGGGCCGGATATGGTCGTGGTCGTGGTGGAGGAGACGCCGTCGACGCCTCGGTACGACCCGGGCGGGTCCCCGGCCTCGCAGCCGCGCGCGGCGACGGGCTCCGGCTCCATGAGAACCCCGACGTCGCAGACGTACACGGCCCCGGAGGCGAGCCGCGGCACAGGCGCCGCCGGGCGCCCGGACGCCCGGACGCCCGACGCCCCGTTCGCCGGCTACCCGGATTCGGGCCGGCCGGCCCCGGGCGCGGGCCCGTCGCGTCCGGACAGCAGGGCCTCGGCCGCGTCGGGTCCGGGAGGTTCGGGTTCGACCCCGAGGGTCTCGGACAGCCGCAGCCCGGACAGCCGCAGCCCGGACAGCCGCAACCCGGGCGTGCGGAACTCGGACAGCCGGGATCGGGCCCGGTCGGCCTCCGACAGGCGGGGCGTGCCGGAGCCGACCTCCGAGGGGCCGGGCTCCGTGAGGAAGGAGGCGGGGGAATCTCGGTCCGCCGCGGCTGACACGTCGAGGTCGGGAAGGGCCGGGCCCGACAGGCACAGGTCGGGTGGCGCGGGGCCGGGCGCGGAGAGGTCGGGCCGCGGGAGTTCGGGTGGAGGGTCGGGCGCGGAGAAGTCGGGCCGCGAGCGGTCGGCCCACGGGAGGGCGGACGGCGGCAGGGCGGACGGCGGCAGGGCGGACGGCGGCAGGGCCGACAGCCGGAGGTCGCGCGGCGGCGCGGCGGGCGCGGCGAGGTCGGGCGGGGCGAGGTCGGGCGCGGACGGGCCCAGCCCGAGGAGTACCCGATCGGGATCGTCGTCGGACGGCGCCGCGGACCGGTCCGGGTCGGGTAGGGCCGTTTCGGGGAGGACCCCTTCGCGATCGGTCACGCCTGGTGACGGCTCTCACACGGAAAGGTTCACTCGCTCAACCGGGGGCTCGACCGGTTCGTCGTCGTAACCGGCCCCGCCCCAGGACGATTCCGGCAGCTCGGACGGTTCGAGCGCCCGCGCGCGCGGCATCAGCGGGAGGGGCCGACGCAGTGGGCGCAAGCCGCTCCGCGTGGCAGCCCCGATCGGGCGGCGGGCGGCGGTAGCGTGCAGTCCGTGACCGCTGCTCCCGTCCGCCTGCCCGCCGACGAGGCGAGCGCCGCGCTCCCGCCGCATGTCCGCACCGCTTTCGGCGTCAAGGACATGGAACCGCGGCCGGTCATCTGGGCGGGCCGGCGGGCCTGGCACTGTGGCGAGGTGCTGATCCGGGCTGTACCGGACAACGCGGTGGCGGCGTGGTCGGCGGGCGTGCTCGACGGGCTGCAGGTGGCCGGGCTGCGGCTCGCACGGCCGGTGCGGTCCTCGGACGGCCGCTGGATCGTGGCCGGGTGGGCGGCGAGCCGCTTCGTGCCGGGCACGCTGGAACCCCGCTACGACGCCGTGGTGGACGCGGGCATACGACTCCATGCGGCCACCGCAGGGGTCGAGCGGCCACGCCTCCTCGACGACCGCGACGACCTGCTCTCCCGCTCCGCCGCGGCCGCGTTCGGCGAGCGGAGGCTCACTCTGGACCCCGCGGTCGGCGGTGACCTCTACACGCAGATGGCCGCCTACCGCACCCCGGTGCGGGCAGCGCCGCAGGTGGTGCACCCGGAGCTGTTCGGCGCGGTGCTGTTCGACGTCGAGGGCGTGCCCGCGCTGATCGAACTCGTACCGTGCTGGCGGCCCAAGGAGTGGGCGGCCGCGGTGGTGGTGGTCGACGCGCTGGCGTGGGGCGGCGCTGACGAGGGCATGATCCAGCGCTGGTCGCACCTCGACGAGTGGCCGCAGATGCTGCTGCGGGCCGTCCTGCACCGGCTGGCGCTGCACGCCCAGCACCCGGAGGCGTCGGCGGCCACCCTCGCCGGCCTCGAGCGCGCGGCAGGTCTGGTCAGCGCCCAGCTCTAGACGTGTCTGGTGGATCTGCAGCCGGCTGCGTGACGCCCAGGCCGGCACCTCGCGCGTTGTCGTCGCCGCCGATCGACGACCGGCATCGGCGACTCCTCGCACCTCGCGATGCACCCCACCGGGCCGGCGCTCGCTCGCCAGGGATCCACCGGACGCGCCCCGGCGCCGTGAGCACGGTGTGCGGACCGCCGGGCTCGCGCTGTCGGCAGCGTCGCGCTGCCTCGATGCGGAGCGCAGGTATGCGGTGCGCGTCACGGACGGAAGCGTTCAGATCGGGATACGGTGAAAGGTGCCGTGACCACGACTGACGCGACCGCCCCCACCACCACCGAGGTACCGCCGCTCGCCGGCTTCACCGTCGGTGTCACAGCAGCGCGCCGGGCCGGGGAGCTCGCCGCGATGATGGAGCGGCGAGGTGCGGTGGTGCAGCACGGGCCCGCGCTGCGCATCGTCGCGCTGGCCGACGACACCGACCTGCTCGCGGCCACCCGCGGCCTGATCGCGCGGCCGCCCGACATCACCGTCGCCACCACCGGCATCGGGTTCCGCGGGTGGATCGAGGCGGCGGGAAGCTGGGGCGTCGGCGAGAACCTGCTGGCGGCACTCGGATGCGGCAGGCTCATCGCCCGCGGCCCGAAGGCGCGCGGGGCGATCCGCGGCTCGGGGCTGGTGGACACGTGGTCGCCGCCGTCGGAGTCGTCCGCCGAGGTGTTGCAGTACCTGCTCGACGGCGGGGTCGAGGGCGCGCGCATCGCGGTGCAGCTGCACGGCGAGCCGCTGCCCGATGTCGTCGAGGCACTGACGGTGGCCGGGGCCGACGTGATCGAGGTGCCGGTCTACCGGTGGGCACCGCCCGTCGACATCGCACCACTGGACCGGCTCACCGACGCCGTGCTGGCCGGCGGCATCGACGTGCTGGCGTTCACCAGCGCCCCCGCGTGTGCGGGCCTGCTGGCGCGGGCCTCGGAGCGCGGCGTGCACGATGACCTGGTGGCCGCGATGCGCGGGCCGGTGCTGTCGCTCTGCGTCGGGCCGGTCACCGCGGCGCCGCTCGAGATGCTGGACATCCCCACGGTGCAGCCCGAGCGCTCCCGGCTCGGCGCGATGGTGCGCAAACTGGAGGTCGAGATGCCCGCGCGCGCCCGCAGACTCCCGGTCGCCGGGCACCGGATGGAGCTGCGGGGCCACGCCGTGCTCGTCGACGGGGCGCTCCGGCCGGTCCCTCCCGCCGGGATGGCGCTGCTTCGGGCGCTGGCGCGGCGGCCCGGCCGGGTGGTCAGGCGCGCGGAGCTGGCGCTCGCGCTGCCCGGCACCGGCAACGACGAGCACGCCGTGGAGACGGCCATGACGCGACTGCGTTCGGCATTGGGAGAGTCCCGGCTGGTGCAGACCGTCGTGAAGCGTGGTTACCGGCTCGCGCTCGACCCCGCCGCGGGACCGGCGCCGGTCGGGGGGCACTGCCTGCACGGGGACACGCGGTGATCGGCCCGAGTGCCGGGGCCGGTCGATGAACGCCGCGCCCGCGCTGCTGCTCGTGGCGCACGGCACGCGGGCTCCGGGCGGAGCCGTCGTCACCGAGCTGGTGGCGCAGCGGGCCCGCGACGCGTTGGGGGTGCGGGTCGAGGCCTGCTACGTCGACGTGCGGCACCCCACCCCGGCCGATGCGCTGGCCGATCTGCCCGGTCCCTGCGTGGCCGTGCCGATGTTCCTGGCGGCCGGCTACCACGTGCGCGTCGACGTGCCGGCGCAGATCGGCGGCACCGGACGGTCCGACGTGGTGATCGCCGAGACGTTCGGGCCCGACCCGGCGCTGGTCGGCGCGGCCGCCGACCGGCTGCGCTCCGCGGGCCTGCGCGACGGGGACGCGGTGGTGCTGGCCGTCGCGGGTTCCAGCGACCCGCACGCCCGGGCCGACGGGGCCACGGCCGCGCGACGGCTGGGCCGGCTGCTGGGCGCGCCGGTCACCCCGGCCACGATCGCGACGGGCGGCCCGCGTGTCGGTGAGTCCGTCGCGTCGCTGCGTGCGGGCGGGTCGGCGCGGGTGGCGGTCGCGTCCTGGCTGCTCGCACCCGGCCTGTTCCAGCGGCAGCTCGACGCGTGCGGCGCCGACGTCGTCGGGGCGCCGCTCGGGGGCCATGACGCGGTGGTCGACCTGGTGGTCGACCGGTACCGCGCAGCGCTGGCGACCGGCCGGCTCAGCGCCTAACTCCCGTGCGCGGAAAACGTGGCCGGGGCGACGTTTGCCGCGCACGACCGTTCGCGCTCGGCGACGGGTCCGAACCCGCGGCGTCGCGCGGCGGCCTGCTCACGGTCCCGGAGCCGGACCCGACCGTGGACGCCGACGCGCTGCCGGGTCCCTGACCAGCCGCCCGTCCACGAGCAGCACGCCTTCGACGCGCAGCCGGGCGCCCTGCTCCCGCGCGATGTGCGGCGCGCAGGTGCCGTCGGCGCGCAGGACCCGGTGCCAGGGCAGGTCGTGCCCGTCCTCGGCCAGTACCCGGCCCACCAGCCGCGCCCGCCCGGGCATGCCGGCGCGCTCGGCCACCTCGCCGTAGCTGGACGTCTCGCCGGGCGGGATCGAGCGGACGACCGCCCGCACCCGTTCGAGCGCGTCGTCGTCGAGCTTCATCCGAGGAAGGCGCGGATCGCCGCGGCCACCTCGGCGGTCCGTTCCAGGTAGACCATGTGTGCCGAGTCGACCTCCTGGACGGTGAGCAGCGGGCCCAGCTCCCCGCGGACGCGCTCCACCCACGCCGGATCGACGAAGTCCTCCTTCGCCGCGGGCATCAGCAGCGTCGGCAGGCCGGGCGGGGGCGTGATCGCGGGGCGGGCCATCTCGCCCCAGGCCGCCACGATTGCCGGAGTGGAGTAGCGGTAGCGCCAGCGGTCGCCGTCCGCCACCAGGTGCGCGTCGATCTCGGCGTCGACCAGCGCGTCGTCCACGCCCTCCCACCGGCGGGCCCGTTCGGCGCGGGCGGCGTCGCGGTCCGGGTAGGACTCGCCCGCGCACGTCTCGCCGGCGGTCTCCAGCATGTCGCCGTCGTCGAGCCCGAGCGCGGGATCGAGCAGCACCAGCCGTTCCACCCGCTGCGGCGCGGCGCGCGCCAGATGCAGCGCGATCGCGCCGCCGAACGAGTGCCCGATCACCGGGACCCGACCGAGCCCGAGGCCGTCGAGCGTGCCGAGCGCGTCGGCGACGTGCTGCTCGATGCCCCACGGCGGTGTCCACGGCGAGCGGCCGTGCCCGCGCAGGTCGACGGCCACCAGCCGGAGCTCGGGCAGGGCGTCGGCCAGCACCTGCCAGCGCAGGGAGTGACCCGTGACCCCGTGCAGGGCCAGTACCGGCGGGCCGTCGACGGGCCCGTAGGCGCGCAAGTGCAGCATGCGTGCGATCGTGCCAGCCGTCAGGACCTGCGGGAAGGACGGAGTGGAGGTGCGACGATGGCGAAGCTGATCTACTCCGCGATCACGTCGCTGGACGGCTACGTCGCCGACGAGGACGGCCGGTTCGACTGGAGCGTCCCCGACGAGGAGGTGCACGCCGCCGTCAACGACCTCGTGCGGACGGTCGGCACGCATCTGTACGGCCGCCGGATGTACGGGGTGATGGCGGCCTGGGAGACGCTCGACGGCGGATCTCCCGCGACACAGGACTTCGCCGCGATCTGGCGGGACGCGGACAAGATCGTCTACTCGACCACCCTGCACACGGCCTCCAGCACGCGGACGCGGATCGAGCGCGCCTTCGACCCCGCCGCCGTGGCCCGGATGAAGACCGCCGCGGACCGGGATCTCCTCGTGGGCGGCCCGACGCTCGCCGGCCAGGCGCTCGCGGCGGGCCTGGTCGACGAGCTGCACCTGTTCGTGTCGCCGGTCGCCGTGGGAGGAGGCACCCGCGCGCTGCCCGCCGGCGTCCGCATCGGGTTCGAACTGCTCGGCGAGCGACGCTTCGCGAACGGCGTCGTGCACACCGGTTACACCGTCGGTCGCTGAACTGTCGGTGCCTCGTGGTTGCATCGTCGCGTGACCCGATCCGCCCGCCCGCTGCACCGTGCGCCCGGCCTCGTCCGCCGTCCGCGCGCGGTGGGCCCGGAGCCGGTGTGGGATGGTGCGGCGCAGCGGGTGCTGGCGCACCGGGCGGGGCCGTTGCGGGTGGTCGGTGGCCCGGGCACCGGCAAGACGACGCTCCTGCTCGCCGCCGTCGCCGCGCGGGTGCGGGAGGGCGATGATCCGTCCCGCACGCTCGTGCTGGTCGGCAGCAGGCGGGCCGCGGCGGAGCTGCGGGAGCGGCTCTCGGATCTGGGAGACGGGCGCACCGCGCGGGAGCCGCTGGTACGCACCGTGCACTCCTACGCGTTCGGGGTGCTGCGGCTGCACGCCGCGCTGCACGGCGATCCGCCGCCGCGGCTGCTCGCGAGCGCCGAGCAGGACGCCGTCGTGCGCGATCTGCTGGGCGGTGAGCTCGACGGCGACGTGGCGGATTCGGGTTGGACGGGGTCGTTGCGGCCCGCGCTGGGGCTGCCCGGTTTCGCCGCCGAGCTGCGCGAGCTGTTGTTGCGGGCGGCCGAGCGGGGGCTCGGGCCCGAGGAGCTCTACGAGCTGGGCCACCGCCACGACGTGCCGGCCTGGGAGGCAGCCGGCCGGTTCTTCCGCACCTACGAGCAGGTCAACCTGCTCCGCGGGGCCGCGGGGCGCGGCGCGCCACAGGCCACTGCGCCCGCGCTCGACGCCGCCGAGCTGGTGGCGGCCGCGCTCGATGCGCTGGCGTCCGACGGCGAGCTGCTCGCCGCAGAGCAGGAACGCGTCCGCCACCTCGTGGTCGACGACGCCCAGGATCTCGATCCCCAGCAGATGGAGCTGGTCCGCGCGCTGGGTGCCAGCGCCACCACCGTCCTGCTGGCCGGGGATCCGGATCAGGCGGTGCTCAACTTCCGCGGTGCCGATCCGCAGGGCCTGCGCGCGGTCGAGGCGCAGACGGTCGTGCTCACCACCGATCACCGCAGCGCTCCCGCCGTGCGCGCGGCGGGCGCCCGGCTGGTGGCGCGCCTGCCGGGATCCGGCGAGGGCCGCGTCCGGGTCGGTGCCGACGGCCCCGACGACGGCCCGGAGGGCACCGTCTCGGTGCGCGTGTTCACCTCGGCGTCGCAGGAGGCCGGGTGGGTGGCCGATCAGCTGCGCCGCGCCCACCTCACCGGCGGGGTGCCCTGGTCGCGGATGGCCGTGCTCGCCCGCTCCACCCGCCGCTCGATGCCCACGCTGCGCCGTGCCCTGCTCGCCGCGGGAGTCCCGATCGCGGCTCCCGCCGACGAGCTGCCGCTGGCCCGCCAGTCCGCGGTGGTGCCGCTGCTCATGGTGCTCCGCGTCGCCGCCAGGCCCGAGGCCCTCGATGCCGACACGGCCACGGCGCTGCTCACCTCCCCGCTGGGCTCGGCCGATCCGATGCGGATGCGACGCCTGCGCCGGGGCCTGCTGAGGCTGCACGCCGCCGTCGTCTCTGGCGAGGACGCAGAGCGGCTCAGCAGCGATCCGCTGCTGGTGGAGGCGCTGCGGGCGGCCGCGCTCGGCCGCCCCGATCCGCTTGCGAGCCTGCCCCCGCAGGAGACGGCCCCGTTGCGCCGGGTGGGCATGCTGCTCGCGATCGCCGGCGATGCAGTGCGGGAGGAGGCGAGCGCCGAGGAGGTGCTGTGGCGGGTGTGGCAGGCCTGCGGGCTGGGCCGGCGGTGGAGCGAGGCCAGCGCGCGCGGCGGGCCCGTCGGCGCCGCCGCCGATCGTGATCTCGATGCCGTCCTGGCCCTGTTCGACGCCGCGGCACGCCACGCCGACAGGTTGCCCGGCGCCGCCGTCGCCGGGTTCACCGAGTACCTCGCCGAGCAGCAGCTGCCCGGCGATTCCCTCGCCGCCCGGGCACCGCAGGGCGAGGCCGTGGCGCTGCTCACGGCCCACGCCGCGCGCGGGCGCGAGTGGGACGTCGTCGCCGTCCCGGCCGTGCAGGAGGGCACCTGGCCCGATCTCCGGTTGCGCGGCAGCCTGCTGGGCAACGAGCGGCTGGTCGACCTCGTCGCCGGGGTCGCCGATCCCGACGGCCGGGTGTCGCGGGTGGCGCCGCTGCTGGCCGAGGAGCGGCGGCTGTTCTACGTCGCGTGCACCCGGGCGCGGCACACGTTGCTGGTCAGCGCCGTGCAGGGCGACGATGAGCAGCCGTCCCGCTTCCTCGACGAGCTCGATCCCGTGCCGGCCGGCCAGGCCGACCGGCCCGTGCACCGGCCCGGCCGGTCGCTCGTGCTGGCCGAGCTGGTGGGGGAGCTGCGGCGCGCGGTCTGCGATCCGGCGGCCGGCGACGAGCGTCGGGGGCGCGCCGCGGTGCAGCTCGCGCGCCTGGCGGAGGCAGGTGTCCCCGGAGCACACCCCCGCGACTGGTACGGCGTCGATCCCGTGTCGAGCGAGGCGCCGCTGCGCACCGCGGGCGAGATCGTGCCGGTGTCGCCGTCCGACGTCGAGAAGATCATGCGTTGCCCCCTGCGCTGGGTGCTCGAACGTCACGGCGGCGGTGAGGTCGGAGCGCTCGCTGCGGTCACCGGGTCACTGGTGCACGCGCTCGTGCAGGCCGAGGCGGGCGGCGCGGATGCCGTCGAGCTGCAGGGCGCGCTGGAGTCGGCGTGGGCCCGGCTCGACGCCGGAGCACCGTGGTTCGGCCGCCGCGAGCTCGCCCGGGTGCGGGGCATGCTCGCGGCGTTCGACAGCTGGGTGCGGTCCAGCCGGGCCGATGGGCTGCGTCTGGTCGCCGTCGAGCAGCCGGTACAGCTCGATCTGGCCGCCACCGAGGTGCCCCGCCACGGCCCGCGCCTGCGGCTGCGTGGCCGCGTCGATCGGCTGGAGGTCGATTCCGAGGGCCGGCCGGTGGTCATCGACGTCAAGACGGGCAAGACCGCCGTCAGCGCCCGGGCCGCGGCCGAGCACCCGCAGCTCGCCGTCTACCAGCTCGCGGCCGCGCTCGGGGCGTTCGGCGAGCTGGTGGGCCGGCGGGCGCGGCCGGGCGGGGCCCGGCTGGTGTACCTCGCCGATCAGCGGGCGGGCGGGGACGCGAAGGAACCGGTGCAGGCGCCCCTGGACGACGCCGGCGTCGCCCACTGGGAGCAGGTGGTGCGCAGCACCGCCGAGGAGACCTCGGGCTCGCAGTTCATCGCCCGGGTCGGGCCGGACTGCGACCGCTGCCCGGTTCGCACCGCGTGCCCCGTCAACGGTTCGGGACGCTCCGTCCCTGACCGATAGCGGACGGTGGTCCGGGTGCAGGGGCGACGCGCCGCTGGGTGGCTGTGTCGGGTGCTGCCGAACGCTCCCGGTAGCCTGCTCCCTCACGCCGTCGCTCCCCGC